>JANMPI010000218.1:0-21048 GCA_031369785.1 Acidobacteriota bacterium
CGATGACGCAGTGGATGTCGACCTCGACCATCCATTCGCCGGGCGGCAGGGGGCCGGCCAGGAAGCCGGGCGTCGCGTCGCGCGGCTCGAGGCGGACCGTTTGGCGCGGCGCGTAGCGATGGCCGGCGCCGCGGAAGCCACGCGGGTCGAAAAGCGACAGCGTGAGGAGCGAATGGGGGAAGTCCTGGCCGGGGTCGTACGAGAAGGCGATCTCCAGTCCTCCCGCTCCCGGCGGCACCGCGAATCGATGCTGGCGGTAGCCCTTGCGGTCCTCGCGGTGGAGGTGGCCGGTATGGCGGAAGACCTCGGTCACTCCTCCACCTCCACCACGATCGCCTGGCTCAACCGCAGCCACACCCCCTGCCCGACCTCGACTGCGAGCGGTGTGTAGGCGGTGAGATCGACGCCCTTGCCGACACGGGCGACGATCCGCCACGCGTGCCCGAGGTAAGCGCGCTCCGTTACCGCCGCCGACATCCCGCCTCCGGCGCCATGGGCAGACAGGATCACGCTCTCCGGCCGTATCGCGACCCGCACTGTGCGGCCGGCGACCGAATCCGGGAGCGCAAGGGACAGCCGCTGACCGGCGACGAGCAGCGACCCGTCGGCCTGCGCCTGACCGCGCAGCAGGGTCGCCGCGCCGAGGGAGGTGGCCACGAACGGCGAGCGCGGGCGGGCGTACACCTCTTCCGCGGTCCCCACCTGCTCGACGCGCCCCTGGCTCATCACCGCGATCACGTCGGACAGCTGCAGCGCTTCCTCCTGGTCGTGGGTCACGTAGATGGTCGTGATCCCCACCTCGCGCTGCAGGCGGCGGATCTCGCGCCGCATCTCGACCCGCAGTTGCGCGTCGAGGTTGGAGAGCGGCTCGTCGAGGAGCAGCACGTCCGGCTCGAGGACGAGCGCGCGGGCCAAGGACACGCGCTGCTGCTGTCCTCCGGAGAGCTGGCCGGGGTGACGCGACCCGAGCGATCCCATGCCGATGCGATCCAGCCCCGCGCGTACCTTGTCCGCGACCTCGGCGCGCGGCAGCCCGCGAAGGCGCAGCCCGTAGCCGACATTCTCGGCGACGGTCATGTGCGGCCACAGCGCGTAGCTCTGGAACACGAACCCGATCCGCCGCCGCCAGGGCGGAAGGGCGCGCACGTCGCGGCCGCCGACGTGGACGCTGCCCGCGTCGGGATCGATGAAGCCGGCGACGATGCGGAGGAGCGTGGTCTTGCCGCAGCCGGAGGGGCCGAGGAGAGTCGAGAATCCGCCGGCGGGAAAGTCGAGGGAGACGTCGTCCAGCACCGTCGCCGCGCCGTACCGCTTGCGGATCCCGGCCACGCGCACCGGCACCGCCGCCGCCGTGGTCACGCGAGCACCGCGCCGACCCGATAGTGCCGGCGCACGAGGTACAGCGGCACGTAGATGGACGCCATCATCACCACCGCCGTCGCCGAGGCGAGGCCGAACATGCCGCCCATCCCCTGGGCGGCCTGGAAGATCACGACCGTCATCGTCGTCCAGGCCGCGCTGTAGAGCATGATCGTGGCCGAGAGCTCGGTGATGGTGGCGAGGAACGTGACCGTCGCGCCGGAGGCGAGCCCGGGGAGGATGAGCCGGACCGTCACGTCGCGAAACGCTCGCGCGGGCGAAGCACCCACGCTCATCGCCGCCTCCTCCAGGCTCGGGTGGACCTGGTAGAGCGCGGACTCCGCCGCCTTCATCGCGTAGGGCAGCTTGCGAATGAAGTACGCGATGGCGAGGATCGCGCCGGTGCCGGTCAGGGCCAGCGGCGGGCGGCTGAAGGCGACGATGAGGCCGACCGCGAGCACGGTCCCCGGGATCAGGTACGGCAGCATCACGAGCGCGTTCAGCCCCGGACCGACGAGGCCGAACGATTTGCGTACCACGACGTAGGCCACCAGCACGCCGACGACGACCGCGGCCAGCGTCGAGACGAGCGCCAGCCCATAGCTCACGAGCACGGGCGAGAGCGAACGCCGGCCGAGAGCTTCGTAATTCCCGAAAGTCACGGGCAGGTGCGGCGTGTCCATCGTCCAGGTGAAGAAGGACAGCCCGCTGACCACGACGTGGGGCGTGAACACGAGCAGGAAGACGAGGCCGGTCCAGCCCAGGACGACGATCGTCGCCCTCCGGGAGAGCGGGCGTGGGCGCGCGCGGGCGGATCCGGCGAGCGCATAGCTGCGGCGGGTGAGCGCGTACCGCTGCGCCATCAGCACGAGCGTCGAGATCGCGACCATCACCAGGCTCGCCGTCGACGCCATCGCCGGCTGCGCCCTTACCTCGCCCAGGAACGCGTTGTACACGAGGACGGGCAGCACCTCGACGTCGCCGCCCACGATCTTGGGCGTGCCGAAGTCGGTGAAGGCGGCCATCAGGACCAGGTACCCGACGGTCAGGAGGGCGGGCGTCGCCATGGGCAGCGAGACCTGCACATAGGCGCGCAGGCGGCTCGCGCCCACGCTCATCGCCGCGTCCTCGAGCGACGGATCCATGGTGGAGAACGCGTCGTAGGCGAACATGAAAACCAGGCCGACGGCGCTCCACGTGCCCACCCACACGATCCCGCCGAGCCCCATGATGCTGTCGAAGGGGATCCCCACCCGGCGCATCGCCGTGGACAGGAAGCCGCTCCACCCCAGGAGCATGACCCACACATAGGCGCCGAGGAACGGCGGAGTGACCGTCGCCATCGCGGCGAGGGTGAGGATCGCGCCCTTCCCCGGCAGCACGTAGCGCGCGTGGACGAAGGCGAGCGGAACGGCGACCACCATCGCCAGCGCGCAGACGAGAACGCTGGCGACGACGCTGTTGCGGAGCGCGGCGAGGTACCGCGCGCCGGTTGCGAACTGCCCGAAATGCGCGAGGGTGAATCCGCCGGGCCCGGTGACGCTGGCGCGGACCAGCCACAGCTGCGGGAGGACGACGAGGGCGACGAGGATCGCGCTAACCGCGAGGGCGACGACGAGCCAGGGATCGCGCCGGTGTGCGCTCACCGGATCAGGACGAGGCCCGGGCCCCGGTCTCCATGTGGAGGGACGAGGACCCGAAGCGGTCAGGGCGGGCGGCCTCGAACCTCTGCAGGATCTCGTCGCGATGGTTCGTGATCCAGTCGACGTCGGGCTGGATGATCCTGATGCCGGTCAGGTCGATGAGGCCCGGAGAAGCGGCGATGCCCTTACGCAGTGACCGGCGGCCCAGCCGGTCGCGCACGATGCCATGCGCCTCCGCGCTGGCCATCCAGGTGAGAAACGCGGCCGCGGGGCCGGGGTGCGGAGCGCCGGCGATGAGGCCGCATCCGTCCGTCTGCTGGATGACGCCTTCCTCGGCCACGACCATCTTGAGCGGCGCGCCCGCGGCGGTGTAGTCCATGAGCATCTTCTCGAAGATGAAGCCCGCTGCCACCTCGCCGTCCTTCAGCCACTTGAAGCTCGTCTCCGAGCTGTCGGTGAGCCGCACGTTCTTGAGCAGCGCCGCCATGTAATCCCAGCCATGGACGGTGACGAGGGCGGGCACGATGGTGTACGCCGTCCCCGAAGTCGCGGGATTGGACATGCCGAAGCGGCCGCGGGCCGCCCACTTCGGATCGGCGAGATCCTTGAAGCTCCGGGGAAGATCGCCGGGAACGCGGCGCGTGTTGACCGCGAGATGGAGGACGTTGCGTGTCCACGGGTGCCACTTGCGCTCGGGATCGCGCACCTCGAAAAAGGCCGCTTCGTCGGCGATGTCGAGGGGCGCGAACAAATCGGCGTTGGACCGGTACAGCTCGATCGCCCCGCCCCAGAATACGTCGCCGAGCGGCCTCGCCTTCTCCGCCCGCATGCGGGAGAGCAGCTCGCCGGCCCCGCCGCGGATGACGTTGATGCGCAGCCCGGGGTTCTTCTGCTGCCAGGCCTCGACGAGGGGGTCGGTGATCTCCTGGCCCTGCGCGGCGTAGATGTCGAGGGCTTCGGCGGGGCCCGCGTCGCGCGAGCAGGACGAAACTCCGGCGGCGGCGGCGAGCGCGAGAGCGAGGAGGCGCAGGCCGCGCCTACGGCTTTCCGGCCGCGATCGCCCGCATCTTCGCCAGGGGATAGAGCCGCTTCGGCGCCACCGCCAGCGAGGCCTCGTACGCGGCGCGCGCTTCCGCGGGACGGCCGTTCGCCATCAGCAGGTCGCCGAGCAGCTCCCGCGCCGGCAGCACCGGCCCCGGGGTGACCGGGTGCTTGTCGGTGGACGCCTCGAGCTCCACCGCGGAGTTCATGAGGGCGAGGGCCTCGTCCTTCCTCCCCTCCGCCTGCGCGATCCAGGCCGCCGCCTCGCGGCGCTGGATCTCGATCTGGTCCGGCCAGTACGGCATCTTCAGGGCGATGGCCGCGTCGTGGAGGGCGGAAATGCGCGCCGTCGCCTCCCGGGCGCGCGGAAGGTCACCGCTGCGCGCGGCGCCGATCGCCCGGGCAAGGTGCGTGATCGCCTCCGCGTTGGGGTGCTTGTTCCATGGGAACCACGGCGCTTCCACGGTGAGCGCGGCCGCTTCCTTCCACGCCCCGCGCTCGAGCGCGAACCGCGCGGGCACGGCGGCCAGCGCGTAGGCGGCGGCGAACTGCGGGTTGTCGAGGCGCTTCACGGCGCGCACCCGGTCGAGGATCTCGCGCGCCTTGTCCGTCTTCCCCTCCTGCAGGAACGCGTACTCGAGATAGTCGAGGGCGTGCAGCTCGTCGAAGGCGGAGCTCCCGGGATCGGTCTTGTGGATGTGGGCCAGGGCCGCGGCCGCGGATTCCTCGTTGGACCGGATCGCGTCGTCCCAGAGGCCGAGGCGCACGAAGATGTGCGACGGCATGTGCAGTGCGTGCGGCGACGATTCCGCGATGCGCGAATAGCTGCGGGCGGCGGGCAGCGCCATCTCGGCGAGCGCCGGGTAGTCGAAGCTGTGGATCAGGTAGTGGGCGACGCCCGGATGGTCGGGCTGCAGCGGCAGGACGCGATTCAAGATCTCGCCCGCCTTCTTCTGGTTCGCGTACGTCTTGTCGGCGGAGGATGCGGTCCCGAGAAGTGCGAGCGCGTGAAAGACCTGCGCCTCGCGATCCTCGGGATACCGCGCCGCGACCGCCTCCATCGCCTTCTGGTAGGCGACGGCGCGCGTGCGGTGGTCCGCCTGGGCGGGGTCGGCGAAGAACTGCGCGACGGCGGCGATGTAGTCCTTCTCGCGCGCCGTCTTCGCGCCGGCGGCGAGCGCCTTTGCCACGGCCTCCCGTGCGCGCGCGAACTCCGCGTCCGTCGGCGCCGCCCAGATCGGGTGGTAGTTGCTCATCGCCACTCCCCACCATGCCATCGCGCAGCCGGGGTCGGCGGCGGCGACGGCGGCGAAGGCCTTCTCCGCCTCCGCGTACCAGAAGGAGTGGAGAAGCGCCACCGCGCGGACGAAGGGCGCCTGCGCACCGGGCGCGCACGAGGTGGGGAAAACGACGGTCCCGAGCTTCTCCCGCGGCCCGTGGTGGTGCTCGTGATCCTTGCCGTCATCCCGCGCGGCGACGGGCGCGGCGAGGGCAAGGGCGAAGAGCACGGCGACAGCAGTCCTGGTAGCAGTCATGCGTTCCTCCGGTGCGCGCGATTCTACCGGCATTGTGGCTATCATTCCCGCCATGCGACTGCGCCCGGCCGGACTCGGAATCGCCCTTCTGCTGGCGGCGTCGCCGCTGCAGGCCGCCTCGGCGGCCCCCGCCACCGCCGAGCTCACGGCCCTGGTCCGCGAGTTCCTGGCCGGGGTGTCGCGCAATGACCCCGCCGTCCACGATCGCTTCTGGGCGGACGACCTCGTCTACACGCGCGCGGCCGGCCAGCGCATCGGCAAGGCGGACATCGTCCGCGACGCGCGCTCCGCGAAGCCCGCGGATGCCACGGCGCCGGCGACGATCTACACCGCGGAGGACATCCGCATCCAGCAGTACGGGACCACCGCGGTGGTCGCCTTCCGGCTGGTGGCGAAGACGCCCGCCCACCACCATGAGCCGGCCGCCAACGACGAGTACCTGAACACGGGGACGTTCGTGAAGCGGGGCAGATGGCAGGCGGTGGCCTGGCAGGCCACGCGGGCCGAGGCCGCCCCGGCGAAGCCGACGACGGAAAAGCCGAACATGGGCGAGGTGTTCTTCGTGCTTTTGAAGAAGGGGCCGGCCTGGACGGCGGAGCGCACCGACGCCTCGGCGGCGATCCAGGCCGCGCACATGGCGAACATCACCCGGCTCTGGCAGGAGAAGAAGATGATCGTCGCCGGCCCCTCGGGCGACGAGACGGGCGACCTCCGCGGCGTCTTCGTCTTCCAGGCCGCGTCGCGCGCGGAAGCGGAGGCGCTCAGCGCTTCCGACCCCGCGGTCAAGGCCGGGCGCCTGGCGCCGGAGGTCCACTCCTGGTGGATCGAGAAACGCGCGCTGCCCGAAGCGGGCTCCTATTGCCGGTGATCAGTCCCCGTCGATGAGCTTGCCGAAGCCGCCGAGCTGGTCGAGGATCCCGCCCTCCTCGGCGCGCCCGCCGCGGCGCTGCGGCGCCGCCTTGTAGATGCGGTCGGCCAGCCGGCTCAAGGGCAGCGACTGCAGCCACACGCGGCCGGGGCCGGTGAGCGCGGCGTAGAAGATCCCCTCGCCGCCGAAAAGGGCGGTCTTGATGTTCCCCACGAACTGGATGTCGTATGCGACCGACGGCTGCAGTGCGACGAGGCAGCCGGTGTCGACGCGCAGGGTCTCGCCCGGCTGCAGGTCCATCGCGTGCACCATCCCGCCGGCGTGGGCGAAGCACAGCCCGTCGCCTTCGAGCTTCTGCATGATGAAGCCCTCGCCGCCGAAGAGGCCGACGCCGATCTTGCGCTGGAACGCGATCCCCACCGTGACGCCGCGGGCGGCGCAGAGGAAGGAATCCTTCTGGCAGATGAGCGTGCCGCCCAGCCTGGCCAGGTCGAGGGTGACGATGCGGCCCGCGTACGGCGCGGCAAACGCGACCCGGTGCACGCCGGGGCCGCGGTTCGTGAACATGGTCATGAACAGGCTCTCGCCGGTGACGAGGCGCTTGCCGGCGCCGAGGAGCGCGCCCATCACGCCGCCCTGCTGGTCGGCGTGGCTGCCGTCGCCGAACACCGTCTCCATCTCGATGCCGGCGGTCATGAACATCATCGAGCCCGCTTCCGCCACCGCGCTCTCGCCCGGATCGAGCTCGACCTCGACGAACTGCAGGTCCTCACCGTGAATCGTGAAGCCGATCTCGTGGGATCTCCGCCCGCCCGGTACCGACGGCACGGTCAGGGCGCCCGCCGCGGGCGCCGCGGCCTGGCCGCGGAACTCCGCCACCTCGCGGATCGGCGTCCAGGCCGTCATCCCCTGCTTGAACACGAGGGTCGCGGCGTCGATGGTGCCGTTCCTGAGGTTGGCGACGATCTCCTCCGCGGTTACCGGCCCCACCTGGTGGCCGCCGATCGCCATGTACCACTCGGAGGCGCCGCTCATTCCCCCGCCTGTCCCGCGGCGTCGATGCCGGCCGCGGCGTCCTTCTCCAGGCGCGCCGTGGTCGCCGGATCGAGCCCCAGCGCATGCGCCAGCTGCGCGAGATAGATGCGCTCGGCGCCGGTGATGGACTCGTCCGCGCGGACCACGGCGAAGGCCATGGAGTACATCTCCTCGCGCGCCTGCGGGTCCCGCACGCCGGCCGCGATGTCGGCCAGCGGCCGCGGGTTCCGCATCTCGTAGTCGACCAGCTGGTCGGCGCCGACCGTGCGCGCCTGGGCCACGATCGCTTCCTGCTCGTCCGGCGACAGCGTCCCATCCGCGCGCGCGGCCGAGATCATTAGGCGCACGAGGCGCAGCAGGTCCTCCGGTGCCTCCGCGGCGACCGGCGTGCCCGGGAGCGGCGGCAAGGGCGCAGCGCCGGGAAGCGGCGGCGCGGCGCTCGCCGTCCCGCGGCTCCGGGTCGCGGCTTCGTAAGCGCCCCAGGCCAGACCGGCCGCGGTCATCAATGTGCTCGCGTTGATGAACGACCCGCGCCCGCCGTTCAGATACCGCATGGCCCCGCGGCTGCGCTTCCGCCGCCCGCCCAATGCCCCCTGCAGCAACGCCCCGATGAGCTTCTCCGCTGACACTCGCGTCCTCCTATCCGGCGTTCGAGATGGGAACCTTCACCTGCGGATCGCGCGGGCGCCCGAAAAGATAGCCCTGTGCATACCGTATCCCGATGCCGCGCAGCGTGTCCGCTTCTTCCCTGGTCTCGATCCCCTCCGCGATGACGGTGGCCCCGACGCCGGCCCCCAGCTCGAGGATCGCCTTCACCACCTGCTGGTTGACGCGCTTCTGGTGCACGTCGCGCACGAGCCCCATGTCGATTTTCAGATAGCTCGCGCCGAGCGTCGCCAGGGTCTCGAGGCCGGAGTACCCGGCGCCGAGGTCGTCGATCGCGAACGTGAAGCCGAGCTCGGTGAAGGAATGCATCGCCTCGCGGTAGAGGTTGATGTTCGCGATCACCTGGCCCTCGGTGATCTCGAGGGTCACGAACCGCGGGGACAGCGTCGGCCCCAGGTAGTCGAGCACGCCGCGCCCGAGAAAGCTCGTGTCGCGCACCGTCGCGGGGACGGTGTTCACGAAGAGCCGCGCGGGCGCCCCGAACGCCTGCCAGTCCGCGAAGCTCTGGCGCCGGCAGGCGCGCTCGAGCTCGTCACCGATCCCGAAGCGCGCGGCGAGGCCGAAGAGCGCGCTCGGGTACTCGAGTTCGGTGCCCCGCGGCCCCCGGGCCAGCGCCTCGAATCCCATGACCTGCCCCGATTCCATCTCGACGATGGGCTGGAAGGCGGTCCAGAGCTCCTGGTTGAAGATGATCTGCAGCAGCGATTCGCGATCGTCCCGCTCGCGGAGGCTCTTGCGCAGGCCCTTCGACGTGCGGGCCTCGTCGACCAGGCGGAGGATCTGGCGGTCCTCGCCCTCGAGCGGCGTCCAGAGCACGAAGCCGTAGCCGACGTCGATCCGCGGGCGGTCGCGGAAGTAAGGGAGCATCAGCCGCGCGACGCGCGGGGTGATGAACTCCTCCAGGCGGTCGCAGAGCTTGCGGATGTCGGTGGCGACGAACGTGGGCGTGCCCTGCCGGCGGCTGGCCAGGAACAGGAGGAAGAGGTCGCTGTCCCGCTCGTCCCGCACCAGGATGTCGTTGGACCGCACCTGCGCCTGCACGTCGTTCAAAATCGGCTGGACCTGCGCCCACAGGCCCTGATACGCGCTGCCGCCGAACTCCCGCTCGACGCGCCCTAAATGGTGGAAATCGAACAGCAGGACACCGAGCGCGCCCTGGCTGCGCATCATCGCCGCGATCTTCGGCTGGGCGTCGCGGAAGCTCGGGATCTCCACGGTGCGATTCTACGCCGTGGGGACGGTCCCTTTCCGGCGGGACAAAAGGCCGAGGAGCCAGCCCGCCGCGATCATGAGCCCGAGGATCCAGGTCTGTGCGAAGGTGCGGGTGGAGAGAAGCCAGACGCAGAACGCCAGGCCGATCACCGCCACCGCGGGGCCGGCGGGAATTTGGAACCCCGGCGCTTCCAGTCCCGGGCGCCGCCGGAAGACGGGCACCGTCGAGCACACCATCGCGTAGGTGACGAGGCGGACGATCGCGGACAGCGTCGCGTTGGCGGCGAAGCTGCCGGCGAGCGCGAGCCCGAGCCCCGCGGCGGCGAAGGCGTAGATGGCGACATCGGGCGTGCGGAAGCGTGGGTGTACGCGGGCGAGGACCTTCGGCAGCTCGCCGCGGTCGGCCATCGAATAGAGGACGCGCGGAGAGGTGAGCACGGCGCCGACCGTCCAGCCGTAGGTCGAGATCATCGCCGCGACGATGGCGAGGGTCACGCCCATCGGCCCCAGCAGCACGCCAAACGCCGCGGCCACCGGCGCGCGCATGCCGGCCACGTGGGGGACGATGCCGACCACCGTCAGCTGGACGAGCATGTAAGTGGAGGCAACCACGGCGAGCCCGACGAGGAGCGCGAAGGCGGAATCACGCCGCGGGTCCTTCGCTTCGCTGGCGGGGACGAGCGCGGACTCGAATCCGCCGTAGGCAAAGATGAGCAGCAGCACGGCGTGGGTCCAGTCGGGCGCCGCCACCGACTGCGTGGCCAGCACCTCCCCGCTCACCCGGGCGAGGCCGAGGACGACGAGAAGCACGAGCGGCAGCAGCTTCGCGATGGTGAAGAAGTCGACGGTGCGCGCGCCCTGGCGGACCCCGATCACGTTGAGCGCGGTCACGAGCGCGGTCATGGCGCCCATCACCGCTACCCGTCCCACGCCGGCCCCCGCCGCGGGCGCGACCTGCCCCAGGTAGTCGACGAACACATTCAGGTTCGCGGCCATGGACGTCGTGCGGATCCAGAAACTGAGCCAGCCGGTCTGGAATCCCACGGTCCTTCCGTACGCCTCGCGGGCGTACAGGTACGATCCGCCCGGCTCGCGGAAGCGGCTCGCCACCTCCGCGTGGCACAGCGTGATGGCGAGGATGCCGAGAGCGGCGATGAGGGCGGCGAGCGGGCTCCACGCGCCGGTGAGCGCGGCCAGCACCGCGGGCATCCCGAAGATCGAGCTGCCGATCGTCCCGTTGACCACGGAAGCGGTCAGGTCCCAGCGCCCGATGGCGCGGACGAGGACGGGGCGCGCGGGAGCGGGATCCATCGGCGGACTATAATGGCGGCCCGCCCACCGAAGGGAAGGAGCCGCGTTATGCCCCGCGTCGTCCGTTGCGCCCTCATCCAGGCCAGCAACGTCAAGCGCCCTGAGGATGGCCTGCCCGCGATCCGCAAGGCCATGATCGACAAGCACGTGAAGATGATCGCGTCCGCGGCGAAGCAGAAGGCGAAGATCCTCTGCCTCCAGGAGCTCTTCTACGGGCCGTACTTCTGCGCCGAGCAGGAGACGAAGTGGTACCACCTCACCGAGCGCGTGCCCGAGGGGCCCACCGTCCAGCTCATGATGAAGCTCGCGAAGAAGCACAAGATGGTGATGGTCATCCCCGTCTACGAGGAAGAGCAGGCCGGCGTCTACTACAACACCGCAGCGGTCATCGACGCCGACGGCAAGTACCTCGGCAAGTATCGGAAAACCCACATCCCCCACTGCAACCCGGGCTTCTGGGAGAAGTTCTACTTCCGCCCCGGGAATCTCGGCTATCCGGTGTTCGAGACCGCCTACGCGAAGGTCGGCGTCTACATCTGCTACGACCGCCACTTCCCGGAAGGCGCGCGCGCGCTCGGCCTGGCCGGCGCGGAGATCGTGTTCAACCCTTCGGCGACCGTGGCCGGCCTCTCCGAATACCTGTGGAAGCTCGAGCAGCCGGCGCACGCGGTGGCCAACGGCTACTTCGTCGGCGCGATCAACCGCGTCGGCCACGAGGCGCCGTGGAACATCGGCGAGTTCTACGGGCAGAGCTACTTCTGCGACCCGCGCGGCAAGATAGTGGCCGAGGGGCCGCGGGACAAGGACGCGGTCGTGGTCGCCGATCTCGACTTCGGCATGATCGACGAGGTGCGGTCGGTCTGGCAGTTCTACCGCGACCGCCGCCCGGACGCCTACGGTCCGCTGGTGCAGCCGTGACGTCGGCGGAGGCGACGCGGGTCGGGACCGGGACGGCCACGAAGACGTATCGCAACTTCGTCGGTGGCGAGTGGGTCGCCTCCGAGTCGTCGCAGACGGCGGCCAACGTCAACCCTGCGGACACGCGGGACGTGCTGGGTCACATCCCGCTCTCCTCCGCGGACGAGACCCGGCGCGCGGTCGATGCGGCAAAAGCGGCGTTCCCCGCCTGGCGCGCCACGCCCGCGCCCATCCGCGGGGCGATCCTCTTCCGCGCCCAGGCCCTCCTCGATGCCGAGAAGCAGGACCTCGCGCGGCTCCTCTCCCGCGAGGAGGGGAAGACGTTGAAGGAGGCGCTGGGGGAGGTCCAGCGCTCGGTCAACATCCTCGAGTACATCGCGGCCGAGGGACGCCGCATCGGCGGGCACACCGTGCCGTCGGAGCTCGCGCACAACTTCTGCTACACGACCCGCGAGCCGGTCGGCGTGGTGGCCTGCATCACCCCCTGGAACTTCCCGGTGGCGATCCCGGTGTGGAAGATCGCCCCCGCTCTCGTCTCCGGCAACACCGTCGTCTTCAAGCCGGCGACGCTGACCCCCGCCACCGCGACCGCCGTCGTCTCCATCTTCGAGCGCGCGGGCGTGCCCAAGGGGGTGCTCAACATGGTGCTCGGCTCCGGGAGCACCGTCGGCAACGCGCTCCTCGACCACGAGGCGGTGCGCGCGGTCTCCTTCACCGGCAGCAACGAGGTGGGGGCCGGGATCTACGCCCGCGGCGCGCGGCGGATGATCCGCGTGCAGGCGGAGATGGGCGGCAAGAACCCGGTGATCGTCCTCGCCGATGCCGATCTCGACCTCGCGGTGGAGGCCACCGCCCAGGGCGCCTTTGGCGCCACCGGCCAGCGCTGCACCGCGACCTCCCGCGTGATCGTCGAAGAAGGGATCGCCGATCGCTTCGTCGAGCGGCTGGTCGCGCGCGCGGGCAAGGTGCGCGTGGGCAGCGGGCTCGACGCCGCAACCGAGATGGGCCCGGCGGTGGACCAGAGCCAGCTGAAGACGGACCTCGACTACATCGGAATCGGAACCGCGGAAGGCGCCGCCCTCGCCTGCGGCGGCCGCGCGCTCACCAGCGGGGCGTATGCGCAGGGCCACTTCGTCGAGCCCACCGTCTTCGACCACGTGAAGATGGAAATGCGCGTCGCCCAGGAAGAGATCTTCGGCCCCGTCGTCGGCGTGGTCCGGGTGAAGGACTTCGAGGAGGCGATGACGGCGGCCAACGATGTGCGCTTCGGCCTCTCGTCCTCGATCTTCACCACCGACGCCACGACCGTCTTCCGCTTCGCGGACCGCATCGAGGCCGGGATCGTGCACATCAACAGCGGGACGGCGGGCGGCGAGGCGCAGCTGCCCTTCGGCGGGATGAAGGGCACCGGCGTCGGGCCGCGCGAGCAGGGCTCGACCGCGGTCGAGTTCTTCACCGAGATCAAGACCGTCTACGTCGACTACACGGGCACCGTCCGCAAGAGCGCACTCTATTGACGGCGCTCCTCGTGATGGTCGTCCTCCTGGCGACGAGCGGCGCCGCGCCGGAGCCAACGGTGCCGACCGCGCTCGTCACCTTTGCCGACGGCAACACGCTGCCGCTCCGGAACTGGACTCTGTCCTACGATTACGTGTCGTGGTCGAAGGGCCGCTCGCCGGCGACGGGAACGGGGGGCGTGCGCGAAGGTGACGCGCTCTGGCTGGGCAAGCGCGTGGTGCCGGTCGACAACGCGGTGCTCGCCATCGCGCACGGCGAGCTCTCCCGCGAGACGCTCGTGGACGGCCGCCCGCAGCCGATCGTCTCCACTGCCGCCCGCGAGGTGACGGTCACCACCGCGGACGGCAAGGCGACGAAAGCGAAGGTCGAGCCGCCGCACCGCGACCTGCTCGCGCCGTCGGCCGACAAGACGACGATGGTCATGGCGCGCAGCCTCGATCTGCGCGGCGAGGGCATCACGGGGACGCGCCGCGAGGTGTGCCTGCTCAGCTATTCGTCCCTCGTCGAATGCGGGGGCACGCCGGGAGACCAGGTGGTGAAGGTGGAGTTCCAGCGATGACGATCTTCCGGCTGAAGGGCGCACGCACCAGGCGGCTGCTCGGCTACCTCCGCCGGCGCGCGAAGGGCAAGCCGGAAAGGCGGCCGGCCATGGACGTCGCGAATTTCCCCGCTCTCTTCCGCAAGCGCGCGGTCGTGTTCACCGACACCGCCGATTTCACCACCCGCACCGCGCGGGACGGCATCCTCCACTTCCTGATGGTCTTCGAGCAGGTCGCGGAGGAAGCGGCCCAGGTCGTGCGCAAGACCGGCGGCGATCTCGTGAAGGTCGAAGGCGACAGCCTGCTCATCCGCTACGACGACATCAACCGGGCCTGCCGGGGCGTGGTCGCGCTCGAAGACGCGGTCCAGCGCCTGAACCGCGGGCGCCCCGAGAACGAGCGCCTCCACTTCAGCTATGGGATCGGGTATGGCGACGTCCTCGATCTCGACGGGGACATGTTCGGCCTCGAGGTGAACCTCGCGTCGAAGCTCGGCGAGGACCTGGCGGAGCCCGGAGAGGCGCTCCTCACCCCGCAGGCGGCGGCGGCGGTGGACGCGGCGACCCTGAAGCGCCTCGTCCCCTATCGGGTCATCACCTTCGGGACGCAGTCGGTTCCCATCCAACGTCTGAAGCTTCGGACCACTGCCCGAAAGGGGAAGGTTCCGACGAGGAAGCAACTTACGCCCTAGCGGTTACTGCTCAGCGACTTGCAGAATCGAAGGCGCGCCGGCCTACCCCCCCTGCCCAGTAGTTATACAATCGCTTTACCGGGGCCGTGGATTTCGCTGGCCCTCCCGGAACGGGGCAGAGCGGGAGTGGGACGTGCCTGGGCATGTAAAGGGAGTCCTTTTCGCCGATTACGTCCGCATGCTCCGCGCGCATCGCGGCCGCTCGTGGCACGAGTTCCTGGAGCCCGAGGACCTTCCCTTCCTCCACCGGGCGATCGACAGCGACGAGTGGTGCCCGATGGACAGCTTCGAGCGCTTCGGCATCGCCATTTTCCAGGCCATCGCGGAGGGCGACCTCGGCCTCGTGCGCGACTGGGGCCGCGCGTCGGTCGCTCGCCTCGTCGCCGCCAACGAGCATGTCCTCGTCCCCGGCGACCCGCGCGAATCCCTCATGCGGTTCTACGTCCTGCGCCGGAGCCTCTTCGACTTCGAGGCGCTCACCATCCTGCAGCTGTGCGACTCGTCGGCGTCCATCGGGGTCGAATACGGGATGACACCGATGGCGGAGCGCGCGGCCGCGGTCCAGACGATGGGGTTCTTCGAGGGGCTGGTCGGCCTCGCCGACGGCGGCGACGTGCACGCCGAGTTCGTGGAGAGCTCGTGGCGCGGCGACCGCCAGACGATCATCGCGTTCGCGTGGCAGCCCGCGGCCGCGCTCCAGGCGAGCGCCCGCCCGCGCGTGCGGCCCCTGGAGAACGGCGCTATCCTCTTCCCTCCGGAGCCGTAGAAAAGCCGCAAGCCGTCCTCGAGCGGCCCCGGGACAGGAGGCCGTCATGGGCGTCGATCTCTCGGTGACGTTCACCGGGATCCGGTTCGCGAATCCCTTCCTTCTCTCGTCCGCGCCCCCCACGGAGTCCGAGAGCAACATCCTCCGCGCCTTCGAGGCGGGCTGGGGCGGCGTGGTCACCAAGACGATCGGCCTCCATCCGGTGGTGAACGTCGCGGGGCCGAAGACGAAGTTCCTGCGCGCGAACACCGAGGCGGGAACCCTCTCGATGAACAAGGGGCGCGCGGGGGCGCTCCACTCCTCGTGGAACTGGGAGCTCATCTCCGACAAGACCCTCGACTGGTGGGCGCCGCGCATCCGCCGCATCAAGCAGGCGTTTCCGGACCGGGTGCTGATCGCGTCGATCATGGCCGGCTCGGGAAGCGACCGCGAGCTCGAGCACTGGCGGACGCTGGCGCGCGCGTGCCAGGACGAGGGCGCGGACGGATTCGAGCTCAATCTTTCCTGCCCGCACATGGACCGCGAGGACATGGGCAGCAACATCGGCAAGGACCAGAAGCTCTGCTCGGTGGTCACGCAGGTGGTGAAGGAAGTGGCGAAGGTGCCGGTGTGGGCCAAGCTGACGCCGTCCACGACCGACATCGTGATCGAGGCGGGGGCCGCCTTCCGCGGCGGGGCCGACGCCGTGGTCTCGTCGAACACGTATCCGTCGCTGCCGCTCATCGACCCCGAGACGCTCGAGTTCGAGATGAACGTCGACGGCCTCGTCTCCAGCGGCGGGCTCGGCGGCCCCGCGATCCTGCCCCAGTCCATCGCCAAGATGGCGCAGATGACGAAGGCGTTCCCCGAGCGCTCGTTCTCCGGCATCGGCGGCATCTCCGACTTCGCGCAGGCGCTCAACTATTTCCTCCTCGGCTGCGGGACGGTGCAGGTGTGCACGGCGGCGATGCTCGATCATGCCGTCGGCCCGGGCGTCATCAAGGCGCTCACCAGCGGGATGAGCGAATTCATGGAGAAGCGCGGCTACCAGCAACTCGAAGAGTTCCGAGGCATCCGGCGCGACCGCGTGGTCTCGCACTCGCACATCCGCCGCCCGGACGACTCCGATTACCAGGGCGGGCACGACGCGCCGGAAGGCTACGCCGTGACGCCCGCGCGCACCTGACCGGCCCGGGCCCGGCGAAGGGCGCGCCGGTGGAGGTCCACCTCCAGGAGCTGCGCCAGCTCTTCGACGCCTTGGACCCGTCCCCCTTCCGCGACCGGGACCTCGCCCCCGCGGCCGAGAACTACATCGTCGACAGCCTCAAGGAGCTTCCGGCGCGGGCACCGTGCGCCCTCGTCATCTACCTCGACCAGCCCGCCGGGGCGGCGGACGAGGAAGCGGCCGTGGGCGGCGCCATCCGCTCCCACTTCGCGCGGCGCGCGCAAGTGCTGCGGCGCGACCTGCGCCAGCTCCTCCGCCGCGGATTCGTGAGCCTCGCCATCGGCCTCGCGTTCCTGGTGACGCTGTTGCTCATTGCCCAGCTCGCGCGCCGCCTCACCGGCGCCGGCACGGTGTCCCGGATCGTCGAAGAGAGCCTCCTCATCGCGGGCTGGGTGGCGATGTGGCGCCCGCTGGAGATATTCCTCTACGACTGGTGGCCGATCCTCGGGGAACTGCGCCTCCGCGAGCGGCTGAGCACGGTCGCGGTCCGCTTCGTGTATCACACGGGGCACTGAACCCCGCCCCTGAAGCCGCTGTAGACTGGCGCTTCCCCGGAGGTCGCTCATGCCCAGCACGCTGATCCGGAACGGAACGATCGTCACCGCCGCGGACCGCTACGAGGCCGACGTCCTCATCCAGGACGGACGGATCGTCACCATCGGGAAGGGCCTCCCCGGACCCGCGGACACCGTGATCGACGCGAAGGGCAAGCTGGTGATGCCCGGCGGCATCGACGTGCACACCCACCTCGACATGCCGTTCGGGGGGACCACCTCCGCCGACGACTTCGAGAGCGGCACCGTCGCCGCCGCCCACGGCGGCACCACGACCATCGTCGATTTCGCGATCCAGGGTTTCGGCGAGGGCCTCTATCCCGCGTACGAGGGATGGATGAAGCGCGCGGAGGGGCGCGCGGTCATCGACTACGCGTTCCACATGATCGTGCGCGAGCTCAGCGACCAGGCCTCGATCGACATGGACAAGATGGTCAGGCACGAGGGCGTCACCTCGTTCAAGCTCTTCATGGCCTACCCGGGCGTGTTCATGGTCGACGACGCGACGATCTTCCGCGCGCTGCTGAAGACCCGCGACAACGGCGGGCTCATCTGCATGCACGCCGAGAACGGCGGGGTGATCGACACCCTGGTGAAGGAAGCGCTGCGCCAGGGGCACACCGCGCCCAAGTACCACGCGCTCACCCGCCCCACCCGCGCCGAGGGTGAAGCCACCGGCCGCGCGATCGCGCTCGCGGAGATGGCCGGCGTCCCGATCTACATCGTCCACCTGTCCTGCGCGGATGCGCTGGAGAAGGTGAAGCAGGCGCGGGACATGGGACTGCCCGCGTTCGCGGAGACCTGCCCGCAGTACCTGTTCCTGTCCTACGAGGACTACGAGCGCCCGGGGTTCGAGGGCTCGAAGTACGTGATGTCGCCGCCGCTGCGCGACAAGTGGAACCAGGTGGCGCTCTGGAAGGGGCTGGCAGGGAACGACCTGCAGGTCGTCTCCACCGACCACTGCCCGTTCTGCATGAACGAGAAAAAGCTCGGCGAGGGCGACTTCTCGAAGATCCCGAACGGCGCGCCAGGGATCGAGACGCGGCTCATGCTGCTGTGGGACGGCGGCGTGCGCACTAGCCGCATCGACGTGCACCGCTTCGTGGAGATCGTCTCCACCAATCCCGCCAAGATGTTCGGCCTCTGGCCGCGCAAGGGCACGGTCGCGGTCGGCTCGGACGGCGACCTCATCCTCTTCGATCCCCAGCGCGAGACGACGCTGTCCGCGAAGACGCTCCACATGAAGGTCGACTACAACCCGTACGAGGGGCGCACGGTGACGGGCGCGCCTTCCATGGTCCTCTCCCGCGGCGAGGTGATCGTGGATGACGGCAAGTTCGTCGGGAAGAAGGGCCGCGGCCAGTACGTGAAGCGCGACCCCGGCGTCCCCCTCGGCTTGTGAGCGCCGCCGCCAACCAGGTCGAGCACGCCGACGGTCGCGTCGAGATCGTCGACACCGCGCGCATCGCGCGGAGCCCGCTCTACAACGAGGACCTGGCGCCGGTGCCTGTGTCGCGGCGCAACTGGACCACCTACAACTTCGCCGCGCTCTGGATCAGCATGGCGCACTGCATCCCCACCTACATGCTGGCGTCGGGGCTCATGACCACGGGGATGAACTGGTGGCAGGCCCTCCTCACGATCCTGATCGGCAACTCGATCGTGCTGATCCCGATCCTGCTGAACTCGCACCCGGGAACGAAGTACGGCATACCCTTCCCCGTCTTCGCCCGCGGGGCCTACGGCACGATCGGATCCAATTTGCCCGCGCTCATGCGCGCGCTCGTGGCCTGCGGGTGGTTCGGCATCCAGGCCTGGATCGGCGGCGAGGCGCTGCACACGCTCTTCGCCGCGATCATCCCCGGCTGGCCCGGACTGCTCGGGGCCGGGTTCGACGGGCACACGGCGACGGAGTGGCTGTCCTTCCTGATCTTCTGGGGCATCAACATCCTCATCATCTATCGCGGCATGGACGTGCTGCGCGCGGTGGAGAACTGGGCCGCCCCCTTCGTGCTGGTGATGACGGGAGTGCTGGTGTGGTGGGCGATCGACCGCGCCCACGGGCTCGGCCCGCTGCTCGCGCAGCCGGGGCGGCTCCACACCTTCGGCGAGTTCTTTCCCGTGTTCGTGCCCTCGCTTTCCGCGATGATCGGCTTCTGGGCCACGTTGTCGTTGAACATGCCGGACTTCACGCGCTTCGGTCGCAGCCAGCGCGAGCAGACGCTCGGGCAGGTCATAGCACTCCCGACCACCATGACGCTGTTCGCAGCCATGGGCGTGATCATCACCAGCGCGACCGTGATCATCTACGGCGAGGCGATCTGGGACCCGATCAAGCTGATCGGCCGGTTTTCGAGCCCGGTGGTGGTCGCGATTGCAATGTTTACCGCCGTGGTCGCGACCCTGGCCGTGAACATCGCGGCCAACGTCGTCTCCCCCGCCAACGACTTCGCGAACGCCTTCCCGCGCGCGATCAAGTTCCACACCGGCGGCCTGATCACCGGGATCCTCGGGATCCTGATGCGGCCGTGGAAGCTCCTCGCCGATCCCTCCGGCTACATCTTCACCTGGCTGCTCAACGTCTCCGGCGGGCTGGGGTCGATCGCCGGGGTGCTGATCGCGGACTACTGGATCGTGCGCAAGACACGCCTGCAGCTGGAAGACCTGTACCTGCCCGAAGGCGCGTACCGTTACGCGTCGGGATGGAACTGGCGCGCGGTCGTGGCCACGCTACTCGGGTGCGCCTTCGCGTGGGGCGGCCTCGTCGTCCCGTCCCTGAAGCCGCTCTCCGATTACGGCTGGTTCGTCGGATTCGGCGTGGCCTTCGCGGTGCACGCGCTGCTCATGCGCGCCGCCCCGCCCGTACCCCGCTAGTTACAGGCCTGCGCCAGCCCGCGCACCTGCGCGCGCATCGAGTCGAGCGACGCGCGGCCGGCGACGGTGCGCACGCGCTTGCCCGCCTCGTCGAGGGCGGCCTGCGCCTTCGGGACGAGCGGACGGGCCTGCTCGCAATCGTCCTGGACGCGGATGACCTCGTTCACCGCCGCCGACGCCTCGCCCAGGGTCCGCGTGTCGGAGGCGATGTCGGCGGTGTCGTCGCCGATGTTGCGCTGGCGCTTCTCTTCCTGCTTCACCGGCCCGCACGCGGCGAGGACGGCGACGAGAACGATCCAGGCCCGCGATCTCATGTGACCTCCAGGGTCTAGTCCCAGCCGAGCGCCTTGGCCTTCTTGAAGACGGCGAGGCCCAGCGTACACGCGATGGCCAGCGACGCATACGCATCAGTGAAGGAGCGCAGGAGGGCGCCGGCGATCGGGATCTTGTCGAGGCCGTATCCGAGAGCCCACTGCGCCAGCGCGAGCACGGTGTAGATGACCATCGCATGCCAGTACGTCGCGCCCATCCGCCCGATCGTGCCGATCCCGATCACGGGGTTCAAGGTCGACAGGTAGCTGCGGGACAGCGCGGCGACGGTGAGCGCGACCGGAGTGTAGGCCAGCTTCCAGAACAGCGTCAGGGTGAGAAGGCCGATGGCAAGTCCTCCCGTTTTCTCCTGGTCCTCGTCCCCGCGACGGCGCGCCCGGGCGGCGTGCGAAGCCTCGTCGTCCTCGTCGTCCGGACGCGGCGCGGCCTCGGCCGGCGGGTGTTCCGCCTCCGGCGCGTGCTGCGCGGCGTGAGCGACGACCGCCACGGACGGTGCGCTGGCGAAAATCCCGTGCACGCCGGCCCCGGGGACGAACAGCGTGACGGCGATCAGGGGACCGGTGCTGATCACGAAGGCGGCGATGGCGAGGCGCGCGGGCAGCATGAGGTCAAAGACGTCCGTGAAGTCCGGCATCGAGGACTTCAGGTCGCCGTTGCTGACGCGGGTGAGGGCGTGGAACGTGTACATCATCAGGACGCCCTGGGCCAGGAAGCCGGCGAAGTAACCGAAAACCCAGGTGAAGAGCGCGAGGAGCGCGAAACCGAGCGGGTCGAGGAAAGGGTAGCCGGCGATCACCGCGATGTCCTCCGCCATCGAGCGATCGCGCTGATGCGCGGTCTCCTGCTTGTGGTCGTAGCTTTCGGTGGGGACGCAGAGGCCGTCGCAGGCCGCGCAGATGGCGCCGCCCTGGACCCGCTGGACGCAGGCGTCGCAGTAGCCCTTGACGCATGCGGGGCAGACCGATGACGAGCGTACCTGCGGGT
>JANMPI010000308.1:0-11091 GCA_031369785.1 Acidobacteriota bacterium
GGCTGGGCAAGGCCATCTCCCTCCTCGAATCACTGGAGGTGTCCGGCGCTCACACGGAGCAGGCCCAGCTGCAGCTCGCCCTCGCCTACAGCTATCAGGGCAAGGTCCTCGACAGCGGCGCGCCGGTGGCGGGGCTCGTCCCGAACCTGCCGGCGGCCCTGGCGCAGCACCGCAAGGCCGGCGCCATCGAGGAGGCCCTGGCCCGGGCCGATCCCGGGAACGCGGCCCTGCAACGGCGGGTGATGGGCACCTTGGTCCAACTCGGCGATACCGCCGTCAAGCTTGGCGATCGACGGCTGGCCGTCGAGCACTATCGTCGTGGCCTGGAAGCGGCGGAGAAGCTGGCCCGCGCGGATCCCGCCAACCTTCAGGCGCAATCCGACGTGGCCAGCGTTTCCGCGAGTCTGGGCAGCACCCTGGCCCAGGACGGCGACACCGCAGAGGCATTCCTCCTGCTCGACCGGGCGGCGAAGACGCTCGGGCCCGTCGCGGCGCGCGATCCCGCTCATACCGGCACGCGCTCGAGGGTCGCCGAGTGCGACATTGGATTGGGATATGCCCACGCGGCACGCGCGGCCAACCGGGCGGTCCCCGTGGAAGCGCGGCTCGGGCACTGGCGCGAAGCAAAGGCGCGATTCCAGTCGGGCCGTGCCTTCTGGGCCGAGATGCGGGACCGCGGCCTCACCACGGGCAGCGAAGCGGCGAAGCCGGACGAGATCGACCGCGAGATCGCGAAGTGCGACCGCGCCCTTGGCCTGCGCAACACGCCGTTTTCGCCCGCCCCCGCTGCGTCAGCCGAGGTCGTTCAGCCGCGCGAGTAGTTGCTCCGTTGTGACGCGGTGCCGCGCCAGCTCGACGTCGCCGGCGAGCAGCACGGGGATGTCGTTGCGATAGCGCCGCAGCAGCTCCGCGTCGTCCCGCACGTCGCGCACGACGAGGGGGATGCCCCGCGCCGCCAGCACCGGCGCCACGACATCTTCCATCACGTGACACAGGTGACAGTCCGGCTTGCCGAGGAGCACGACCGTCACGCGGCGTCGCCCTCGCCGCGGCGGCGGAAGCTCACCACCGCCGCGCCCGCGATCACGAGCAGGATCGCGAGCTGCACGGCCAGCGAATTGAGGTCGGGATGGATGCCGAGCCACGGCACCTCCGGGAACGACACCGGCCGGGGATCGAGATATCCCGACGACACCAGCACCTCCATGCCGGAACCGGCGAAGGAGATGGACAGAAGGCAGAGGAGCGCGCTCGAGATGGCGAAGAACCACCCGAGGGGCAGGAGGACGGCGGTGCGGTTCATGATCAGCGCGACGACGATCACCGCCAGCACACCTGCGAGCGCGCCGAGCCACACCTCGCTGGTCGCGCTGCGGAAGTCGAGCATCAGGGCCTGGGTGAAGAGGACGGTCTCCGCGGCCTCGCGGTACACGGCAAGGAAGGAGACCAGGGAGAGGGTGGCCAGGTTGCGCCGCGTCAGCGTCTGCTCGATCTGCCGCCGCAGGTAGGCCATCCACCGCTGCGACTCGACCTTGGAGATCATCCAGAAGCTCATCGAGAACAGGACCGCGGCGGCCAGGAGCGCCACCACCGCCTCCAGCACCTCGCGCTCGCGGGCGCTCACTGCCAGCACCCGCTCCGCGACGTACCAGGTCACGACCCCTGCGGGCAGCGCGGCCAGCCACCCCATGTGGATGTAGCGGCGCGCATCCGGGCGGCCGAGCTTGGCCAGGCCGGCGAGAAGGGCGCCGACGAGGAGCGCGGCCTCTACGCCTTCGCGGAAGTAGATGAGGAAGGCGGCGACGAACGGAACGCCGGCGCCGCGGCTGCCGCCGAGCGCGGTCAAGGTCTGGTCGAGCTCCTCGTGCGCCGCGCGCACCGCGTTGGCGTCGCTTCCCTGCAGCGACGAGCGCAGGGAATGGAACGCGCGCTCGACCTCCGCGGTCGCCCCGGCATCGCGCGCGCGAAGGCGGGGCTCGAGGGGCTCGAAGCCGAGGAGATACGCGTCGAGGGCGAGCCGGTCGGCGTCTCCCGCGCGGCCGGCGGCGAAGGCAGAGACGGCCTGGCGCAGCATCATGCGCGTGCGGTCGATGCCGACTCCGGCCGGCGGCTCCTGGAAGGCAGCCTCGGTGCGCACGTAGTGGAGCGCGCGCTCGGGAGACGCGTGCCCTTCGCGGCGCAGGATCTCGAGCATCTCCGCGTCCGATCGGATCGCCATGTCGGCCAGCGGCACGCCGATGTTCTCGAGCGGCGGTCCGGCCGTCTCGGCGCCGTGGCCGAGGCGGAAGACGTAGAAGGCCAGGTTCCAGCGATCCACGGGGGAGAGCGAATCGAAGGACGCCATCGCCGTCCCCGGGACGCCGAAGGTGAGGGTGTTGAACACGCGATACGGCGACAGCACCGCGCGGCGGGCGGGGTCCGCGAAGCTCACCGGCTGCGGCTTCAGCTGCCGCGCACGATCGGTGTCGGCGTCGCCGCGCGCGCCGTGGCAGGGCGCGCAGGATTCCTTGAAGAGCGCCTCCGCGCGGGGCAGCGACGGGCGCTCGGTCGGCGTCGTGCGCAGGCCGAAGCGCGCGACGGCCTCGTCCTTGGCGGCGCGGCAGGCGGCGCCCACCTCGGCGGGCGACGCCTTGGCGTCGACGAGGGCGGCGAGATGATCGAGGGCCTGCGCGAGCGGCTCCGCCGCCGCGTTCGGCCCCAGCGCGAGGGCGCCCATCTTGCGCGCGTCCTTGACGAACCGGAGCTGCTCCTCGTACTCGGCGGGCGCCAGGACGACGCCGTCCTTGACCGCGGCCGCATAGTCCGAGCCGACGTAGTCGACGAGGGCGACGACGCGCTGCGCGTCTCCTCCGTCCGCCACCGCGTGCGCGGTGGCGGCGGTCGGCGGCGACGACGGGCGGCATCCCGCCGCCGCAAAGAGGACGGCGAGCAGCGCCGTCGCGCGAGCCGGCTTCACTGGCGCATCGCGGTGGCCGCCTCCATCTCCGCGACCACGGCGCGTGCGGCGGCCACGGGATCGCCGTCGGCGAGGATCGGGCGCCCGACGACCAGGTAGTCGGCGCCGGCGGACAGCGCCGCGCCGGGAGTAGCGGCGCGTGATTGATCGCCGAGGTCGGCGCCCGCCGGCCGGATGCCGGGCGTCACGATCAGGAAGGCCGCGCCGCGTGCCGCGCGCAACGCCCGCGCCTCGTGCGGCGAGGCCACCACGCCATCGGCCCCCGCATCGCCCGCGATCCCTGCCAGCCGCGTCACCGCGGCCTCGACCGTGCCCGCCACGCCGACGGCGCCCAGCATCGCCGCGTCGAGGCTGGTGAGCACGGTGATGGCGAGGATGCGCGTGTCCGTGCCGCGCGCCGCGCCGGCCGCGGCGGCGATCATCGCCGGCCCCCCGGCGGCGTGAATGGTGAGCAGCGAGACCCCCAGCGCGGCCGCCGCCGCGACGCCGCCCGCGACCGTGTTCGGGATGTCGTGGAACTTCAGGTCGAGGAACACCCGGTGCCCGTCCGCGATCAGCTCGCGCACGATGGAAGGGCCGGCGGCGGTGAAGAGCTGGCTCCCCACCTTCATCATCCCGACCTCGCCGCGCAGGCGGGCGGCCGCGGAGCGGGCCGCGGCCGCGTCGGCGAAGTCGAGGGCCACGATGAGACGCTCGCGCGCGTTCATCATCCCGCTGCTCCCCGCGCCGGCGGCTCGCCGACGTCGAGCGTCCCGCACACCGCGTTGATGTCGGAGAGCCCATGGCGCTGCAGGTACGCCGTGAGCCCCGCCAGCACGCGGTCGTACACGCCGGGATCGACGAAGTTCGCGGTGCCGATCTGCACCGCGCGGCAGCCCACGATGAGGAACTCCAGCGCATCCTCCGCCGACGCGATCCCGCCCACGCCGATGACCGGGATGCGGACCGCGCGCGCGGCCTGCCAGGCCATGCGCACGGCGATGGGCCGGATGGCCGGCCCGGAGAGGCCGCCGGTCCCGAAGGCGAGCCGCGGACGCCGGCGCTCGACGTCCACCGCCAGCCCGAGCACGGTGTTGATGCAGGAGATCGCATCGGCGCCCGACTCCTCGCAGACCCGCGCGAACTGCGCGATGTCGGCGACGTTGGGCGAGAGCTTGGGGATGACGGGCAGCCGCGTCACCTTGCGCACCGCGGACACGACCTCGTGGGTCATCTTCGGATCGCCCCCGAAGGCCATCCCGCCCGTCTTCACGTTGGGGCACGAGATGTTGATCTCGAGGGCGGCCACGCCCGGCGCATCGGCCGCGATGCGCGCCACCTCCGCGTACTCCTCGACGGTATCGCCGCACACGTTGACGATGATCACCGTGTCGTGCCGGGACAGGACGGGCATCACGTCGGCGACGAACGCGCGCACGCCGATGCCCTGGAGGCCGATGGCGTTCAGCAGGCCCGACGGCGTCTCCACGATGCGCGGCGTCGCGCAGCCATCGCGCGGCGCGAGGTACAGACCCTTCGACACCAGGCCGCCGAGGACCGAGAGGTCGAGGATGCCCTCGTACTCCACGCCGTAGCCGAACGTCCCGGAGGCCGCGATCAGCGGGTTCTTGAGGCGCAGCCCGGAGACGTCGACGGAAAGGGCGCTCATCGCGCCGCCGCGCCGGCCGCGGCCCGGCGCGCCGCCGACTCCGTCTCGCCCGGCCACACCACCTCGAGCGCGTCGAAGACCGGCCCCTCGGTGCATGCGCAGCGATAGTGGGGGCGCGCGTCGCCCGCGGACTGCATCCACACCACGCACCCGAGACAGGTGCCGACGCCGCAGCCCATCCAGGGATCGAGGCTCACCTGCGCGGGAACGCCGTGCCGCGCAGCCACCCGCGCCACCGCGTGCAGCATCGCGTCCGGGCCGCAGGCGTAGATCTCGCACCCGCCGCCGTGCGCCTCGAGATGCGCCTCCAGCGGCTCGGTGACGCGCCCACGATGGCCGAGGCTGCCGTCGTCGGTCGACGCTACCAGCGGAACCGCAAGCGCATCGAACAAGTCGCGGATCTGCAGATCGCCGGCCGTGCGCCCGCCGTAGAAGACGCGCGCGCGGCCACCGGTGACGCGCAGCTCACGGCAGAAGAGATGAAAGGGCGCTATGCCGTATCCCCCGGCGACGAGGAGCGCCTCGCGGCCGGCCGCGGGAGGCGTGAACGGCGTGCCGAGCGGTCCCAGGCACTGCGCGGTCTCACCCTCCCGCAGATCGGCCAGAGCCCGGGTGCCGCCGCCGATCACCTTCAGGAAGATGCGGAACGTGCCTTCGCGCGCCGCGACGTCGAGGATCGAGAACGGCCGGCGCAGCGGCGGCTCGGCCGACCAGCCGGCCTTGATCATCACGAACTGGCCCGCGCGCGCCTGCGCGGCGACCTCGGGATGCCGGAAGGTGAGGATCACGTAGGCGCCGCCGAGGATCTCTTTCGCCACCAGGGGCGCGTCGCGGTTCGCCGGCTTCACCAACGCGATTCTACAATGGCGGCCACCGATGATCCGCAGGAGCCTCCGCAGCGCCGCCATCGCCGCGTCGCTGTTCGCCGCGGACATCGTCCTCCTCGTGCTGTACCTGAACCCGCGGGTGACGCTGCGCGATGACGCGGGCGCGCTCGCCCTGGCCCTGTTCCTGCCCTACACGGTGGCGGGGACGCTCGGCTTCTGGTCGCTGGCGCTCGTCACCCGCGGCGTCCTCGGCTGGCCGCGCACGCCACGCCCGCCGCTCCACAACCTGCCGTGGTTCACCGCGATGAGCATGGCTTCCGCGATCGCCGCCGCGGCCCTCTTCTGGCTGAACCTCGTCTCCTACCGCCACTCGCTGCCCCTCGAAGTGCTGCCCGCGCTCGCCGGATCGGCGGTGGCGCTCTCCACCGCGGCGCTGGTGTTGATCGCGGTCGGCGTCGACACCATGATCTTCCCGGCGCGCAGTCGCGGGATCTCCTCCGCGCTGGTCGTGCTCGCCGCGTCGTCCCTCGTGATCGTCCCCATGGCTTTGCGGCCGCGGCCCGCCGGACGTCCGGCGCCGGTGCCGCTGGCCACGGAGACGGTGACGCCGGTGCGCCGGATCATCCTCGTCGGCGTCGACGGCCTCGGGCCCGAGCAGCTGCGCGATGCGCTCGAGCGCGGCAGCGCGCCCGGCCTCGCCCAGATCGTGCGGCGCGGCGCGCAGGGGCCGCTCGCCACCCTCCGCCCCACCGAAGGCCCGCCGATCTGGACCACGATCTTCACCGGCCGGCTCCCGCGCGACCACGGCGTGAAGAGCTTCGCCGCCTACCGCCTGCGCGGCTCGTCCACCGTCTACGAGCTCCTGCCCAAGGGCGCGCTGGTGACGCTGCTGGAGCGCGCGTCGCTGGTCTCCACATCGCCCGTGACCGCGGCCTCGCGCAAGCGGCTGGCCCTGTGGAACGAGCTCAACGCCTTCGGCATCCAGGCCGGCGTGGTGCGCTTCTGGGGGACGCATCCGCCGGAGCACATCAAGGGCTTCATGCTCTCCCACTACTTCCACCTGCTGCGCAAGGGGGGGGGCGCGGACACGCTCTATCCCCCCGACCTGCTCGGCGAGGTGCAGGCGCGGGCGGTGGCGCCCGAGGACGTGGACGCGTCGATGCTCGGCGAGTTCGTGGACCTGTCGGTCCCCGAGACCACCGCCGTGCCCTGGCGTCGCGACCTTGTCGAGCGCGCCCTCGCTCCCGATCTCACGTACCAGCGCGCGGGCCAGGTCCTCCGCGCCGCCTACGATCCGCCCTTCTTCGCGACGTATTTCTACGGGCTCGACAGCGTCGGCCACAGCTTCACGCGGTTCGCCGACCCTGAGCGCTTCGGCGACGTCCGCCCCGAGGAGCGTCGCCGCTACGGCCACGTCGTCGACCGCTACACCGCGTACGTCGCGCGAGAGGTCGCGGCGCTCGTCCAGGGGCTGCGCCCGGGGGAAATCCTCCTCGTCGTCTCCGGCTACGGGATGCGGCCCATTCCGCAGTGGCGGCGCGCGTGGGAAGCGCTGGTGGGAGACCCGTCGATGAGCGGCACGCATGCCGACGCGCCCGACGGCCTGCTGCTCGCGGTCGGCGACGGAGTCCGTCCGGGTGCCGTGCTGCAGCGCGCCTCCGTGCTCGACGTGGCCCCGACCATCCTGTACCTGATGGGCCTGCCCGTCGCCCGCGACATGGAGGGACGCGTCCTGACCGAGATGATCGACGAGCAATTCGCCCGCGCGCATCCGGTGACCTTCATCCCCAGCTACGAGAGCCTGGCCGTCACCCCGGCCGGCGACGAGTTCCTCCCCGGCCTGCCTTCCATGCCCGCCGAGAGCCCGTGATAGTGTCCACCTCCGGCAATGGCCACCGTCGATGACTTCCTGACCCTCGACATCCGGGCCGGCACCGTGATCAAGGCGGAGATCAACCGCGGCGCCCGCAAGCGGGCATTCGCCCTTCGCGTAGACTTCGGGCCGCTGGGGACGCTCCAGTCGAGCGCGCAGATCAGCGATCTCTACGAGACGGACGACCTCGTGGGGCTGCAAGTGCTGGCCGTCGTCAACTTCCCCCCACGCCAGGTGGCCGGGGTGCGCTCCGAGGTGCTGGTGCTGGCGGTGGACAACGGCAAAGGCGAGAACGTCCTCCTCATCCCCGAGCGGCCGGTGCCCGACGGCGGGCGGGTGTCCTGATGGGGCATCCCCCCGGATACCGCGAGCGCCTCGAGCTCATGGACGCCGCGCGGCTGTCCCGCACGCTGGCGCGGATGGCGCACGAGATGGTGGAGCGTCATCCCGACATCGGGCGCGCCGTGCTCGTCGGGGTGCGCACGCGCGGCGTGCCGCTGGCGCAGCGCCTGGCCCGGCTGATCGGCGCCGCGGCGGGGCAGCCGCCGGTCGTCGGCGCCCTCGACATCACGCTCTACCGCGACGACCTCACCATGATCGCGGCCCACCCGGTGCTGAAGGGCACGGACATTCCCGTCTCGATCGACGGGCGCGTGGTCGTGCTCGTGGACGACGTCCTCTACACCGGCCGCACCGCGCGGGCCGCCCTCGACGAGCTCATCGACTTCGGCCGTCCGTCGCGCATCGAGCTCGCGGTGCTGGTGGATCGGGGCCACCGGGAGCTGCCGATCCGCGCCGACTATGCCGGCAAGACCATCACCACGACCCGCACCGAGATCGTGCAGGTGATGCTCGCGGACGAGGACGGCGCCGACCGCGTCCTCCTGCTGGAGAAGACGACCGCGCCGGCGACCAGGAAGAAGAAGGCGACGCGGTGAGCGTCTACCCGCACCGCCACCTGCTCGGGATCGAGCCGCTGCAGCCGTCGGACATCGAGGCCATCCTCGACACCGCGGTGGCACTGCGCGAGGTGCTCGACCGCCCGATCAAGAAGGTCCCGGCCCTCCGCGGCAAGACGGTGGTCAATCTCTTCTACGAGGCCTCCACGCGCACCCGCGCGTCCTTCGAGATCGCGGAGAAGGTGCTCTCCGCGGACAGCCTTTCCATCGCGACGTCCACCTCGAGCGTGCAGAAGGGCGAGACCCTGCTCGACACGGCGCGGAACCTCGAGGCGATGAACCCGGACATGATCGTCATCCGCCACGCCTCGTCCGGGGCGCCGCATTTTCTCGCCCGCCACTGCAAGTCGGCGATCGTGAACGCCGGAGACGGCGCGCACGAGCACCCGACGCAGGCGCTCCTCGACGCATTCACCCTGCGCCAGCGCAAGGGGCGCCTGGCCGGGCTCCGCGTCGCGATCGTCGGCGATGTGATGCACAGCCGGGTCGCGCGGTCGAACATCTGGTTGCTCACGAAAATGGGCGCGGACGTGATCCTCTGCGCGCCGCCCACGCTGATCCCGCCCGGGATCAAGCGGCTGGCGCCGGTGACCACGCGGATCGACGAGGCGGTAGAGGGGGCGGACGCCATCATGATGCTGCGCATCCAGCAGGAGCGGATGACCGGCGGGTACTTCCCGTCGACCCGCGAGTACCACGTGCGCTTCGGCCTCACCGAGGAGCGCGTACGGCGCGCGAAGAAGGACGTGGTGATCCTGCACCCGGGGCCGATGAACCGCGGGGTCGAGATCGCGAGCGAGGTCGCGGACGGGCCGTACTCGGTCATCCTCGACCAGGTGACCAACGGCGTGGCGGTGCGGATGGCGGTCCTCTATCTCCTCCTCGGCGGCGGCGGGGAGGCGGCGGCATGAGCGCGCTCCTCGTCAAGGGCGGACGGGTCGTCGATCCCGCCATCGGGCTCGACGACGACCGCGACGTGCTGATCGTCGACGGCATCGTGCAGGAGGTCGGCACGCGCGTCGCCGCCCGCGGCGCGGAGGTGATCGACGCCTCGGGGCTCGTGGTGTGCCCCGGGTTCATCGATGCCCACACCCACCTGCGCGAGCCCGGGCGCGAGGACAAGGAGACGATCGCGACCGGGACGCGCGCCGCCGCCGCCGGCGGGTACACCGCGGTGTGCGCGATGCCGAACACCGATCCCGTCAACGACAGCGCCGGGGTCACGCGGCTGATCCTCGAGCGGGCGCGCGAGGCCGCGACGGTGCGGGTGTACCCGATCGGGGCCATCACGCGCGGCTCGCTCGGAGACGACCTGGCCGAGTACGGCGACCTCCGCGACGCCGGCTGCATCGCGGTGTCCGACGACGGCCGCCCGGTGGCCAGCGCGCGGATGATGCGGCGCGCGCTCGAGTACGCGCAGGCGTTCGACCTGCCCGTGATCGACCACTGCGAGGAGCCGACGCTCTTCCACGGCGCGTCGATGAACGAGGGCGCGGTCGCAACCGTGCTCGGACTGCGTGGTGCGCCGGGAGTCGCGGAGGCGATCGCGGTCGAGCGGGACGTCCTCCTGGCCGAGCTCACCGGCGGCCGCCTGCACATCGCGCACATCAGCACCGCGGCCTCGGTGGACGCGGTGCGGCGCGGCAAGGCGCGGGGCGTGCGCGTGACCGCCGAGGCGACGCCGCACCACCTGCTGCTGACCGACCAGGAGGTCCGCAAGTCGGAGTACGACACCTCGACCAAGATGAATCCGCCGCTGCGGTCGGACACGGACCGCCAGGCGGTCGTCGACGGGATCCGCGACGGCTCCATCGACTGCATCGCCACCGACCACGCGCCGCACACCATCGACGACAAGAAGGTGGAATACGACCAGGCCGCGTTCGGCATCGTGGGGCTGGAAACCGCGGTCGGCCTGTGCCTCGATCGCCTCGTCGCCGCCGGCCTCGTCGACCTGCGGCGGCTGGTTCAGCTGTTGTCGGCCGGCCCGGCGGCGGTGTTGAGCCTGCCCGGCGGAACGCTCTACCCCGGCGCGCCGGGCGACGTCACCATTCTCGATCTCGGCCGCAAGTGGCGCGTGGACCCCGAGCGCTTCTTCAGCAAGGGTCGCAACACGCCGTTCGGGGGATGGACCTTGACCGGGGGGCCCGCGTTCACGATCGTCGGGGGCCGGGTGGCCTGGCGCGCCGGCCGCCCGAAAGCGCGCTGACCACGTCTTCGTATTTCGCCGCCGAGTACAACCGGCTCCTGTCCGACGATCCCGCCGCCGCCGATCAGTCCGCGTGGCTGGACGACGCGTTCCGGGAGGCGGGCATCACTTTCGACGGCGTGCCGATGCGCAGCTTCCTGCGCCCGCACCTGCTGAGGCAGGAGGAATGGGCGCGGCTCCGCGACGACGGCCGCCGCCTCCTCGAGCTCGCGGCCCGGGTCGCGCGTCACGCCTTCGCGGGCGACGTCCGCCGGCTCTGCGCCTATCTCGGCACGCCGGAGGCGGAGGTGCCTTGGGTCGCCATCGATCCCGGCCCGCCGGACGTCGTACTCTCGCGCCTCGACGCGTTCCTCGAAGGAGCGCGGCCGCGGTTCATCGAGGTGAACAGCGACGCGCCCGCCGGCTTCGGCTACGGCGATCGGATGGCGGAAGTGTTCGGGCGCCTGCCCGTGTTCCGCGCCTTCGCGGCCGGTCATCGCGTCCTGTATCACCCTTCGGCCCCGGCGCTGGTCGACGCCGTGCTCGCCGCGTGGTGGGCGCGGAGCCGGACGGGGACGCCGCGGGTCGCGATCGTGGACTGGGCGGAGGTCAAGACGCGCGCCGATCAGGACCTGCTGCG
>JANMPI010000317.1:0-3134 GCA_031369785.1 Acidobacteriota bacterium
TCGGCGGGTCGTCCGCGCTCTCGGTCGCGGTTGCGGGCGCGGCGGCGGCGGCCACCGGCAAGAGCCTCGACTCCGACACGCTGTGGCCCGTCGTGCGCGACGCGGAGGCGCAGGCGATCAAGGTCCCGACCGGCGTCCAGGACTACCTGGCCGCCATCCACGGCGGCGTGCTCGGGATCGCGCTGGATCCCGGCGCCCTGCGCGTCGACAAGCTGGCCACCGACCCCGCGAAGGTGGAGGAGAGCCTGATGCTCGTCGACTCCGCGGTCGCCCACTTCTCCGGCCTCAACAACTGGGAGGTCTTCAAGGGGCAGATCGAGCGCAACGAGAACGTGATGAAGAGCCTGGCCGAGATCGTGGCCGCCGCCCGGGACATGCGCGATGCCCTCGTCCAGCATCGCTACGGCGACGTGCCCGCGATCATGACCCGCGAGATGGCGGCGCGGAAGCGCCTCGCCCCCGGCGTGAGCAGCCCCGAGATCGAGAAGATCGCGGACGCCGCGGCCTCGGAAGGCGGGGCGGCCAAGGTCTGCGGCGCGGGCGGGGGAGGGATGGTCTCGGTGTGGGCAGTCCCCGGCACCAAGGAGAAGGTCGCGGCGGCCATCCGGGCCGCGGGATTCAAGATCGTCAACTTCCGCCTCGACCTCCGCGGCCTCGAGGTGGACTGACCGATCCTCGACCGACCTTCAGCCGGCACTGTATGATGGGGGTTTCGGGGAGAGGAAAAAGATGATCCAGGCGACGCAGATCAAGCGCGGCATGTGCATCAAGCACGACAACGACCTGTGGCGCGTGGTCGAGGCCCAGCACAAGACGCCGGGCAACCTGCGCGGCCTCGTGCAGGCGAAGATCAAGAACCTGAAGAACGGGGCCATCAGCGAGCATCGCTTCCGTTCCGTGGACATGATCGAGCGCGCCATCCTCGACGACACCGAGATGGAGTTCCTGTACCAGGACGGCGACATGTTCCACTTCATGAACAACGAGACCTACGAGCAGATGGGCCTCTCCGACGAAGTCCTCGGGGACGCCGTCCCCTACCTCACCCCGAACATCAAGCTGAAGATCGAGATGTACGAGGGCCGTCCGGTCGGCATCGAGCTGCCGCTCACCGTCGAGATGACGATCGTGGAGACGGAGCCCGCGATCAAGGGCGCGTCGGTCAGCAACGTCGGCAAGCCGGCGAAGATGGAGACCGGCCTCATCGTCCAGGTGCCGGCGTTCATCGGCGAGGGCGAGCGGATCCGCATCGACACCGCGACCGGCGCGTACATCGAGCGCGTCAAGTAGCGCCCCGCCTGATGATCATCGCCGTCGGCAGCACCCGCGGCCCCAAGGTCGAGGCGGTCCGGCGCGTGCTCGGAGCGCTCGCCTCGGTGGCTCCGGCATTCGAGCGCGCGGAGATCGTTCCCTTCGACGCGAGCACCCTCGCCCCCCCGATGCCGCTCTCCGTCGACGAGATGCTGGAGGGGGCCCGCGGCCGCGCGCAGCTCGCCCTCGAGAGCGTGACCGCGGCGGGCCGGCGAGTGGACTACGCCGTCGGGCTCGAGGGAGGGATCGACCTGCGGCGCACGGCTCCGAGCAACCGCGGGTTCCTCATGTCGTGGGCGTACGTCACCGACGGCCACCGCGGCGCTCATGGCTGCGGGGGGGCGGTCGAGGTGCCGCCGGGAATCCTCGCCTCCGTCGTCGATCGCGGCATCGAGCTCTCGGAGGCCATCGATGCGCTGTCCGGCGAGCGCGGCGTGCGCGACCGGCAGGGCGCGTGGGGGATCCTCACCCGCGGCCTCATGGACCGCACCGCGTCGTTCGAAGCCGCGCTGCGGAACGCCTTCGCGCCCTTCTACAACCCCGAGTCCTATCGGTGAACCGCTTCACGCGGCCGGGCACCGGCTGGGTCGAGGTCATCACGGGCAGCATGTTCAGCGGGAAGAGCGAGGAGCTCATCCGCCGGATCCGCCGGGCCCAGATCGCGCGCCAGCGGGTGCAGATCTTCAAGCCGCGGATCGACGACCGCTACGACGCCGATCACATCGTGAGCCACTCGGACATGAAGATGCCGTCACTCGTCGTGGCGACCTCGCGCGAGATCCTCGACAAGGTGGAGGACCGCACGGAGGTGGTCGGCATCGACGAGGGACAGTTCTTCGACGCTGGCATCGTGCAGGTGATCAACACTCTTGCCGATCGTGGCGTGCGGGTGATCGTCGCCGGCCTCGACCAGGACTTCACGGGCCGTCCGTTCGAGCCGATGCCGCAGATCCTCGCCGTGGCGGAGTACGTCGACAAGACCCTCGCGATCTGCATGCAGTGCGGCGCCCCCGCGAACCGCACCCAGCGTCTCTCCGGCTCTACGGACCGCGTGGTCGTGGGAGGCTCGCAGGACTACGAAGCGCGGTGCCGGCGTTGTTTCCAGCCGGGACCCGCTCGTTCCGAGGGGTAACACAATTACCCGCGACGCGTCTCCGGCGGGGGACGCCGAACCCGGTCCTCTATGAGCAGATCCAACGACATCCGCGCGTTCTGGGGCCCACGGCACAGGGATTGCTCATTCTCCTGCCGAAATGACCCGAAACGAGCCGGTTCCGATGGTGCGCTGCCATCTGGGGCCCGGCGACGACCCGGCGGAAACGCTGCGGTACGTGCGCCTCGGCGAGTTCGACCTCTGGCGCTACATGATGGAGACCCGGCACCGCCGCGTGGTCGTCGTCGAGGAGGTCTCGCTGTGGATTCCGGAGGACGGCTCGCTGCTGGCGGAGATCCGCGACCCGGAGTTGTGCGAAGCGGTCGTGCGGGTGCGGCTCGAGGTGGCGAGCCCGTACGAAGTTCCGCGTCCCGTCGAGCGATTCCTGCCTGCGCTCACGTATCCCGAGGCGCGGGCGGCGCTGCTCTCGCATTTCGAATCCACGTGCCGCGTCCTGGGCGTGACCGCGGGCTACTTCGTGCCCGCCGCGGCGCGCATCGAAGCCGCGGTCTCGTAGCTCTCCCTCCCGCCGATCCCCGAGGGCGCCCGTGCTGACCCTCGACGGCTCTCGCGGCGAAGGCGGCGGCCAGATCCTCCGCACCGCGTTGGCACTCTCCACCGTGACCGGCCAGCCGTTCGGGATGGTCAAGATCCGCGCGCGACGGCCCGT
>JANMPI010000320.1:0-3464 GCA_031369785.1 Acidobacteriota bacterium
CTCTCGAAGGCACGCATCGCGCCGCGCACCTCTGTCCCCAGCTTCTCCTCTGCCTGTGCGATCTCGTTGCGCACACGCACCATGTCCGGATGGCGGTCGCCGAGCGACTCGGCCAGGCGCGACTGCTCGGATTGGAGCTCGGAGATCCGCGACCGCGCGGCCTGGACCGCTCCGCTCGATCCAATCTGGGGAAACGACGCGAGCTGGCTGGTGCTGACCCCGCGCATCTGGGCGAGCGTCGATTCCTTCGCCATGCGGTCCATCCGCGCCGTCATGGCGGCGGCGGAGAGCGCGCCGTCGCCCGAATCGCCCTCCGCGTTGCTGATGCCTTTGCTCTGTTGGTATTCGATGAGCGCGCGCTCCGCGTCCTCGAGCTTCTTCTTCTCGTCGCGCACGCGATCCGAGAGCCAGACCGTCGCGTCGTTGGAGGTCGAGAAGCGAAGGTCTTTTCGCTGCTCGATGTACAGGTCCACCAGCGTGTTCGCGGCCGTCGCGGCGATCACCGGCTGATAAGCTCGGAAATTGACGTTGACGAGGCGACCCCCCGGCATGGGCTCGATGGAGATACGCGAACGCACCGCCGCGGCGGCGGGGGACAAGGGCATCCCCTCGCTATCGACGACGACTGGCGCGCGGCCCAGCACAGAGCGTTGAAAGCGCTCCCACGGGTCCATCATCGGGCCCGTCTGCAGCTCCGCGCTCTTTTGCAGGTCGAGCCGCTCCACCAGCTTCTCGGCAAGAGCGCGCCCGCGGAGAAGCTCGTACTCCGTCTGCATGTCCTGCTGGGCGGGATCGACCATCTGGGTGCCGGGGAGGACCTTGGGCTGCGCCTTGTCGATCAGGATCTGGACCGTCGCCTGGTAGACGGGACGGGTCGTGTAGTTGTACAGGACGGCGACGAGGAGGCTCAGGCCGACGGCGGTCAGGAGCAGCGCGCGCCGCTTGTGGAGGATCGACAGGTAGCGCCGCGCGTCCTGGACGAGCGGCTGCTCGGTGAGGCCGGTCATCTAGAAGAACCTCTCGGGGACGTGGACGGTGTCTTCGGGCTCGAGCACGTCGTTGAGGTTCAGGCTCAGCTCCTTGCGCCGGCCATCGACCATGCGGATGACGCGCACGCGCTTCATCGAGCCGCGCTCGGTGACGCTTCCCCCGAGAGCGAGGGCCTGGAAGACGGTCATGCTCTCGTCGAAGCGATACGCCCCCGGGCGCGCGACGTGTCCGGTCAGGTAGACCTGCGCGGCCTTCGGGAAGTAGATGGTGTCGCCCACCTGCAGGCGGACGTCCTTGTCGGGAAAGCCGGACCGCACCTCGCGCAGCTTGACGCGGAGGATCTCCGACCCCTGAACTTCACCGGGGTAGGGCGCGCGCGTGGGCGGCGTGGGCGAAGGCGACGGCACCGGAGTCGGCGCGGGATCCGGCGAATCGCCGACCGCCGGCTCGGGTGAAGGCGGCGGAGGCCCCGGCGGCCGGATGATGAGGATCTCGTGGCCCACCTGGGGGGTCAGATCCCCGATGTCCTGGAGCAGCGAAGTCAGCATCCGGTCCGGCCGCAATCCATACGGGCCGGGGCGCATCGCCTCGCCCGTGACGAACACCCGCTGGCTGCGGAACTGCTTTACCGTCACCGAGATCTGCGGCTTGCGGAGGTACCCGTCGGAGAGCAGCGTCGTGAGCTTGCGCTCGATCTCCATCGCGGTGAGGCCGGCCGTCTTCACGCGGCCGACGAAGGGATACACCATGAACCCTTCGCCGTCGACGGTGAAGTCCCCGGTGAGGCCGGCTTGGTTGAGGACGATCACGTTCAGGACGTCGCCGGGCCCGACCTCGTAATCCTCCGCGGTTGCGGCCGAGGACACCATCAGCGCTCCGATGACCATCAACGACGGCAAATGAGCGCAGCGCATGGCGTTACAGTGTCGCCTGCGCGGGCGCGCGGGGTCAATTCGGGATGAAGGTGATCGTCCCGCCGAGGAGGAGGCCGTCGACGCCGAGATCGTGGATCGGCGAGCGGCGCTCGGAGTAGGTGGCGGCGAAGCCGATGCGCAAGCGCGACCAGAATGCGTACCCGAGATCGGCGCCGGCTTCGCGCGCGCGATCGTTCCTCCGCACGCTGATCGCGCCTTCGGTCGGCGTGTCGATGAGGACCGGCGCGTCGCTCTTCAGCTGGGTGAGGCCGGCGTGGAGGCGGAGGTCGAGATGGCCCCAGAGGCCTTTCTCGATGCGGACGACGGCGGTTTCCGTCGTCACCGTGGGCAGCTCGCCGGCCGCTACGGAGAAGGCAGAGAACGTGACGTCGCGGGAGTAGGCGGCGCCGAGACGCGTGCGCGGACCGAAGTGATAGACGAGATCGGCGTTGGCCCACGGCGTGATGCGATCGCTTTGTGGGAGGCTCAGCACGCGAATGGACCGCGCGCCCGCCATCACGTGGCCGGAGAAATACGTCGTGGAGGTAAGCACGAAGCCGGCGCCCAGGCGATCGGAATCGGCGTCGCGCGTGTCGTCGAGGACGAACCGGTCGGCTTGGTGCTCGCCTTCGACGACGAACGATGTCTTGGGAGTCAGCGCGTAGGACAGGGTCGCCGCGCCCGCATACGTGTCGCGGGTGAGGTTTCTCCTGAGGTCGGAGCCGAAGAATGCCTGGTTGGCGTCCACGTCGTTGCGGGCCGCGGACGCGCGCGCGCCGATCGCGAATCGCTCGCCGACGCGGTATCGGAGGTCGGCCTGCGCCTGGCGCTGCGTCTGCGCGACGCGGCGGTCGACCTCGAAGCCGAGGCGGCCGAAGGAGCGCACGTACGAGGCTTGCGCCCCGGTGTTCAACCGGAGGCCTTCATAGGCGAGGCGGCTCATGCCGCTTCCGGTGAGGCGTCGCTGTGATGCCGTGCGGGCGTAGTAGAGATAGCCGATGGTCCCGTCGCCACGGAGCTTCAGCGCGCCGTGGAGTGGGACGACCATCTCGAGGCCGGGCCCGCCGTGGGCGATGAAGTCGGTCCGGCGGTCGGTGGCGGTGTAGAAGACGTTGGTGTCCAACCCTAGCGATGAAATCCGGAAGCTCGGCGTGAGATACAACGGCCCGAGGTGGAATCGACCGGGCGCGTCGGCCGGCTCGGGCGGCGCGTCCTGCGCCGAGGCCGGGACCCCAAGCGAGGAAATCAGGACACCAATTGCGAGCAACCGCATTTGCGTCCGCCATGCTAACCCGGCGGGGGCACCTCTGCTTCCGAGCCTGCGTCGTCGAATCCGATGCGCGACTGCGGGGGCATCGCGCTAAAGTGCAGCCTGAACGACCCGCGTCTCGGGAGCGACACAGCCCTTTATGGAAAAGGAAGAACCGATGACGGCTGTCGTTCCTCCGCGGGCGGCATGTCGCGGCTGCGGCGGGGAGGCGCGCCTGGTCGCGCATCGAACGGATGTCAGCCTGTACCGCTGCGAGCGGTGCCGCTTCGTCTCCGGTCGACCCGCCGAGG
>JANMPI010000329.1:0-17212 GCA_031369785.1 Acidobacteriota bacterium
CGCGCAGCTCGGCGTCGAGGACCTCGTCGAGCGTTCCCTCGAGGTGATCGGAGAGGAGCACATCCGCGCGGCGGCACGGCATGGTGTCCTTCATCGGCGAGCCACATCCGCGCGGGACGCGAGCAGGCGCCTGGCGAGCTCGAGGCGGCCGCGGTTGATGCGGCTCTTCACCGTCCCCAGCGGAACGTCGAGGATGGATGCGATCTCGTCGTAGGGAAGCCCCTTCAGGTCGCAGAGGACGAGCGGCTCGCGCAGGTCCGGCGGAAGCGAGCGCAGCCCGCGGTGCACGAGGCGCACGCGGTCCTGCTTCTCGAGGGAGCGCAGCGGGCTGTCCGCGCTGGAGGGGAATGTTTCGAGCACCGCCGGATCGTCGTTGCGGCGGCTGCGCTCCTGCCGCCGCTTCCGGTAATCGTCGATGGCGTGGTTCCGCGCGAGGGTCATGAGCCAGGTGGTGAAGTGGCCTTCGCCCGGACGATACCGGTCGAGGCTCTGGTAGACCTTGACGAAGATCTCCTGCGTGAGATCCTCCGCGTCGTCCACCTTTCCGACGAATCGATAAGCAACTCCGAACACCTTCCGGGTATAGAGCGCCACCAGCTCGCGCCACGCGGCTTCATCGCCGGATCGACACCGCGGGACGAGGTCGGGTTGGGGCTCGATCACCTCATGCCCTCGAAACGGCAATGCGGAGATGCCAGTTCAGAAAAGTTGATAAGTTTGACGGTTGCGCGGGCATTGTAGTAAAGTCCGCCCCGGTCATCAAACCCAAGGAGCACAACGGTTTGCAGAGATTCTAGTGCGCGGCTGGCGGGTGGTCGTCTCTCTTCTGCTGGCGGCCGGCCTCCTCTTCCTCTTCTTCCGGGGTGTGGATTGGAACGCGATGGGACGGGCGCTTCGCGGCGCCGACCCCCTCTATCTCTGCGGCGTGGTCCTGGTGACGCTCGTGACCTACGCCGCGCGGGCCTGGCGCTGGGGATTCCTGCTCGCGCCTTTGGCCCGCGTCCCGTTCCCGCGTCTCCTTTCCGCGACGTACATCGGGTTCATGAGCGGAATGCTCATCCCGCGCGCGGGTGAAGTGCTGCGCCCGTATCTCGTCGCCCGGAATCATCCGATCTCGACCACGGCGGGATTTGCCTCCATCGTGCTGGAGCGGCTCTTCGACGTGATCACCGTGCTCCTGCTGTTTGCCCTCTATCTCTACGTGCTGCCGACACCGGCGATGCAGACGCAGGGGCCGCTGCTCGGGGTGCTGAAGGTGGCGGGCGCGCTCGCGGGCCTGGCCGCGTTCGGAGCGATCGGCGTGCTCCTGGCCTGGCATCGTCACGCGGAGCCGGCGATGCGGCTGGCCGACCGCGTGCTGCGGCCGTTCCCGGAGCGATTCACGGCCGTGGTGTCGCACGGCGTGCGCTCGTTCGGCGATGGGCTCGCGGTCCTGAAAGCCTCGCCCTCGCACCTCGCGGCGATCCTCGCCCAGTCGATCGTCGTGTGGCTGCTCCTCGCCGTCGGCATCTACTGGAACAACCGCGCGTTCGGGCTCGCGCTGCCCTTCCACACTGCGTTCCTGATCCTGGCCTTCCTGACCGTCGGCGTCGCCATTCCCACCCCCGGCACCGTGGGCGGGTTCCACGCCTTCTACCGCGCGGCCCTCACCCAGGCGTACGGGGTCGACAACGATGTCGCGGCCGCGGCGGGGATCGCCTCCCACGCCCTCACGAACCTGCCCGTGCTCCTGCTCGGGCTGGTGTTTCTCGGCCGCGAAGGCCTGACGTTCGGAAAGGTGGCGAAGATGAGCGAAGCGCGATGAAGTGCCCCTTCTGCGCCCACATGGAAGACAAGGTCGTCGACTCGCGCGAGAGCAAGGAGGGCGAAGTCATCCGCCGCCGCCGCGAGTGCCTCGGCTGCGGCAAGCGCTTCACGTCCTACGAGCGCATCGACCAGATCCCGCACATGGTCGTGAAGAAGGACGGCCGCCGCGAGCGCTTCGACCGCGAGAAGGTCCTGGCCGGGTTGATCAAGGCCTGCGAGAAGCGGCCGGTGCCGGTCAAGAGCCTCGAGCTCATCGCCGACCGCGTCGAGTCCATGGTGCAGGAGAGCCCCGATCGCGAGGTTCCCACCACCGAGGTCGGCGAGTTCCTGATGAACAGCCTGCGCGATCTCGACAAGGTCGCGTTCGTGCGGTTCGCGTCCGTCTACCGCGACTTCAAGGACGTCGACCAGTTCATGGCCACGCTCAAGGGCCTGCTGGAGAGCCGGGACTAACTCCTTTTCAAGTCCGTCTTGAAGAGCAGCGACGTCTCGCCGATCTTCACGACGTCCCCTTCGGAGAGCACGTGACGGGTCACGCGGCGCTCGTTGACGAAGGTGCCGTTGGTGCTCTTCAGGTCGTGGAGCACGAAGTGCCCGTCCTCGGGGCGGATGCGGCAGTGCTCGCTCGAGACCGAGACGTCGCTGATCACCACCTCGTTGGCCTTGGCGCGGCCGATGGAGAGCGCGCTCTCGCGGCCGAGCTCGAAGACCTGGCCGACCCCGGGGCCGCGGGTGATCGTGAGCACGGCCCGCTCGCGCAGGATCACCGTCTTCTCGAGATACTCCTCCGTCGTGTTCATCCGCTCGAGGATGGTCGGGCTCGCCGCATCGTCGCGCCGCTCGCTCTCGTCGAGGACGGCGTCGCGACGGCGATCGTGGAGGAGGACCGCGCCGGCGAGCAGGACCGCGATCACGATGGCGAGCCAGATCAGCGGCCGCGCGCTCGACGAGGGGCGTAGCGGAGCCGCGACGCCGGCGGGAGCGGGTGACGCGGTGGCCGGCGTCCCGGGGGCCGCGGGAGATCCACTCGTCTTTGGTCGGGCGACCTCGCCGCTCGCGAGCGGCTCCGTGCCCGCGATTCGTGCCGCGATCATCGCCGCGCGCGCCGCACGCAACGGCGTGTACTGTCCGCCGGTCAGCTTCGCCACGCGGCGGAGAACCCGCTCTTCGACGCGGCCGACGCCGATCGTGAACACCGGTATCCCGGCCTGCTCGGCGACCGCGAGCCCATCCGTGAGCTCGACCGCGCTTTCCTCGTCGCGGCCATCGGTGATGAGGACCAGCGCGCGCCGCGTGACGCCGGCGTCGCGCAGGTACCGCGCGGCATCGTAGAGGGCGTCGTTGAGCGCGGTATGCCGGCCCTGGCGGCGGAGACCGGCGAGCGCGCTCGCGATTTCTTCCGGGCGCGACGTCCGGCGGACCACGAAGCGGGGCTGGTCGTCGAAAGTGAGGATCGCCGCCTCCATGCCCCGGGGGAGGGCTTGGAGGATTCCGGTGACGAGCGTCCCGGCGCGCGCGAGGTCGGACGGCGCGAGGCTTCCCGAGGTATCGATCGCGAACACGACGAGGGCAGCGGCGTCGGGGGAGGGTACCGGCGATTCCGACCACGCGGGGATGATCCACCCCGCGAACGCGGCTGAGGCGAGCCCGGTGACGACCCGCCGGAGGACGCGCATGTCGTTGACGGGGAAGTTTTTAGCATGCCGCTGCGGAGTCCGTCAATGGGCAGGTGTGGCTCCCAAGCTACAATGCGCAGGTGAGGACGGGGCCGCGGCCTGCCTTTCGTAACAACGCGCCCCTGGTGCTGTTGTGGACGGCGGCCGCCCTGGCGGTGTTCGTCATCCTGCAGGTTCTCCTGCGGAAGAGCCGCGACTTTTCCCCGGACTTCCTCGCCTCCGTCTTCCTGTACGGGCTGACCGTCATCAACATCAGCCTCCTCCTCGTCCTCCTCTTCGTCCTCGGCCGGAACCTGGTGCGAGTGGTGATGGAGCGCCGCCGCCGCGTGCTCGGGGCGCGCTTCCGCATGCGGCTGATGCTCGTCTTCATCCTGATGGCGGTGGCGCCGGCGGTGCTGCTGATGCTCGTGGGCAGCGACATCATCCAGCAGACGGTCGACCGCTGGTTCAACGTCGACGTGGAGCGCATCGTCACCTCGCTGCAGACGCTCGGGACCTCGGTGCGCGGCGCGCACCTCGACCGCAGCCGGCTGGGCGCCGAAGCGCTGGCCCGCGACATCGAGGCGGGGTCGCTCCTCGAGGCGCCGAACCAGGGACGGCTGCGCCGCACGGTGGAGGCGCGAGCCCGCGATCTGCGCATCGACGTGGTGAGCGTGGTGACGACGGGCGGAGAGCTGCTGGCCGTCGTCGATCCGCGCATCCCCTCCGCGGAGGGCGCCGGCGATGCCGCCTTCGAGCTCGCGCAAAGAGCGCTCGCCGGCCGTCCCGCGGAAGCGATGGCTCCGTTCGCGGCGGGGGAGATGGCGAGGGTGGCGGTGCCCATCCACGGTCGCGCGGGCGACGTGCGGGGGGCGGTCGTCGCCTCCACGTTCGTCCCCATCGCGGTGGCGGCGGAAATGCGCGAGGTCGAGGAGCGCTACACGAAGTACCGGAAGGCGGAGAGCTTCAAGGAGCCGATCAAGGCCGTCTACCTCTCGCTCTACCTGTTCCCCGCGCTGCTCATCCTGTTCGGCGCGGTGTGGCTGTCGCTCTACCTCGCGCGCCGGATCACGACCCCGCTGCGCCTCGTCGCCGAGGGCGCGGAGCGCATCGCGTCCGGCGAGCGCGGCGTGCGCGTCGACTTCCCGTCCGGCGACGACGAGTTCACTGCGCTCATCGCGTCCTTCAACCGGATGTCGGAGCGGCTCGCGCGGAGCGAGGAGGAAGTCGAGCACACCCGCGCCGGCCTCACGCGCAAGAACCAGGAGCTCGAAGACCGCCGCCAGCTGATGGAGACGGTGCTGGAGACGGTGGGCGCCGGCGTGGTGGTGGTGGACGCGGAGGGGATCATCACCGGGCTGAACGCGGCGATCTGCGGTCTACTCGACGTGTCGGGCGATCAAACGGGCCAACGGCTCGAGGACGCGTTCACCGGGCGGGGGCGGCAGGAGGTCGCCGGGCTGATCGCCCGCCAGCTCGCGGGGAGGGGCGCGCGGCAGGAGCGCGAGATCATCATTCCCGGCCAGGGCCGCGATCGTCACCTGTCCGTGACCGTGGTCCCTCTGCCGGGGCCGCCGGGCTCGCCGCCGGGAGCGGTGGCTGTGCTCGACGACCTGACGCCGCTCATGCGCGCGCAGAAGGTCGCGGCCTGGGGCGACGTGGCCAAGAGGCTCGCGCACGAGATCAAGAATCCGCTGACGCCGATCCAGCTCTCCGCGCAGCGGATCAGGCGCGCCTACCTCCGCAGCGATCCCGACTTCGAAAAGGTGCTCGGCGAGTGCACGAACGCCATCGTCACCGAGGTGGACGCGCTCAAGAACCTCGTCGACGAGTTCGCGCAGTTCGCGCGGCTGCCCGCCGCCAAGCTCGCGCCGGGCTCGCTGCACGAGGTGATCGACCAGGCCCTGTCGCTCTACGACGGGCTCTTCTCGGGAGTCACCGTCGAGCGGCGGCTGGCCGCGGACATCCCGCCGGTGCGCCTCGACTCCGATCAAATGAAGCGCGTGCTCATCAACCTGGTGGACAACGCCATCGAGGCCACCGGCAAGCAGGGGACGGTCACGATCTCGACGGAGTTCGACCGCGGCCGCGGTCGCGTGCGTCTCGGCGTCGCGGACGACGGGCCGGGCATCGATCCCGCCGATCGCGACAAGCTGTTCGTCCCCCATTTCTCGACCAAGAAGCGCGGGAGCGGGCTCGGCCTCGCGATCGTGAGCCGCATCGTGCAGGACCACTACGGCGCCATCCGCGTGGAGGAGATCCAGCCGCACGGCGCCAGGTTCGTGGTCGAGTTGCCCGCGTGATCCAATAACCCCGATGCGCGAATCGATCCTGATCGTCGACGACGAGCCGGGCGTGCGCGGGTCGCTGGCCGGAATCCTCGGCGACGAGGGCTACGCGACGGAAGCGGCCGACAGCGGCGAGGCGTGCCTCGCACTCCTGGAAGCGCGGCGCTTCGACCTGATCCTCCTCGACGTGTGGCTGCCGAAGATGGACGGCCTCGAGACGCTGGCGCGCATCCGCGCCCTCGATTCCGAGGTGCCGGTGGTCGTGATCTCCGGCCACGGAAGCATCGAGACCGCGGTCAAGGCGGTGCGCGTGGGGGCGCAGGACTTCATCGAGAAGCCGCTCGCCCTCGAGAAGATCCTCCTCGTCGTCAAGAACGCGCTGCGGCAGCGCCGGCTGGAGGCGGAGAACCGCGCGCTGAAGGCGAAGGTCGAGCACCGGTGGGTGATGGTGGGCGAGAGCGCGGCGATCCACGCGCTGCGCGCCGACATCGCCCAGGCCGCGCCCTCCAACGGACGGGTGCTCATCTTCGGTGAGAACGGCACGGGCAAGGAGCTCGTCGCCCGCAACATCCATCACCTGAGCCTGCGCGCGTCGGGCCCCTTCGTCGAAGTCAACTGCGCCGCGATCCCGGAGGAGCTCATCGAGAGCGAGCTCTTCGGGCACACGCGGGGCGCGTTCACGGGCGCGCTCACCGCGAAGAAGGGGAAGTTCGAGCTCGCGGATTCCGGGACGCTCTTCCTCGACGAAGTCGGGGACATGACGCTGAAGACGCAGGCCAAGGTGCTCCGCGTGCTGCAGGAGCAGAAGGTCGAGCCCGTGGGCGGGACGGCGTCGGTGACCGTCGACGTGCGGGTCATCGCGGCGACCAACAAGAACCTCGAGGAGGAGATCCGGAGGGGCACGTTCCGCGAGGACCTCTTCTTCCGCCTGAACGTCATTCCGTTCCGCGTCCCCGCGCTGCGGGAGAGGCGCGACGACATCCCGCTCCTTGCCCGCCACTTCATTGCCGAGCTCTCCGCCGAATATGGAAAGCGCGCGAAGGAGCTGGCGCCGGAGGCGCTCGACATCCTGGTGGGGCAAGCGTGGCCGGGGAACGTGCGCGAGCTGCGGAACACGATCGAGCGGCTCGTGATCATGACGCCCGGCGATCGAATCGAAGCGCGCCACCTGCCGGGGTCGGTCGCCGCTGCCGCCGCGCCGCGGGAGGCGGTGCCCGCGGCGGCGGAGCCGGTGATCGGGAGCTTCCCCTCGTTGCTCGCCGCGCGCGAGGACTTCGAGAAGCGCTACATCTGGAAGAAGTACGAGGAGTGCGGCGGCAACATGAGCCGCACGTCCGAGGCGCTCTCGGTGGAGCGCTCCAACCTGTACCGGAAGATGAAGGCCTATGGCCTGCTTCCCCACCGCAAGGGCGATCCGATCGGAGAGACGAACTAGCGACGCCAGGCCACGAGCACCGAGCACGATGGCACGCGCATTGCTCAATCCGTTGGGGGAGGCGAAATGAGCGTGAAGGCCCAGGGACCCGCGGACGTCGATCGCAGCACGGAGCACAAGGGCTCGTCGGCGGGCACGCCCGGGTTGAGCGCGCTCGACGAGGAGCGCGAAGCCTCGCTGGCGGACGAGGGGGGCGCCTCGGGGGCGGTGGTGGAAAGCCAGGACGTGCGCACCCTGCGCCGCCTCACCTCCGACCTGCCGGTCGGGCACCTGCAGTCGGCGGGGACGGGCCGCCGGCGTCCCGGGCTCTGGCTGATGGCCGGGGCGGCCGCCGCGGGGGCGCTCGGAATGCTCGCCCTGCGTCGGCGGCGGTAGGCCCCCAACCCTTTCTCCTTGAATCCAGCCCGGGGTTTCCCGATAATGCCCCATCACCACGGATGGGGTTGACGCGGGAGTGAACGACAAGATCGAGGGGTTACTCGCGGAGGGCCGCGCGATGCTGGCGTCCGGCCGCCCCCACGACGCGGCGTTCGCGTTCGAGCGGATCCTCCTCCTGGTACCCACCGACGCCGCCGCGCGCGCGGGGCTCGAGGACGCGCAGGCCGCGAGCGCCGAGCAGGAGCAGCGGCTCGACGAGCAGCGCGCCGCCGCCGAGACCGCCGGCGCGGATCACACTTCACGCGGATGGTTCACGCTCCGGCGCAGCGAAGGCGAGATGGCGCCCGCGCTCCCCGTCGGCTCGCCGTCCGGCCGTTCGCGCATCGCTCTCGGCGCGGTCTGCGCCCTCGTCTTCGTCACCCTCGGGGTCACGGTGGTCGGACACTGGAACGGCCTCATCCGCCAGCTCGCGCAGGCGCCGATGCCGCATGAAGCGCCGCTGACCCTCGCCGCACAGCCGGAGCCGCGGGCCGACGAGCAGACGATCGCCGCCGCGCGGCAGCTTCTCGACGAGGGCGAACCCGCCCGCGCGGTGGCGCTTCTCGACCGCGTCTACCCGGAGCAACCGTCGTACCCGTTCGCGCGTCACCTGCGCGGCCAGGCCGAGCGCGCGCTGCGCCAGCCGTCCGCGGCGCCACGGGAGGAGCCACGCCGATGACGTGTCCCGGTTGCGGCGCGCCCGCGCCGGCCACCGGTTCGCGCTGCCCGGCGTGCGGCGCATTGCCGCCGCCCATCACCGAAGGCGCGCTCGCCCCCGACCCCGCCCGCTCCCAGCCGTTGCGCGAGATTCCCGGCCTCCGCAAGCGCGAGCGGACCTGGAAGGACGAGGTCCGAGATCGCGTGCGTGACCGCCGGCGCTTCCGCGGCGGGCCGGGCGAGCTGCCGCTCTTCAAGGGCATCGACGCCGAGGACGAGCGGGTCGATCCGGCGGGAGATCTCGCCGCCGAGCCGGAGCACGAAGGCCCCATCGAGCCCGGCAGTCACGCGATGGACGACGACGACCTGCCGCTGCGTCCGCGCGACGACGTCCGTCCCGCCATCGCTTTCGAGGCGCCGCGTGCGGCGCCGTCCGTGCGCGAGACGGCGCCGGTCGCCGAGGACAAGGCTGCCGGCTCCTGGGATCTCGGGCCGACGCCGCGCGTGGAAGAGGCGCGCGTGGTCGAGCGTCCCGCGGTCGGCCTCGAGCGGTTGTACGCGGCGGCCATCGACATTGCGATCCTGTTGCCCATCTGGGCGGCCGTCGTTTACTTTGCGAGCCGCTCCGCGCGCGTCGCCGTTCCCGCCTTGCAGCCGGCTTGGCCCTGGCTCGCCGCGTACCTCGCGTTCCTCGGCCTCGTCTACGCCGGCTACTTCACCGGCACGACGGGGCAGACCCTGGGAAAGATGGCCGCCGGCCTGCGTGTCGTCGACGCCGGCGGGCAGCCGCCGGGCTACCTCCGCGCGTTCACGCGCGCGGTAGTGGGATCGTGCGGCGTGCTCGCGGCCGGCAGCGGGCTCCTGCCCATGCTGTTCGACCCCGCCCGCCGCGCGCTCCATGACCGCGTGTTCCGCACCCGCGTCATCAAGGGCTGACCCCGGATGACGCTGACGCGCACGGTGGCCGCCGCGGCGACCCTGACCGATCGCGCCGCCATCATCGTCGCCACCGGATTCGGCGCGGGTTTCTCGCCCATCGCGCCCGGCACCGCGGGATCGCTGGTCGGCCTGGCGTTATTCTGGCCGCTGCAGATGGCCGCGCCCTGGATGCAGGTCGCCATCACCGTGATCGCGTATTTCGGCGGCGTCGCCGCGTCCACGCGGCTCGCGGAGCGGCTGGGGCGCAAGGATCCCGGGGCGGCGGTGGTGGACGAGGTCGTCGGCATGTGGCTGTCGCTCCTGTTCCTCCCCTTCACCCCCGCCACGGCCGTCGCCGGCTTCCTTCTCTTCCGCGTCCTCGACGTCTTCAAGCCCTATCCGGCGCGGCAATTCGAGTCGCTTCCCGGCGGATGGGGGATCATGACCGACGACGTCATGGCCGGGATCTACGCCAACCTGCTCCTGCGCGCCGGGCTTCGCGCCTTCGCCTGATGGCGCTGCGCGCCGAGATCATCGCCGTCGGCAGCGAGCTGCTCACGCCGCTGCGCTCGGACACCAACGCCCTCGTCCTCACCGCGCGGCTGCGCGAGATGGGCATCGACGTCGTGGCGCGCACCACGGTGGCGGACGACGCCGCCCTCCTCGAAGGCGCCTTCCGCAACGCGATCGCGCGCGCCGCCGTGGTGATCGCGACGGGCGGGCTCGGACCGACGGAGGACGACCTCACCCGCGAGGCCCTGGCCGCCGCGGTGGGTCGCGCGCTGCGCCGCGATCCGGTCCTGGTGAACGAGCTGAAGCTGCGCTTCGCGCGCTTCCAGCGTCCGATGGCGGACGTGAACCTGAAGCAGGCGGACGTGATCGAAGGGGCGACCGTCCTGCGCAACGCGCGCGGCAGCGCCCCCGGCCAGCGCATCGACGCCGGCGGCACCCTGGTCGCGCTCCTGCCCGGGCCCCCGTCCGAGATGCTGCCCATGTTCGAGGAGCAGGTGGCGCCCCTCCTGGCCGCGCGGGTGTCGGGACGCGTGCTGCGCACCCGCATCCTGAAGATCGCGTCCATGTCCGAAAGCGACGTCGAGCAGGCGGTGGCCCCGGTCTACAAGACGTTCACCAACCCGCGCACCACCATCCTCGGCGCGCCGGGCCAGGTCGAGCTGCACCTCACCGCGGAGGGCGGCTCCGAAGCCGAGGCCCAGGCCGCCATCGAAGCGCTCGCGGCCGGGATCCGCGCCGCGCTTCCGGGGCGCATCTTCAGCGAGGACGGCCGGGAGCTGCACGAGGTGGTCGCCCACCTGCTCGTGGAGCGCGGGCTGCGTATAGCCCTCGCCGAATCGTGCACCGGGGGAATGCTGGCCGCGCGCCTCACCGAGGTCCCCGGCGCGAGCCGGTTCCTCGACCGTGGGTACGTTCCCTATGCAAATGCCGCGAAAATCGACCAGATCGGCATCGATCCTGCATTACTCGGGCGTATGGGGGCGGTCTCGGAAGAAGTCGCGCAGGCTTTGGCCGCGGGGTCACGGCGGAAATCGGGCGCCGAGGTGTCCGTAGCCATCACCGGCATTGCCGGGCCCGGCGGGGGGACCCCCGAGAAGCCCGTCGGCCTCGTCTTCATCGCGCTCGACGGCGCGGCCGGGACGCGCGTCCGGCGCTGCTTCTTCCCGGGTGAGCGCGCGCGGATTCGGCAGCAGACCGTACAGGCATCGTTGGAGATGCTGCGCCGCGGATTGCTCGACCTCCCCCCGCTATGAGCCCGCCCAACGACACGCTCTGCGCCTTCCTGGCGCTCGAGCTCCCCAGGGGATTGCAGGCCGCGTTTGCGGACGAGATCGATCGCCTCGAGAAGGTGATCCCCGGCGTCGCGTGGATGAACCCCCGGCGAATGCACCTCACGCTGCGGTTCCTCGGCTGGACGAACCGCGAGCGGCTGTCCTGCCTCGACCCGTACTTGAAGGCCGCTGCCAAGGCGTGCCCTCCCATCGACGCCACCGTCTCCGGCCTGGGCACGTTTCCCCCGACCGCCGTGGAGAAGGCCCGTGTGCTCTGGAGCGGCATCACGCTGCCCCGAGCGGCGAAAACGCTGCAGGCCGCCTGCGAGAAAGCGGCCATAGATTGCGGCTTCCCGCCGGAGCGCCGCGCCTTCGCGCCCCACTTGACGCTCGGCCGCTTCACCATGCCCATGCGCGTGCGGAACCTCCCGAAGCTCGACCTCGGCAAGACCCGCCTCGACACACTCGTCCTGTACCGCACGGAACCGGCCAAGGGCGAGATCGCGGTCGCGGGCGTCCGCCGGCCCGTCGCCGCGCACGCGAAGATCACGACCTTTCCCCTCGGATAGACTTTGCCGGTGACGGACTGGGGATGGCTCCACGCGGCGGTGCTGGCCGGCGCCTACCTCCTGGGGTCGATCCCGTTCAGCTTCCTCGTCGCGCGCCGCGGAGGCGTGGACGTGCGCGCGGTGGGCAGCGGCAACGTCGGCGCGACCAACGTCCTGCGCAGCGTGGGCAAGGCGGCGGGCATCCTGGCCTTCGTCCTCGACTTCGCGAAGGGCTCGGCGGCGACCTGGCTGGCCCGGGAGACGGTCGGAGGCTTCGTCTTCCCGAGCCTGGCCGCGGTGGTAGCGGTGCTCGGGCACATGCACCCGGTGTGGCTGCGGTTCCGCGGCGGCAAGGGTGTCGCGACCGGCGCGGGCGCATTCCTGCCGCTGGCCCCGCTGGCCACGCTGGGCGCGGTCGTTCTCTTCGCGGCCATTGCCTTCGCCACCCGCTACGTGTCGCTGGCATCGATCATCGCCAGCGCGTCGCTGGGCGCGCTCGCGTACCTGACCGGGACGCCCGCTCCCGTGCCGCTCGCGGCCGCGTTGGTCGCGGCGCTCATCGCCTGGAAGCATCGCGAGAACGTACGGCGCCTCGCCCGCGGGACCGAGCGCCGGATGGGCGCGCCGCCCGCGACGTCGCGGTGAGGATCGCCGTCGTCGGCGCGGGGGCGTGGGGGACCGCGCTCGCCGCCCATCTGGCCCGCGGCGGCCATGACGTCCGCTTGTGGGCCCGACGACCGGAAGCCGCGGCCGAGATCGCGGCGGGCACCAACGCGCTCCATTTGCCCGGCGTGCGCTGGCCCGCGCTGGCCGCCACGACGGATCTGGCCGTGGCGGCGAAGGACGCCGCGGTCGTGGTGATGGTGACGCCCTCCGAGTTCGCGCGCGCAACGTACCGTGGGCTTCGCGCGGTGGTCGATCGGGAGGCGGTCGTCGTCTCGGCGACGAAAGGCCTCGAGCTCGTTACGCTCCGCCGCATGACCGAGGTCGCCGCGGAGGAGCTGCCCGGACAGCGCCTGGCCGTGCTCTCGGGGCCGTCGTTCGCGGCGGAGGTGGCGGCCGGCCAGCCGACGACGGTGGTGATCGCGTCCGCGGAGGCGTCGGTCGCGGAGCTCGTGCAAAGAGCGGTGTCGACGCGCACCTTCCGCGCGTACTCGAGCGACGACGTCGTCGGCGTCGAGCTCGGCGGGGCGCTCAAGAACGTCATTGCGATCGCGGCCGGCATCGTCGACGGCCTCGGCTACGGGCACAACACGGTGGCCGCCCTGGTGACGCGGGGCCTCGCCGAGATGTCACGCCTCGCCGTGTCCTCCGGGGCCCGCGCCGACACCCTGGCCGGCCTGGCCGGGCTGGGCGACCTCGTCCTCACCTGCACCGGGGGCCTGTCTCGCAACCGTGCCTTCGGTCAGGCCCTGGGGCGCGGCGCCACCGTCGCCACTGCCCTCGGTGACCGCCACACCGCGGTCGAAGGGATCCGCACCACCGCCGCCGCCTGCGACCTCGCCGCCCGCGCCGGGATCGAGATGCCGATCGCAACCCACATGCGCGCCGTGCTCTACGAGGGGAAGCCGGTTCGCGAGGCCCTGGACGAGCTGATGCTGCGGAGCCTCAAAAGAGAGTAGACTGATGCCCCTTGACCCCCGCCGATGAGCTCGCAATCGGCTCCTTGAATCCCTGATGTACCGGCTTCTCTACCAGGACGGCGAGGCACCCCAGGTGCACACGTTCACCACCGGCGAGGTGGTGATCGGCCGCTCGCCCGAGTGCCAGGTCGTCCTCAAGGACTTCGGGATCTCCCGCCAGCACGCGCGCATCGTGGTGGACGAGGACGGGGTCCGCATCCAGGACCTGAAGTCGAAGAACGGGACCCAGGTGAACGGCGTGCCGGTCGTCGAGGCCCCGCTCAAGGACGGGGACCGCATCCTCCTCGGGAAGTTCCAGCTCGCCTTCAGCAAGACGCTCGAGGGCAAGGTCGTGCTCGACGAGGCGAAGCCCCTCTCCGAGGAAGCGGGGACGATCATCCGCAGCGTCGGCGAGCTGTCCAAGCTCCTCTCCGACACCACGGCCGGCAGCCTGCAGTCGCCCGCGGCGGAGAGGAAGGCCGCCCCCGACGTCCTCGAGATCGAGAAGTCGAACCGGATCCTGAAGGTCCTCACCAAGGTCGCGGAGACGCTCATCGCCGTCCGGCCCGTCGAGGAAGTGCTGCAGCAGGTCATGGAGATCGTGTTCGAGCACGTCCCCGCCGACCGCGGCTTCCTGATGCTGAACGAGGAAGGCTCCGACAAGCTGATCCCGATGGTCATCAAGCACCGGAACGCGGAAGGCGCCGACTCGGGGAAGATCAGCATCTCGAAGACGATCGCGGACCGGGTCATGAAGGACCGCGTGTCCATCCTGACCTCCGACGCGCTGGTCGACCCGCGCTTCGGGGCCGGGGATTCCATCCGCTTCCACGGCATCCGCAGTGCGATGTGCGCGCCGCTCTGGAACAAGGACCACGTCATCGGCATCATCCACGTGGATTCGCCGATGCTCACCAACTGCTTCGGCCTGAACGACCTCGATCTCCTGACCGCGCTCGCCAACTACGCCGCGGTGGCGGTGGAGCGCGCGCGCCTCAACCAGAAGCTCGTGGCGGAGGAGAAGAAGCGCGAGCGGCTCGGGCGCTTCCTGTCCCCGCAGGTCACCAACCGCATCCTCGCCACCGCGGAATCACAGGGCTTCGCCCTCGGCGTGCCGGAGACCAAGGACGTGAGCGTGCTCTTCGCGGACATCGTCGGTTTCACGAGCATGTCCGAGAAGATGAGCCCGGCCGCGGTCTCGCTCATCCTGAACGACTACCTCTCGCGCATGACGGACGTGATCTTCAAGCACGAAGGAACGCTCGACAAGTACATCGGCGACGCGATCATGGCCGTCTTCGGCGCCCCCCTGGACATGCCGGACCACGCAGTCCGCTCCATCCGCGCCGCCCTCGAGATGCGCGAGCGGCTCGAGGAATTCAACGCCGAGCGCAAGGAAGGCCCCCTGCTGCGCATCCGCATCGGGATCAACAGCGGCAGCGCGGTGGCGGGCGAGATCGGCAGCATCAACAAGAAGGAATACACGGTGCTCGGCGACACCGTGAACATCGCGAGCCGCCTCGAGAGCTCGGTGGCGCAGCCGATGATGATCGTCATCGGCGAGAACACGTACAACGCCGCCCGCGAGGAGTTCGACTGCAAGAGCCTCGGGCGGGTGACGCTGAAGGGCAAGAAGAACGTCGTCGAAGCCTTCGAGGTGCTCGCCTCCCTCCGCGTCGCCGACGCCACGCCGCCTCCCAGCGCCGCCTCGCGGGAGGCCTGAACGCCGCCTCCCCTGACGCCGCCGAGGACGGCGCCGGAGCGGATGACGCCGAAGCCGGCGGAGCCCGTGGTGGCCCCCAAGGTGCGGCGTGGCCGCATCCTCGTATCGCTCCTCTTCCTCCTCTTCGCCGTCGGCGTGGTCCCTCTCCTCTGGACGTCCTACACGCTCGTCTCCAAGAGCCGCGACATCCTCGAGCTCGACCAGAAGTCGATCCAGCTCGACAAGGCGCGCAGCCTCTCGCAGCAGGTGTCGACCTACCTGAAGAGCCTCGAGGCACAGGTGACGGCGATCGCGCGGACTCTCGAGGTCGACGTGGGCCCGGGCCAGTTCCAGGGCCGCGTCGCGCGCATCCGCGACGAGCAGGGGTTGCAGCGTTACATCGACGGGCCGAGCCCGTTCGTGTACGTGAGCGTCGTGGACGCGACGGGGTCGGGCGCGCGCTCGGGAGTGCAGCTCCTCGAGCCGGGCATCGAGCGGCTGATCGAAGAGGGCTGGCGGCGCGGTCTCGAGAACAAGGCGATGGTCAGCCACCCCGTGATCTCGACGTCGCTGCAGGAGCCGGTAATCGTCCTCGCGGAGCCGGTGAAGCCGGGCGACGGAAAGGTGCAAGGCGTCGTCCTCGTGGTGGCGAGCCTCGGCCCGCTCTGGACGAGCACGCGGGAGATGGGCCAGGAGGGGCTCTTCGACGTCTATGTCGTCGACGGCCGCGGCCACCTCGTCGCGCACTCCGACCCGAGCCGCTTGACCGGCGACCTCGACGTCTCCAACGTGGAGATCGTCCGCCAGTTCCGTGAGTACCACGGGCGTGCCGGCGCCACCGTGCCCTTCGTCCTCGATACTCCGAAGGGCAAGGTCGAGATGCTGGGGACGTACGCGTCGGTGCCCGACACCGGCTGGGGCGCGTTCGTGCAGGTCGAGACCGACAAGGCGTACTACAGCGCGATCCAGATGGGCTGGCAGTCGCTGTGGCTCGTGGCCCTGGTCACCGTCGCGGCCGGGGTGTTCGGCACGCTCTACGCCGGCCGCATCTCGCGGCCGATCCACGACCTCGTGCGCGGCGCGCGGCGGCTGGCGGGCGGCGAGTACGCGACGCGCGTCGACGTGACGGCGAGCAACGAGGTGGGCGAGCTGGCCGACGCCTTCAATACCATGGGTACGGAGATCGAGAAGTCGGTGCAGGAGATCCTCCGCCAGGCCACGGTGAACAAGCAGCTGTTCATGGGCTCGATCCGCATGCTCGCCAACGCCATCGACGAGAAGGACCCCTACACCCGCGGGCACTCCGAGCGCGTCGCCTTCTATTCGGCGCGCATCGCCAAGTTCATGGGCATGTCGGAGGAGGAGGTGGCGAACGTCCACCTCTCGGGGATCATCCACGACGTCGGCAAGATCGGGATCGAGGACAAGATCCTGCGCAAACCCGCGGCGCTCACCGAGGACGAGTACGAGATCATGAAGCAGCATCCGCGGAAGGGCGAGCACATCCTCGAGGCGGTGCCGCTGCTCAAGGAGATGGCCGGGGCGGGGCTCATGCACCACGAGAACTGGGACGGCACCGGCTACCCCGATGGCCTGAAGGGCGAGGAGATCCCGCTCCTCGGGCGCATCGTCTGCGTGGCGGACGCGTTCGACGCGATGACCACCGACCGGCCGTACTCGAAGGCGATGACGCCGGAGGCCGCCCTGGCGCGGTTGCGCTTTCTCGCCGGCAAGAAGTTCGACGTCGGCTGCGTGACGGCGATGGAGCAGGCGAGCGCCGCCGGCGAGCTCAATCCCGGCAAGGCTACCCGCGCCGCCGTCGTGGCGAGACAGGCAACCGCTTGATCAAGAGGCCCATCATGCTTTCATCCTTCCGTCTCGCGGCCGTTGCCGCCGTGCTCTGCATCTCCTCCTCCGCGTGGGCGCAGGCCCCGGCCAACGACTCCGAGGCGCGCTTCAACGCCGGCCTCACGCATCTCCGCGACGGGCGGCCCAAGCTCGCCCTCGAGGAGTTCCAGAACGCGATCAAGCAGGACCCGAAGAATCCCTACTTCCACAAGGGGCTCGGCCTGGCCTACGCGACATTGAAGCGCTTCGACGATGCGGTGGGCGCGTTTCGCAAGGCCCTCGAGCTGAACCCGTACTACGCCGACGTGCGCAACGACCTCGGCATGGCCCTGGTGCTCGCCGGCAAGCGGCAGGAGGGCAAGGCGGAGTTCCTCGCCGCGTTCAACGATCCCACCAACCCCACCCCGGAGATCTCGGCGCGCAACCTCGGCCAGGCCTACTTCGAGGAGAAGAACAACGCGGAGGCCGCGAACTGGTTCCGCAGCAGCCTGAACCGCAACAAGGCGTACCCGGACGCGTACCTCGGGCTCGC
>JANMPI010000353.1:0-9970 GCA_031369785.1 Acidobacteriota bacterium
AGCGGCCTGGCGCTTCAGGTCGCTGCGCCGCCAGGCGATCCCCCCCGTCCGTGCGTCGACGTAGAGGATCTCGAGATCGGTCCCCGTGAAGACGCGGACGGGGTACACGAGGCGGAACGTACCGTCGGGGTGAGGGAGCACCGCGAGCTCGGGCACGCGCGTGCGGCCGAGGAACGTGCCCGTGACCCGCGCGGCGACGTCCAGGGCGGCACCGGCGGACAGGCGGGCGTCGGTGTCGATCGCGATCCCTTCGTAGAGCGATCCGAGCACCGAGATCGTTTGCACCTCGTCCTCCTGCACCACCAGCTCGCCGCCGAGGACGGGCACGCCGCGATGGATCTGGGTCAGGCGCGTGTGATGCCGGCCGGGGACGAGGGTGTCGGCCTGCGTCCGGCGGACACGCAGCTGGCCCGCGGCCAGCATCGACTGCGCGTGCCGCGCCCACGTGTCGCGGTCCGCCGGCTGGACCGCCGCGACCTGCAGGACGGCGGCAACGGCGAGAGGGATCAGCGGCGTCACGCCGTATGGTGCCACGGCCCCCCTTCGACTAAAATTGCCGTTTACGTGGGAGCCCCATGACGCCAGCCGAGAAATGGGTTGACGAGGTCGCGCGCACGACGACGCCGGATCGCGTTGCGTGGTGCGACGGCTCCGCGGAGGAGAACCATCGACTCACCGAGGGCATGCTCGCCGACGGCACGCTCCAGGCCCTCCACCCCGTCGTCGCCCCCGGATCGACGCTCCACCGCAGCCATGCCACCGACGTCGCCCGCACCGAGCACCTGACCTTCATCTCCAGCCGGGAGGAAGCCGACGCGGGCCCCACCAACAACTGGATGGACCCGGAGGCGGCGAAGGCGAAGGTTGGCCCGCTCTTCCAGGGCGCGATGAAGGGCCGCACGATGTACGTCATCCCGTACGTGATGGGGCCGCTGGGGTCGCCTTTCAGCAAGGTCGGGATCGAGGTGACGGACAGCGCCTACGTCGTGGCCAACATGCGGATCATGACCCGCATGGGCGCCGCGGCCCTGCAGCAGCTCGGCGGCGGAGAAGAGTTCGTCCCCGGCCTGCATTCCCTGGGCGACCTCTCGCCGGAGCGGCGGTTCATCGTCCATTTCCCGGAGGAGCGGCTCATCTGGAGCGTTGGCTCCGGATACGGCGGCAACGCGCTCCTCGGCAAGAAATGCTTCGCGCTCCGCATCGCGAGCACGATGGCGCGCGACCAGGGCTGGATGGCCGAGCACATGCTGATCCTCGAGCTCGAGCTGCCGGACGGGGAGACGCACTACATCGGCGCCGCGTTCCCGTCCGCCTGCGGCAAGACCAACCTCGCGATGCTGGTGTCGCCGTTCGAGCGCCAGGGCTACAAGGTCCGTACGGTCGGGGACGACATCGCGTGGCTCCGGCCCGGTCCCGACGGGCGGCTGTGGGCAGTGAATCCGGAGGCGGGCTTCTTCGGCGTGGTGCCCGGCACCGGCCCGGATACCAACCCCAACGCGATGGCGACGATCAGCCATGACACGATCTTCACCAACGTCGCCGTCACCCCCGACGGCCTCCCGTGGTGGGAAGGCAAGGACAAGCAGCCCCCCGCGCACCTCATCGACTGGCGCGGCAAGCCGTGGGACCGCACCGGCAAGGCCGCGCATCCCAACTCGCGCTTCACCGTCTCCGCGCGCCAGTGCCCGAGCATGTCGCCGCGCTGGGAGGACGGCCAGGGCGTGCCGCTGTCCGCCATCGTCTTCGGCGGGCGCCGCGCCCGCGTCGCGCCGCTCGTCTTCCAGAGCCGCGACTGGGACCACGGCGTGTTCGCCGGGGCCACGATGGGATCGGAGACGACGGCCGCCGCTACCGGCCAGGTCGGCGTAGTGCGCCGCGATCCCATGGCGATGCTGCCCTTCTGCGGCTACAACATGGGCGACTACTTCACGCACTGGCTGAAGGTCGGCGCGAGCTTGAAAAACCCGCCCGCGATCTTCCACGTCAACTGGTTCCGCACCGGCCACGACGGCCGCTTCCTGTGGCCCGGGTTCGGTCAGAACCTCCGCGTGCTGCTGTGGATGATCGACCGCGTGAAGGGGCGTGGGCGCGCGACCGAGACCCCGGTCGGCCTGGTGCCGACGCCGGACGCGCTGAACCTCGACGGCCTCGGCCTCTCGCGCGCCGAAGTCGACGAGCTGCTGCGCGTCGACCGCGACGAGTGGGCGGCCGAGATCCCGGAGATCAGGGCGTTCTTCGATCGCTTCGGAAACCGCCTGCCCGCGTCGCTCAACCGCTCGCTCGACGTGCTCTCCCAGCAGCTCGCGACCACCGTCGTCTGATCGCGGCCGTGCGCGACGTCACAGGGGGCGCGTGGTCCGGACCCGTGGTGCGTAGGCCTCGGTGCATCATCGAGGGATGAAGCTGTCCGTCATCATCCTTGCCCTCGCCTTCGCCGGTTGCCACGTCCACTACGAGGACCCCGTGCAGCCGACGCTGTCCGTGATCGCGGTGACCGTCGCCCCCGATCCGCTGCGTCTGCTCGTGACGTGTCCGGCGGGAAACACCAACTGCTTCGGGTCGCTCGACGCCACCGTGACGGTGACCGAGAGCGGCGGGCTCGGCGGCCGTCTCGAGTTCGTGGACGTGACGGTTTACAACGTGATCGCGGCCCGCAATGACAGCCAGAGCCGGCTGGACTCGGCCTGGCTGCGGACCAACGCCGGCACCGATCGCGTCGAGGCCAGCGGCCGCCTGCCCTTGCGCTTCGTCATCCAGGGGTATCCGTTCCCGGTGGGCCATCAGCCGACGCTCGAGTTCGTGATCGCGGTGCGGTTCATCGACGACCGCGGGCACACGGTCGAGACGACGAAGCGCGTCCCGCTGACCTAGGCCGCGGTGGCGGGCGCCGTCGACCCGACCTGAGCCGACACCTCGTCGAGGTCGTCGAGCAGGTCCTTCACCGACTGATACCGGCGCGCGGGATCCTTCTCCATGCACTTCAGGATGATCGCCTCCAGCCGCTCCGGCACCCGCGGGTTCACGGTCCGCGGCGCCGGCGGCGGGTTGCGGATGTGCGCGAGGACGATCTGCATCATGGTGTCGCCGGTGAAGGGCAGGGCGCCGGTGAAGACCTCGAAGAGAACGATCCCCAGCGAGTAGATGTCGGACCGGAAGTCGGCGGCCAGTCCCTGCGCCTGCTCCGGTGACATGTAGTCGGGCGTGCCCATCACCGTGCCGGCGGTGGTGAGGCCGGGCTCGCCCTTCACTTCCTGTACCCGCGCGATCCCGAAGTCCATGATCTTCAGGTCGCCCGTCTCGGGCAGGATCAGCATGTTCTGCGGCTTGATGTCGCGGTGCACGACGCCCTGGTGGTGCGCGGCCTCGAGCCCCTGGCACATCTGCTTGGTGATGCGCAGGCCGACGGGGACGGGCAGCGCGCCCTTGTTCTTGATCAGGTCCTTGAGGGTGACGCCCTCGAGGTACTCCATCGAGATGTACGGCGTTCCCGCCGACTCGCCGAAATCGTGGGTGCGCAGGACGTTCCGGTGGGTGATGCGGCGGGCGAGCTTGATCTCCTGCTTGAAGCGCTCGAGGTGCGTGGGGTCGTCCTTCAGCATCTCGCTGCGCAGCACCTTCAGCGCGACGATGTCGTCGAGGGTGAGATCCCGCGCGCGATAGACGACGCCCATCCCGCCCTTGCCCAGCGTCCCCAGGACCTCGTAGCGATCGGCGAACAGGCTGCCCCTGGCGGGGCCGCCGTCCATGCCCGCGGTCACGCCGCCGAGGCTCATCGTCTCGCCTCCTCCCGCCGCGGTGGTCGCGTACGCCGGGTCGGTGGTCGAAGCGCGGCCGGGCGCGCCGCCCTTCTTCATCATCGTCATGCCTTCGCGGAGGAAGCCGATGAGGTGCTCCTTCTCGCGCAGGTCCGCCAGCAGGCTGTTGAAGGTACGCGCGAGATCGCCGATCTCGTCGTGGCTGTCCACCTGTACCTTGCCCGCGTACGAGCCGCTGCGCGCGCGCTCCACCATGTCCGCGAGGGTGCGCACGGGCCCGGTGATGCGCGACCCGACGACGTAGGCCACGGCCAGGCCGAGGATCATCACCACCAGCGAGACGAGCACGAGGCTGCGGCGGAAGCGGCGGAAGCCCGCCATCTCGTTGTCCATGCTGCGCAGCGCGATCAGCGAGCCGACGACCTCGCCGGTCGCGGCCTTGAGCGGGACCTGGATGCCGACGTGGCGGTCGCCGTCGAGCTCCATCTCGAAGGCGCCGAGGCTCGCGGTGTTGGCGGCAGCGTACGCGTCGCTGCCCAGCGCGTTGATGAGCGCCGTCTCCTTGGTGCCCAGCGACGAGACCGAGATGTGCGCGGGCTGTCCCGCGGCGTGGGTGAGGAAGACGATCTCGCTGTGGGTCAGCTTGCGGATGTCCGACGCCAGCGCCTCGTTCAGCGCGAAGCCGGCGATGAGGACGCCCTTCAGGTCGCCGTCGGTGATCATCGGCACCGAGACGGCGTGGAAGAGCCGCTCGCCCTGCCGCCACACCGTGGCCGCCTCCTCGCCCTCCAGCGGCTTCTGCACCAGCGGGTCCTTGGACAGGTCCTCGCCGCGTACCCCGGGACGATCGGTGCGGGCGATGATGACGCCGCCCGGATCGGTGACGATGAAGAAGTCGGCCTTCAGCTCCTGGTTGCGCTCGCGCAGCGTGTCGAGGAGGGTGGCGGAATCGGTCTCGATCACGGCCTTGAAGTACGGGTCGTTGCCGAGGACGCGGATCCCGAGCTTCAGCTTGTTGAAGCGATCGGCCTGGAAGGTCTCCCAGACCTGCCGGGTGTCGGTCAGCCCCTGGGCGACGTTCTCCCGCGCCAGCCCGCCGGCCTGGATGGTCGTGAACGCGAGGGAGGTGGCGACCAGCGCGACCACGAGCGCGCTGGCGAAGAGCAGGATCTTCTGGGTCAGCCCCATGCGTCAGTACTTCTCGTCGCTGGAGTAGTCCCGGCCGAACTTGTTCTTGTGCTGCTCGCGCTTGTAGGTCGTGGCGTCGAGGCGCAGCGCCGCGGTGACCGCGCCCTTCTCCGGCACCGTGACCTCGACCGCCGCTTCACCCGCGCGCTCGTGCCACGCCTTCACGGTGTGCCGGCCCGCGGGCACGTTGTCCACGGAGAAGGTCCCGTCGGGCGCGGCCTTGGTGAAGTACGGGTTGTCGCGTACCACGACCACCGCGCTCATCTGCGGATGGATGTTGCAGTAGACCTTCACGACGCCGGGATGCTGGAAGGTCTGCGTTCCCGTCTTTGGCCGCTTGTAGAGCGCGAGATCGAAGCGGTTGTCGCCGGAGACCGAGAACGCGTTGTGGAAGATCGGGTCCTCGTTCGGGAACTCGACCGTGCCGCCGACCGGGATCGCGACCACGTGCGGGCTGAACGCCTTGCCCTTCATCACCACGGTGGCGGTGGCGGGCCGCGGCTTCACCTTCACGTCGTCGAGGTAGACCACGACGTCGGACAGGTCGGAGCCCCGGCGGCCCGGCTTGTCCACGAGGTCGATGCGGCCCGTGATGCTTCCCGCGGCGGCGGGGACCGCGGTGGCCAGGGCCGCGACGGCGAGAACGAAGCGCACGCGCACACCTCCAACGAATAACGCGGATTGTAACAGGAACCCCCGCGGATGCCGGATCACCCATAATGCCCCGCCCACGATGATGACCACTGCCGTCCTGCTCCTGGCCGCAAGCGTCGACGGCGCCATGGCGCTCCGTCACGCGTCCGCGCTGTCCGCGCTGGGGCCGCGCCCGTGGGGCTCGCCCCGCACCCAGGCCGCCGCGTCGTACATCGCCGCGCAGCTGCGGACGGCGGGGGGCGAGGTGCGCCTCGAGTCCTTCGAGAGCCATGGGATCCGCGGCGCGAACGTGGTGGCGACCTTCCCCGGCGCGTCGCCGGAGTTCGTGGTCGTGGGCGCGCACCACGACACCGCGCCCGGCTCGACCGGGGCCTACGACGATGCCGCCGGGGTCGGGGTCATGATCGAGACGGCCCGCGTGCTGGGGGCGATGCCGCGGCCGCGGACGCTGGTATTCGTGTCGTTCGATGGCGAGGAAGCCTGGGCCACCGGCAAGACGACCACCGCCGGCTCGCGCGCCTACGTGAAGGGGCTCGAGGCACGCGCACGCGATCTCGTCGGCGCCGTCGTGGTGGAGATGTGCGGCTGGCGCGAAGGGACGCCGGTCGTCCATCCGATCGCCTATGCGGACCCGATGCGTCCCGAGGGCCTCACCATCGCCCCCGAGCGAGTGATGCGCGCGATGCTCGACGGCTCGCGCCGCGGCGGCGTGGAGCTCGGCGTCGGCGATCCTTTCCTGTCGTGGCTCTATCAGCCCGCCGTGCGCACCTTCCGCGTCGGCCTCTACGGTGACGATCTCTCCTTCCTGCAATCGGGGCTCCCCGCCGCGTTCACGTCCGACTCGACGTTCACGCGCTTCTATCCCTGGTATCACCAGGCGACGGATACGCCGGACAAGCTCGATGCGGCGGCGCTGGGACGGATGGGGACGGCGGTGGTCGGGGCCGTGAGCGCGGTGGCGGCGCTTCCGCCGTCGCGCGCGGCGGAGCGCGACTGGTTCGCGGCCTTTGGCCATGTGGTCGGTGCGCGTGCGTTGTGGGTGATCGGTGTGGCCGCGCTTCTTCCCGGCCTCGTCGGCGGCTACCGGGCGGGCGGATGGCCGCTGGCCGCGCGACTCCTGCACGCGGTGGGCGCCGCCTTCCTGATGTCGCGTCATCTGGTGCCCGCCCTCTGGGTGCTGGCGCTGCCCGCCCTTTTCTCCGGCGTCGCCCGCCGCAAGTCGGGCGTGCTGGTCGCGATGGCGCCGCCGCTCCTGCTGCTTGCCCTCGGCGGTGCGGCCTGGGGGCGGGGGATGGTGCACGGCCTCTGGGTCGGCTCGCTCGACATCGGCCTGGCGGCGGCCGCGCTCGGCCTGCTTTTCGTCCCTCTCGGCGGCGTCCGTCCCATGCGCTCGCGCAAGGCGCACGGAAGCAAGCGCCGCGCGCCGGGGCTGCCCGGAAAGCGCTAGTTGTGGTGGCCAGCCCGGGCCTGCTGTTGCTTCACAAACCGGTCGGGCCGACCAGCGCCGAGGTGACGCGCGCGGTGGCGGCGGCCACGGGGAACCTGCCGGTTTGCCATTCCGGCACGCTCGATCCGTTCGCCTCCGGCCTGCTGATCGTCGCGCTGGGCCAGGCGACCCGCGCGGTGGGCCTGCTGCACGACGTGCCGAAGGAATATGTGGCCGAGGTGGCCTGGGGCGCGGAGACCGACAACGGCGACCCCCTGGGCAGCGTGGTCGCGACGGGAGACGCGCGCGACCTCGCGCCCGAGCGCCTGGCACCCGCCCTGGCGGAGCACGTCGGCTGGCGCGACCAGGTGCCGCCCCTGACGTCGGCGCAACGCGTGGAAGGCGAGTACGCGTACCGGAAGGCCCATCGCGGCGAGGTCTTCGTGTTGCCCGCCCGACGCGTGCTCCTCCACGAAGCGCGGTGGCTCGGGCACGACGCCTCGCGGGCCACCAGCCGGCTGTTCCTGCGCTGCGGGCGCGGATATTACGTGCGATCGCTGGCGCGCGACCTGGGCCGCGCGCTCGGCTGCCGCGCGCACCTGCACGCATTGCAGCGCACGGCGATCGGCCCCTGGAGCGATCCGGGCGCCGGTCACCAGGTCCCGGTGACCGGCGAGCGGCTCTTCCCGTGGCTCGCCGCGCGCCCGCTCGACGACGACGAGTCGCGCCGCGTCGCGCAGGGCCAGCCGATTGCGGCCGGAGTGGTCACGCCACCCGGGTGGAGCGTGCCCGCCGGCTTCCCCGAGCCGGACGGGCCGGTCCGCGCGCTTTTCGGCGGCCGGCTGGTCGCCCTGTTGCGCCGCGACGAGGGGCGGCTGGCCCCGTTTGCGAACCTGCGTGGAGGGCTTTAGGCCGTCAATCCCGGGCACCCGCGCGAACAGGCTAGAATCCGGCCGCCAATGGACAAGGTTCTCGAAGGCAGCCTCGCGCGGTTCGAGGTGCCGGACGTGCTCACGTTCCTGAACATGGGGCGGCGCAGCGGTTTGCTCGCCATGGAGCGCGCGGACCAGGAGACCAAGCTCTTCATCCGCGACGGCAACCCGGTGTTCGCGACGTCGAGCCGCGACGACCTGCGCCTCGGCGACATGCTCATCCGCATGCGCAAGGTGACCGCGGAAGCGCTCTCCCGCGCGCTCGACGGCCATCGCGGCCGCGGCTATCGCCTCGGCCAGGCCCTGCTCGCGGAGCACCTCCTCACCGAGGCCGAGCTCGCGTCCTTCCTGAAGGTGCAGGTGTCGGAGGTGATCTTCGACACCTTCGAGTGGAAGGACGGCGTCTTCACCTTCTGGGACAAGGTGCCGCCGCCCGCGACCGCGGTCACGCTGATCATGGATTTGCAGAACCTGATCATGGAGGGCAGCCGGCGTATCGACGAGCGCGGCCGCCTGTCCGGGATCTTCCCCGACAAGGACATGATCGTCGAGGCGATGGCCAACCCCGATCGCGTCAAGCACAGCGTCACCATGACGCCGGAGGAATGGAAGGTCTTCTTCCTCCTCGACGGCCGGCGCAGCCTGAGCGAGATCTGCCGGCTGGTCGGCAATCCCGACGAGCTGGCTACGCTCGAGATCCTGCATCGCCTGGTGATGGCGAAGTTCGCGGCCGTGCTGCCGCCGCCGGTCACTTCGGTCCCCGCGCCGCCGACGAGCGCGCATCCCACGCACCAGGGCGCGGAGGGGAAGATGCCCACCGGCGCGACGGTGCAGTTCCAGTCCGGCGTGCGCGCGCCGCGCGAGCAGGACGACACGCACGAGATCGTGAACAAGGCCGCGGTGCAGTACGTCGGCCAGCAGGGAAAGCCGACCACGAGCCGCCTCCTCCTGATGAAGGAGGACGGCACCGAGACGTCGTTCCCGCTGACCCGCGACACCTACACCGTCGGCCGCCACCGCAACAACGACATCGTGGTCTCCGATCCCAAGGTGTCGTCGTTCCACGCCCGCCTCGACCGATCGGCGGACGGGTTCGTGGTCGTGGACCTGAAGAGCCGCAACGGCAGCTTCATCAACGGGCGCAAGGTGGAGACGGGCCCGCTCCGAAACGGGGACGAGCTGCGGATGGGCCCCGCGCGGCTGGTCTATCGCCTGGACGAGCTCGGCTAGCGATCAGCGCGCCGCGATGCGGTGGCCGGCGGCTTCCAGCGCCGCCCGCGCCGTCTCCAGCTTTTCGCCCGGGACCAGCAGGTAGTCGGTGTCGAAGGTCGAGATCACGAAGATGCCGACGCCCGCGGCGGCCAGCGGGACGGCGAGCGACGAGACGACGCCCGTCTCCGTGAAGGCGATCGGACCGGCGAGGCTGAAGCATCGCCAACCGGTCTGCGATCGGACATCCGAAGGAACGGTGGCGGCGTCGCAGACGATGGTCAGCTCGCCGGGCGACTGGACGACGGCGTAGAACGCGCTGCGGGTGGCCCACGACGGAATCGCCGACCGGGCGGCGAGCTGACAGACCGCGAGCGCCCAGGTCTCCAGGGTGAGATCGATGATGCGGGCCACGCCCTTGATCAGCCTTCGCCGCGGATGGCGTCCATCATCTCCGCCGGGCGGTTCGACCCGATGCCGTAAAGGTCGAACTCGGCCAGCGCGCGGAGCTCCGCGGGATCGTCGACCACCCACGACGCGACCTTGATTCCCGCCGCCCGCGCGCGGTCGCGCAGCTCGACGGACAGCATCCCCTTCTCGGGCAGGACGAGCGTGCTCGCGATCTCGCGCGCGCCGGCCAGCACGTCCTCCACCGACGCGCGATGGAAGAGATGCCCGCGCAGGATGTCCGGTGCGAAGGACCGGCAGCGCAGCAGCGCCGTCCGCGCGAACGAGATGAGCGCGACCTGCGTCTCCATGCCCGCCTTGCGCACCTCGGCCACGGTGTGCGCTTCGATCCCGCCCTC
>JANMPI010000362.1:0-18473 GCA_031369785.1 Acidobacteriota bacterium
CCCCGCACCATCGCCACCGCCAGCGCTTCGGCATCCGCGCTGGGGTGGGCCAGGATGAAGTCCTTGCCGCCGGTTTCCCCCACCAGCCGCGGGTACGAGGCGTACTGCTCGAGTCGCGACGCCACGCCCTTCCACAGCGTCTGGAAGACGGCGGTCGATCCGGTGAAATGAATCCCCGCCAGCCCGCGATCGGCCAGGACCCGTTCGCTGATCTGCTGGGAATCGCCGGGCACGAAGTTGATGACGCCGGGAGGAAGGCCCGCCTCTTCGAGCAGCCGCATCACCATGTAGTTGCTGAGCGCGGCCGTGGCCGCGGGCTTCCACACCACCGTATTGCCCATCAGCGCGGGCCAGAGGTTCGACGGCGCGAAGACGCGCGAGGCCGCCGAGCACTTCTGCCCCTGGTACTCGAAGGAGCCGCGCACGATCGCGGTGGCGAGCGCGTCGATGTCCGCGGAGGGGTGCGCGACGATGAAGTCCTTGCCGCCGGTCTCCCCGACGATCCGCGGGTAGTTCCGATACGACGCGATCTTCTCGCCGACGGTCCTCCACATCGACTGGAAGACCGGGGTCGAGCCGGTGAAGTGGATTCCCGCGAGCTCGGGACTCGCGAGCGCCGGGTCGCCGATCTTCGCGCCGCCGCCGTAGACCAGGTTGATCACGCCGGGCGGCAGGCCCGCTTCCTGCAGGAGCTGCAGCAGCCAGTGCGCGGAGAGCATCGCGGAAGAGGCCGGCTTCCAGAGGACGGTGTTGCCCATGAGCGCGGGTGCGGTGGGCAGGTTGGCGCCGATCGCGGTGAAGTTGAAAGGCGTCACCGCGTAGACGAATCCCTCCAGCGGCCGGTAGTCGATCTGGTTCCACATCGAGTGGTCGGAGAGGGGCTGCTCGTCGTACAGGCCCTGCGCGAAATAGGGGTTGAAGCGCCAGAAGTCGATGGTCTCGCAGGCGGCGTCGATCTCGGCCTGGAACGCGGTCTTGGACTGGCCGAGCATGGTGGCCGCATTGAGCGTCGACCGCCAGGTGGTGGTCAGGAGCTCGGCCGCCTTCAGGAAAATGGCGGCGCGATCCTCCCAGCTCCACGTCGACCAGTCGCGGGCGGCGACCGTCGCGGCGTCGATCGCCTGCGTGACGTGCTCCGACCCCCCCTTGTGCCAGTCGGCGAGGACGTGCGCGTGGTCGTGGGGCATGACCGCCTGCCCCGTCCGCCCGGTGCGGATCTCCTTGCCGCCGATGACGAGCGGGATGTCGATGCGCTCGGCGGCCATGGCCTTGAGGCGCGCCTTCAGCTCCGCGCGCTCCGGCGATCCCGACGCATACGAGCGCACCGGCTCGTTGACGGGCGCGGGGACGCGGCGGTTGCCGTTGAACGCGGCGCGCTGGGGTTCGGAAGGGTTAGGAGCCACGGTTCATCCTCTGAAGTTGGGAACGGTCACGATACACCCGATACACGCGCCACGCGCCGCCGCGGTAGACCTCGTCCGCGGCGCCGCCGAAGAGCGCTCGCGGGTCGTGCGCGCCGCCCGGATCGCGCACGAGGAAGTGATCGAAGTAGGCCCCGTGAGCATCGTAGCGGAACTGGTCGGGGCGCCAGACGCCTTGCGCGACGACACGCGCGCCGGGGCGCAGCCCGACGGGGAGCGGCGCGTTGGCCGCGAACGAATGGGCCGCGTAGCCGCCGTTGCGCACGATCGCGTACTGCTCGAAGTGAAGATACGGCCAGCGCTGCATCACCGCGCCGCGGGAATCGTAGATGAGGCCCATCACCCGCGCGCCCCGCGGAAGGGAGGCCAGCGCCTCGTCGAAGCCTTCCGCTTCGCGGTCGAACCGGGCATGGTGCCAGGCCGCGTTCCCCGCGGTGACCGCGGCGAGGGCAATCGTGGCGACCGGAGCCCATCGCGGCGCTTTCCGGGCGAGAAGCGGCGACAGGAGCGCCGCCGTCCAGGCGAAGCGCTCGGCGATGTTCCACTGGCCCTGGATCGAGACCGGGAGGACGAAGTAGCAGGCGAGCGCGGCGCCGGTGAGCGCGAGGACCGGGGCCACGGGCGTTGTCTCCGCGTGGCGACCGACGACGATCGCGGCCGCGACGACGATTGCCCATGCGGCGAGGATCCAATCGTCGCTTCCGTCCTGATACGCGCCCGCGATGGCGTCCGGCAAGCCGGTGAGTCGCGCCAGCGGCGCCTCGTATTTCGGCCGCGGGTCGTCGAGGGGCGGGAAGTAGCGGTCGGCCCCCGCCCGCGGGGTGGTGCTGAGGTACAGCCACGGGACGAACAGGATGAAGGTGGCGGGGAGGAGCGGCCACGCGCGCGACAGGCGCCGCCCACGCCCCTCGGTGCACACGGCCAGCACGGGCGCGGCCAGGAGCAGGAACGCGAAGGACTGCACGTGACAGAAAAACAGGACGCCGGCCAGCAGCGCGAGACCGCCGGCCCGCCGGGCGGAGGGGGCATCCAGCTGACGCGCCAGAAGCGCGAGCGCCCACAGCAGCACGACCACGCTCCAGCAGTAAGCGATGAACCCGAAGTAGAGGTTGGCGTTCAGGGCCAGGGGAACGACGAGAAGCCCGAGCGACGGCGCGCGCCCCAGCGCCCGCGCCAGCGCCATCGTTGCCCAGGGCAGGGTGAACACGTACAGGGTCAGGAAGACCCGGGCGGCGGCGTCGACGGACATGACGCGGCCGAGACCTTCGAGTGCCATGTAGTGCGCCCAGTAAGGGGTCAGCTCGCCACGCTGCGGCTCGAAGTACGCCGCCAGCTGCCAGGCCGGGTCGCCGTGGCGGATGAGGACCGTGGCCAGCGCCAGATGCTGGGGGAGGTCGAGCAAGGGCAGGAAGCGCCCGACCCAGAGCGGCGCCGCCATCAGGGCGGACGCCAGGAGCGCGGTCGCGATGCGCAGGCGGTCGCCCATCCCGTCTTTCGGCACCCCGGGGGTGTATCACGCCCGGGACCGCGTCTGGTAGACTCGGCCTTTTTCGGAGGGCGGCGATGATCCGGCCGTACAAGGGCGTCTGGCCGAAGCTCGGCGAACGCGTGTACGTCGACGTCTCGGCGCAGGTGATCGGCGACGTCTTTCTCGGTGATCACGCCAGCGTCTGGATGAATGCCGTGATCCGCGGCGACGTCCACTCCATCCGGATCGGCGCCCACTCCAACATCCAGGACTGCTGCGTCGTCCACGTCTTCAAGGACCAGCACCCGACCGTCCTCGAGGACCACGTCACCGTCGGCCATTCGGCGACCCTCCACGGCTGCCGGATCGATTCCTACTGCCTGATCGGCATGGGCGCGACGATCCTGAACGGCGCGCACATCGGCGAGGAGTCGATCGTCGCCGCGGGCACGTTGATCCCGGAAGGGATGAAGGTCCCGCGCGGGAGCCTCGTCATGGGCGTGCCGGGCAAGGTGCGCCGCGAGACGACGGCGGAGGAGCGCGAGGGCCTGCGGAAGTACGCCGCCAACTACTACGAATACAAGGAAAGCTACCTGGCGGAAACGCAGCGGTGATCCGGTCCGTCAAGGGGACGCACGACATCCTTCCGGACCAAATGGCGGCCTGGCACCGCATCGAGCGTGCGGCGCACGACCTTTTCCGCCGCTACGGATACCGCGAGATCCGCACTCCCGTTTTCGAGGAAACGGAGCTCTTCGCGCGCGGCATCGGCGCCGAGACCGACATCGTGGCCAAGGAGATGTACACCTTCCCGGACCGCGACGGATCGACGCTCACGCTGCGGCCGGAGGCGACGGCCGGCATCGTGCGCTCGGTGATCGAGCACAACCTCATGAACACCGACCCCGCGCTCAAGGTCTACGCGCTCGGCCCCATGTTCCGCCGCGAGCGCCCCCAGAAGGGACGCTACCGCCAGTTCCACCAGGTGGACGTCGAGGCCTTCGGTATCAAGGGCCCGTCCGTCGACGTCGAGATCATCGAGGTGGCCCTCGAATACCTCCGCGCGTGCGGGCTGGCCGGCTGGGAGCTGATCATCAACTCCGTCGGCGACGCCCAATGCCGGCCCGCCTACGTCGAGACGCTCCGCACCGCGCTGCGCGCGCAGGCCTCGCGGCTTTGCGCTGATTGCCAGCGGCGTATCGAGACCAACCCCCTTCGCGTCCTCGACTGCAAGGTCTCCGAGGACCAGGCCGTCATCGAGGGGCTGCCGCGCATCTCCGATCATCTCTGCGCCGACTGCCGGGATCACTTCGCGGAGGTGACGCGCCAGCTCGAGCTGCTCGGCATCCCGTACACCCTCAGCCATCGCCTGGTGCGCGGCCTCGACTACTACGTGCGCACGACCTTCGAGGTGGTGAGCCGCGACCTCGGCGCGCAGAACAGCGTGCTCGGCGGCGGGCGCTACGACGGCCTGGTCGAGGAGCTGGGCGGCCCCGACCTCTCTGGCATCGGCTTCGCGCTGGGGATGGAGCGGCTGGTGATGACGATCCCGGCGATCGACGCCGAGCCGCGGTGCGCGGTGTTCCTGGCCCCGCTCGCCCTGGGCGCGCTCGATCACGCCCTCCGGGTGCAGCGCGCGCTGCGCGAAGCCGGGATCGCGGTGCTCATGGATTACGAGGGCCGCGGACTGAAGTCGCAGATGAAGCGCGCGGACAAGCTGGGCGCGCGGTACGTCGCCATCCTGGGCGAGGACGAGCTGGCCCGAGGCGAGTGGACGGTACGGGACATGAAGAATTCCACGCAGGAAACAATGGGGCTCGACCTCGTCGCGGGTCGCCTCATCGAGAGGATCCTTGGTGTGATCAAGCAAGGACAGGCGCGCGTTGGCTGACACGCTGGACGATCTCACCCGCACCCATTACTGCGGAGTGCTCCGCCCCGAGCACGTCGGGAAGACGGTGACCCTCATGGGCTGGGCGGCCACGCGCCGCGACCTGGGGGGCGTCATCTTCATCGACCTCCGCGATCGCGAGGGGGTGTGCCAGGTGGTGGCGAAGCCCGAGGTCTCGAAGGCGGCGCACGCGCGCGCGGAAGCGGTGCGCGGTGAGTACGTGATCGCGGTCGTGGGGGAGGTGGCGGCGCGGTCCGCGGACACCGTCAATCCCAAGATGCCGACCGGAGCCATCGAAGTGCTGGCGCGCGAGATCCGCGTCCTGTCCGAGGCGCGCACGCCGCCCTTCGCCATCGAGGACGACATCGCCACCGCGGAGGACATCCGCCTCAAGTACCGCTACCTCGACCTGCGACGGCCGCGGCTGCAGCGGAACCTCCGCCTCCGGCACCAGATGACCATGGAGACGCGGCGGTACCTGGACGAGCAGGGGTTCTACGAGATCGAGACCCCGATGCTCACCAAGTCGACGCCGGAAGGGGCGCGGGACTACCTCGTGCCCTCGCGCGTGCACCACGGCCACTTCTACGCGCTCCCGCAGTCGCCGCAGCTGTTCAAGCAGATCCTGATGGTGGCCGGGCTCGATCGCTACTTCCAGATCGTGCGCTGCTTCCGCGACGAGGACCTGCGCGCGGACCGCCAGCCCGAGTTCACGCAGGTGGACGTCGAGATGTCGTTCCCGCGCGTGGACACTATCGTCGATCTCATCGAGCCGCTGTTCGTCCGGCTGTGCAAGCTCGTCGGCGTGGACGTGCCGCGTCCCTTTCCGCGCATGACGTACGCGGAAGCGATGGACCGCTACGGCAGCGACAAGCCCGACCTGCGGTTCGAAATGCCGATCACGGACGTGACGGACGAGATGAGGACGCTGGGCCTCGACTCCTTCCCGGCGCTGATCGCCGACGGGGCGCGGGCGCGGGCGATCGTCTTGCCCGCCGCGGGCGCCCTCTCGGGCACCCGGCTCCGGAAGATCAACGAGGACCTCTGGCTCGGCCGCATCGTGCCCGACGCACGGGCCACGAAGCGACCGCTGTTCACCATGAAGTCCACGGACGAGGCGGTGGCCAACCTCGTGAAGAAGGGGGCGAGCGAACCCGTGGCGCGCCGCCTGCTGGAAAAGGCCGGCGCGCAGAAGGACGATACGGTGCTGGTGGGGATCGACGCGCCGAAGCCGCTGTCGATGGCGATGGGGATCCTTCGCCTGGAGATGGGGCGCGAGCTGAAGCTGGTCGACGAGCGGGCCTTCCGTTTCCTGTGGGTGACCGACTTCCCACTCCTCGACTTCGACGCCGGCGCCCAGCGCTACACGAGCCTGCACCACCCGTTCACCGCGCCCCGCGACGAGGACGTGCCGCTCCTCGCGACCGAACCCGGCGCCGTCCGCGCCAAGGCCTACGACATCGTGCTGAACGGGACCGAGGTCGGCGGCGGGAGCCTCCGCATCCATGACTCCGCGTTGCAGGCCCGCATCTTCCAGGTGCTCTCGATGACCGAGGAGGAGGCGAAGGAGCGCTTCGGCTTCTTCCTCGAGGCGCTCCAGTACGGGACGCCGCCGCACGGCGGGATCGCCCTCGGGCTCGACCGCACGGTCATGATCCTGGCCGGGGAATCGTCGATCCGGGACGTGATCGCCTTCCCGAAAACGGCCAGCGCGGCCGACCTCATGAGCGGATCGCCATCGCCCGTGCGCGACGAGCAGGTTCGGGATCTGGGCGTCGTCGTGGTCCGGAAATAGATGCTAAGCTGGATTTCATTGCCGCTCCGCCTGCCGACCGAATGAAGCGCGTCGCGTTGCCGGAGAAGGGCGCGGAAGCGCTCTTCGGGAACCACGACGAAAACCTCCGCTTCCTCGAGGACAAGCTCAAGGTTCGCATCAAGACCCAGGGCTCCGAGCTCTCGGTCGAGGGGCCGCCCGACGCCCAGGAGATCGTCCGCCAGATCTTCGACCAGCTGGCCGCCCTGATGAAGGACGGGTACTCGGTGTCGGCGGGCGACGTCCGCCTCGCCGCGCAGCTCCTCGGGCAGGACCCGAACACGCGCCTGCGCGACTACCTCATGCAGTCCGCGATCCGCGGGGGCAAGAAGGTCGTCGTTCCGCGCAGCCTCAACCAGCGGTCGTACCTCGAGCAGATCGAGCACCACGACATGGTGTTCGGGATCGGCCCCGCGGGTACCGGCAAGACGTATCTCGCGGTCGCGCAGGCGGTCAGCAGCCTGCTGTCCAAGCAGGTGGCGCGCATCGTCCTCGCGCGGCCCGCGGTAGAAGCGGGGGAGAAGCTCGGCTTCCTCCCCGGAGACCTGCAGGAGAAGGTCGACCCGTACCTTCGCCCGCTGTACGACGCTCTCTACGACCTGCTCGACTACGAGAAGGTCGCCCGGCTGCTCGAGCGCAACGCCATCGAGGTCGCGCCGATCGCCTTCATGCGCGGGCGTACGCTGAACGACGCGTTCGTGATCATCGACGAGGCGCAGAACACGACCACCGAGCAGATGAAGATGGTCCTGACCCGCATCGGGTTCGGGTCCAAGGTCGTGATCACCGGCGACATCACGCAGATCGACCTTCCCAAGGGCCTGACCTCGGGGCTGGTCGAGGCCATCGCGGTCCTGAACGGAGTCGAGGGCATCTCGTTCGTGTACTTCGACGAGAAGGACGTCGTCCGGCATCGCCTCGTCCAGTCGGTGATCAAGGCCTACGAGGCATTCGGCGCCGGCCACGCGTCCCGCTGATCCATGCGCAGCGGACGCGGCGCCCCGCCGCCGGGGCTTTCGGTCGTCGCCGTCAATCGCCAGCGCCGCCGCCGTGTCGACACCGCGCGGCTGACCCGCATCCTCCGCCGCGCCGCGTCCGCGCTCGACGTGAAGGGTGAAGTCGCGCTCGTGCTTTCCGGCGACCGCACGCTCCACGCCATGAACCGGAAGTACCGCGGCCAGGACAAGCCGACGGACGTGCTGTCCTTTCCCGGCCCTTGCCAGTCCCACGCCGGAGGGCCGGCGGGCGTCCGTCGCGACGCTTGCGCGGCCTGCGTGGGACAGACGCCGAGCCTCGGCGACATCGTGATCAGCGTCGAGACCGCGGAGGCCAACGCGAAGCAGCTCCGACGCACGCTGCCGCAGGAGCTGGACGTGCTGGCGCTGCACGGGTTCCTGCACGTCCTCGGGTACGACCACGAGTCGGACGCGGGCGAGATGGACCGCCTCGAGAAGCGCCTGCGCAGGCCCGCGCGATGATCGCGATGCTCATCGTCGCCATGGCCCTGTTGGCCGTGCTCTCCGTGACCCTCGCGTCCGTCGAGGCCGCGTTCTATCTCGTCAAGCGCCGGCGCCTGAGCCACCTCGAGCAGAACCCGCGCGCCGAGCTCGTCAATCGCTACCTCGAAGACCCGCAGACGCTGCTGATGCCCATCCACATGGGCACCTACACCGCGCACGTCATCATGACGGTGATCATCACGATGCTGCTCACCTCCGACCATCTCCACGTCTGGGCGCTGGGGGCGACGGTCGGCTTCATGGTGCTCTACCTCCTGCTGTTCCGCCTGACGCTTCCCTACAGCCTCGTGTGGCGCAATCCGGAGCGGATCCTCCTCATGCTCGTGCCGTTCTTCCATGCCTACGCCCGGGCGCTGCGCCCGCTCGCCTCCGCGCTCCGCCGGCGCGCGGCCATCAACGGCGCGGAGGATGCGGAGGTCAACGGGACAGCGGCGGGGAGCCCCGAAGTCCCGCCGGCCCCGGTCCACGACTCCAACGAAGGCCGCCTGGTCGACGCCGTCGAGAGGTTCGCCCTCACCCAGGTGCGCGACGTGATGACGCCGCGGCCGGACATCGTCGCCCTCGCCGCCGATTCGACGATCGCCGACCTGCGCCGCGTCCTGCGCGAGACGAAGTACAGCCGCGTGCCCGTCTACAACGAGAACCTGGACGACATCGTCGGCGTGCTGAGCGTGCGGGACCTGGTGGAGTACGACGGCGCCGCCACCGATCCCGTGCAGCCCCTGGTCCGCGACGCGTACCTGGTGCCGGAGACCAAGAAGGTGGCCGAGCTGCTGAAGGAGTTCCAGGCCCGGCGCATCACCTTCGCGCTGGCCATCGACGAGTACGGGGGCATCTCGGGGCTGGTGACCGTGGAAGACATCGTCGAGGAGATCGTCGGCGAGATCAAGGACGAGTACGACCTGGAGGCGGAGCCGATCAGCATCGAGCCCGACGGCTCCATCCTCGTCGCCGGGCGCGTAAACGTCGACCGCCTGGAGCAGGCCCTCGAGGCGTCGCTGGCCGACGATGACGTGGGAACGGTGGGCGGCCTCGTGGCCTCGGCCTTCGGGCGCATTCCGCGGCCGGGCGAGAAGATGGAGTACCGCGGGTTCACGATCGAGGTGGTGGACGCCGAGCGCAAGCGCGTCCACCGCGTCCGCTTCCGCCGGAACGCGCAGCAGGAAGAGGCGTGATCGAAGACGACGAGCCCGCGCCGCCCGCGCCCTTCCACGCCGGCTTCGTCTCCATCGTGGGGCGGCCGAACGTGGGGAAGTCGACCCTCGTCAACGCTCTCGTCGGCCAGAAGGTGGCGATCGTCTCCGACAAGCCGCAAACGACGCGCAACCGGATCCTCGCGGTCATGAATCGCCCCGGCGGGCAGGTAGTGCTCTTCGACACGCCGGGCATCCACAAGCCGATGCACCGCATGAACGAGCGGATGGTGGACTCGGCGGTGAAGAGCCTCGCGCAGGTGGACGTGGCGGTGTGGGTGGTCGACGTGACCGAGTCCTACGGTCCCGGCGACAAGTACGTGCGCGACCTGCTGAAGGAGTCTGGCCGCAAGGTCGTGCTCGCCCTCAACAAGGTCGACGCCATCCCGAAGACGAAGATCCTGTCCGTCATCGAGCAATACCGGCACCTGCTCGACTTCGCGGACGTCGTCCCCGTCTCGGCCATGAACGGCGACAACGTGGACGTGCTGACCGCGCGCCTCATCGCCCATCTCCCCGCGGGGGTGGCACTCTATCCCGACGACTTCCTGACCGACTTGCCCGAGCGGTTCTTCGTGGCCGAGATGGTGCGCGAGAAGATCCTGCGCCTGACCCGCGACGAGCTGCCGTACAGCACCGGCGTCATGGTCGACTCCTTCGAGGAGGGGCCGGAGATCGTCCGCATCGAGGCCTCGATCTTCGTGGAGCGCGACACGCAGAAGGCGATCGTGATCGGCAAGGGGGGGTCGATGCTGAAGGCGATCGGCACCGCCGCGCGCCAGGACATCGAGGCCTTCCTGCAGGCGAAAGTGTTCCTCGGCCTCTTCGTGAAGGTGCGGCAGAAGTGGCGCGAGGATGCGACCGTCCTCGATCAGATGGGGCTCGGCGACCGGCGGCGCGAATGACGCGATTCCTGGCCGCGCTCGGCATCGTCGCACTCGTCTTCGCGCTGGCCCTGCCCGCCGGCGCGGGCCCGCAGCCGTTCCTGATCCCGGCCGCGCCCGCTTTCGGCGCCCCCGCCGGCGCCGCGTGGCTTCACCATGCCGTTCCGTCGGGGGCGCCGGACAAAGACCCCCGAGCCAGCGTTCCCGCCCGCGCTCCGCCGCTCGCCTAGACACAAGAACCGACATCGGCGTGGTGTTTCCGTGTGAGAGCTGGAGTGAGCCATGTTCGCGAAGCGTCCTCGATGGCGTCAGCTGTTCCTGTGCGTCGTGCTGGAGCTCGGATTGATGGCGGGCGTGCCCATGCGCCCGGAGGAAATCGCACGCCTCATGCGTGCGCTGGCCGGACCGCGGGCGGAGCAGGCCAATCCGGACGAGGCGGCGAAGGGGGATATATAGTCGGCGCGCGGAGGGGGACGAATGATCGAAGTCGTGGCGATGATGGCGCTTCTGGCCGGAACGGCCCCGGGAGGGGTGGACGTGCCAGCCGGTGGTCGCGGGCAAGGACGCGATCCGCAAGTACGTCACGGACGCGCACCACTGAGATGACGCTCCCCGCGCGACTCGCGCTGACCCTCGCCCTGGCCGCCGCCGGCGGCTGCTACGAATCGCCCGTTCCGCTCGATCCCGCGCCGCAGGCCGACATCGATCCCGGGGTCGTCGGCGCGTGGCGATGCCTCGGGTCCGGCGCCGATCCCGGCGACGAGGCGGTGACGATCATCGTGAAGCGCATCCGCGACCGGGTTTACGAGGCGGACATCCTCGAAGAGGGCCAGGAGCCGGACCGCTACGAGGCCCACGCATCCCTCGTGGGCGGCCGTCCGCTGATGAACGTCCGCGATCTCGACGCGACGAAGGGCAAGCCCTGGACGTTCGCCCGCTATGACCTGCTGCGGCCGGACATCCTCGAGATCCGGGTGGCGGCGGACGATGCCCTGAAGGGCGTGGACGCGACGGCGGCCGCGCTGCGCAAGCGCATCACCAGCCTTTCCGGCGATCCCCGGCTCTTCGCCGGCTTCTGCGTCTGCGTGCGGCAGAAGACCGCCGCCATGCGGTAACTTCGGATCATGCCCACGCCACCAACGTCCCGCTCGAAGGCGGTTTCCGCGAAGCTCCTCCGCGCCGCCCTCGCCGCGGCATGGGAGAACACGGCGCCGAAGCGCCTGGCCGCCCGCCTCACTGGCCGCGAGCGGTGATCGTCCTCGTGGTGTTGTGCGTCACGACGCTGGTGGCCCGGCTGGCCGGGATGCTCGGCTGCCAACCGCTCGCGTCCTGGCCGGCGGCGGTGCGCGTGGGTCTCGCCGCCATGTTCTTGTTCACCGCCGTCGCGCACTTCAACGCGATGCGCCACGACCTGGCGCGGATGATGCCTCCGGGAATCCCGAGCCCGATGGGGATGGTCTACTTCACGGGCCTGTGCGAAATCGCGGGCGCCATCGGCCTGCTCGTGCCGCGCACCCGCCCCGTCGCGGCGTGGGCGCTGATCGTCCTGCTGCTCGCGATCCTTCCCGCCAACGTCCACGCCGCGCGGGCCGGACTGACCCTCGGCGGAAAACCGGTGACTGCGGTGGCGCCGCGGATCGCGATCCAGGTCGTGTTCATCGGGCTGGTGTGGTGGTCGGGGGTCCGGGCGGGGGGCGACCGGCTCAGCTCCGGGGCATGAGCGCGTTGATGTCGGCGTAGCGCATCGCGCCACGGGCCAGGGCTTCGGAATCGCCGTCGCGCAGGAAGCCCGCGCTGAGCGATGCCATCGCGCCGAAGAGCGCGGACGCGATGCCGGAGCCGGCGCTCAGCCGCCGGGCGCCCAGGGCCTCCAGGTCGCGCGCGGGAGGCAGGCCGGGCCGGGCCAGAACGTTCAGCGGCAGGCCGACCGCGGCGGCGATCGCGCGAATCGCTGCGGGCTCGATCACCCCGGGGACGAAGATCCCATCCGCGCCGGCGGCTTTGTAACGCGCGGCACGAGCCAGCGATTCGTCCACCTGCCGTTCCGCGGGGACGAGGTTCTCGAGGTAGACGTCCGTGCGGGCATTGATGAAGAGGGCAACGCCGTGCTTCGCCGCCGCCGCGCGCCCGTGTTCGATCTTCGCGCAGAGGAGGTCGGGGGACGCCGTGCCGTCCTCGATGTTGACCCCGACGCCGCCCGCGTCGATCACGCGCGAGACGACGTCCCGTACCGCGGCCGGATCGCTCGAATAGCCGCCCTCGATGTCGACGCTCACGGGCACCGTGACCACGCGCGCGATCCGCTTCACCGCCGCGATCAGCTCCGGGACGGGGAGAAGGTTGCCGTCGGGGTAGCCGAGCGACCAGGCCACGGCGGCGCTGCTGGTGGCCACCGCCCGGGCACCCGCGCTCTCGATGAGCCGTGCGCTCCCGGCGTCCCACGCGTTGGGGAGGATGAGGAAGCCGCGCTCGTGGAGCGCGCGGAAGGCGGCCGCGGGAGAGGTCAGTGGACGAAGCTGAGGCGCACGACGGCCGTCAAGCCCCCGATGTCGTCCTCGCCGTAGACCTCGGACACCCCGCCGAACCCGATCACCTTCGGCACCATGGAGTACATGACCTCGCCGCCGAAGCGGATCGCGCCCCGGCCGAAATCGAGGCCGGCCACGCCGTAGCCGCCGGGCTTGGTCGCGGTCGACTTGAAGATCTCGCCTGCGACGTCGCTCTCCTCGTCGTACACCGTGACCCCCCCGCCCACGCCGACGTACGGTCGCAGCTTCGCTCCCTGGAGGAACCGGAAGCCGACCAGCCCGTAGGCGGGGATGAGGCGGAGGGTCAGCGGGTGGCCGAGGCGGAAGACGGGCTGGCCGGGGCCAGCGACGAACACGCGCTCGCCGTCGCGCTGGAAGAAGCGCCCCCCCGCGCGAATGAAGAAGCTCTCACCGATGCCGTACTGGAGCGCGCCGCCAAATGTCGGCCCCCCGTTCGCCCCGTCGAACACGGCCTTGGCGGACTGGCTGGAGTTGGTGAGGACGTGCCAGCCGCCGTCGACGGTGAGCGAGATCTCACCCGCGCGCGCGATCGGCGCGGAGAGGACGGCAAGGGCGGCGCCGAGACAGGCGCGCCGCGACCACGAGGCCTTCGTCGAGGGTGTCATCGATGTCCTAGCGGTTGAGGCCGAGGCCGCTGAGCGCCACCGGGGGACGCAGCAGGCCGTGACCGTAGGTGTCGTCGCGCCCGGGCGGGCCGAGATCCTCCGCCGTCGATTCGATCGAGGCCTGGATCGCCGCGGGCTCGGTGATGCCCTGACGATAGAGGAGGGCCGCCAGCGCCGCGACCTGGGGAGTGGACTGGCTCGTGCCGACGACGAAGAAGTACGCGAAATCGTCGAAGCGGCCGGTTTCGGCCGCGGTGTCGGGGTCGAAGGTCTGCTGCAGGATGCCGTCGGGACGGCCGTCGGGACGCAGGTTGGGCCCGGTGTCGTCGCGGTGGTTGTCGCCGCCAAACGCCACGACGTCGAGCGCGGTGCCGAAGTTGGAGTAGGGCGCGCGGATCTTGCGGCCGTCGACGGCGCCCACCGCGATCACGTTCGGGAGGTTGGCGGGGAAGCTCACCGTCCCCTCGCCGTCGTTGCCCGCCGCCGCGACCACCGTGATCCCGCGCGCGACGGCGCGGGTGACCGCGGTGGAGATCGCGGTGCTGGTGCCGCCGCCCCCGAGGCTCATGTTGATGACCTTCACGCTGGCGTTGGCGGCTGCGAAATCGATGCCCTCGGCGATGGAGAAAGTGTCGCCGAATCCTTCCTCGTCGAGCACCTTCACCGGCATGAGCGCGGTCCCGAAGGCGAGCCCCGCGGCGCCGGTGGTGTTGTTCGTGGATTCCGCGATCACCGACGCGACGTGCGTGCCGTGGAAGTTGTCGTCGTTGGCGTGGGTGTCGTTGTTGATGAAGTCGAAGCCGGGGACGAAGACGGTCGTGCCGAAGTCCGGCGCCTTGCGGTAGGGCCCGAAGTCCTCGTACGCGATCCCGGTGTCGAGCACCGCCACCACCACGCTGCGGTCGCCGGTCTGGATGGCCCAGGTGCGCGGCGCGTCGAGGAGCTGCAAATGCCACTGGAAGCTGAAGAGGGAGTCGTTCGGGTTCACCCGCCGGGCCTGCGTGGCGCGGAAGATCGCGTTCGGCTCCGCGTACTCCACCTCCGGGCGGTTTCGCAGGCGGTCGAGCGCCTCCGCGACGGTGAAGCCGGCGTCGAGGGTCAGGAGGCTCCGTCCCGCGAAACGCCCGCGGCGGATGCGCGCCGCGCCCGCTTCGCGCGACACTCGGCTCACGTCGCCGTCGGTGGCGTCGGTCTTGAACTGCACGACGACCTGGTCCGCCCGGTACGTTGCGGTGGGGCGGGCGGTCGCGCGCAGCGACGCGATGCGGACGGTCTCGCCGGCGTGCAGGGGAATGTAGAAGAGTGCGCCGAGTGCGGCGAGCGCGGCGGGGACGACGAACCGGGCATAAGCCTTCATCAATCGAGTCTAGGGGCCGCATCCGGGGCCGTCAACGAGGGCCGCGCATGTCGCAGCGCGATCGCCGCCAGCGCCGCGCCGCCAACCAGGAGCGCCGCTCCGAGGAGCGGATCCGGGGTCTCGTCCATGTCCGCTCCGGTGAGGACGACGGTCGCGAACGTGATCGCGTTCAACGTCGCGTGGGCGAGGATCGGGGGGATGAGCGACCCCGTGCGGACGCGAAGGATCCCGAGCCCGACGCCGACCAGGATCGCGAAGGGGATCCGCGTGAAGGCCGTGCCCTCGCCGGTGAAGTCGAGATGGATCACGCCGAAGAGGAGCGCGCTGCCGAGGACGGCGCCGAGGGCGCCCAGGGGGCGAACGAGGGAGGGCAGCACCATCCCCCGGAAGAGGATCTCTTCGCAGACGGCGGGAAAGACCGCGATGGCGACCACGGAGAAGAGGGCGTCCAGGGCGTCGCGCGGGTAGAGGGCGGCGTGGAGCTGGCGGAAGGTCTCGAGGAAGGCTTCGCTCGGCGGCCACCTCCACGACTGTACTTCGAGGAGCCCGAGGCTCGCCGCCCACAGCGCGATCCCGCCGCAGAGCGCCACCACGACGGTGGCGCGCGAGATCGGACGGAGGCCCAGGCTGGCGACGATCGGGCGGCGCATCAACAGGAGGACGGCGAGGGCGGGGACGATCAGAGCGAGCTCGGAGGCGATGAGGAGCGGCCGCAGGCCGAGGGGATGGCCGCGCCGGGCGGCGACGGTGGCCAGGGTCACCGGGACGCCCATGGCCACCACGCCGAGTGCCACGACGACGGGGGAAAGCAGGGCGGGGATCGTCGTGCGCAGCGGAACGGACCCGGGCGTGCTCACTGCACTGGCATTATGCCGCGCCCGTCCCGCGGGCTAACATCGTCGTTCTTTCATGGAGACCGCGATTCACACACCTCCGACCTCGGAACGCGTGGCGGACGGTCCGCCGCCGCCCCTTTCGGACGACGAGCGTCCGCGCGAGCGGCTCGCCCGCCACGGCGCCGGCGCCCTTTCCAACCGCGAGCTGCTCGCCTTGCTGCTGGGCACGGGGTCGGCGCGGGCGTCGGTGTTCGGTACCGCGGCCCGGCTTCTCGAAGGGGGCATCCGGGGCCTCGCCCAACGGTCGCTGGGCGACCTCGAGACCGAGCACGGCCTCGGCCGCGCCAAGGCCACGCGCCTCCTGGCCGCGCTGGAGCTGGGGACGCGCCTGGCGTCCGAAGGGCGCGCGCCGCAGCCCGTCCTGCGCACCCCGGCGGACACCGCCCGCCATCTGATGCCGCGCTACTCCGCGGGCGCCGTCGAGACCTTCGGCCTCCTCGCCCTCGACGTCCGCCATCGGGTGAAGCGCGAGGCCGTCATCTCCGTCGGCTGTCTGACCTCGAGCCTCGTCCACCCCCGCGAGGTCTTCCAGGAGGCCGTGGTCGCGCGCGCGGCCGCCCTCGTCCTCTTCCACAACCATCCCTCCGGCGACCCCGAGCCCTCGGCCGAGGATGTGAGCCTCACGCGCCGGCTCGTCTCGGCGGGCACGCTGATGGGCATCGAGGTGCTCGATCACCTGGTCCTTGGCGCGGGACGGTACGTGAGCTTCAAGGAACGCGGACTTTGTTGATTGAATCTTTCCGTCCCCGGACGCTCTACCAGACGACGCCCATCTACTACGTGAACGACGTGCCCCACCCGGGGCATGCGTACACGACGATCGCGGCCGACGCGCTCGCGCGTGCGCGGCGGCTTCTAGGCCATCGCGTCTTCTTCCTGACCGGCACCGACGAGCACGGCCAGAACATCGAGCGCATCGCCCGCGAGAAGGGCAAGGCGCCGCAGGCCTACACCGACGAGATCGCCGCCGTCTTCAAGGCGCTGTGGGTCCGCCTCGACGTGAAGTACGACCGCTTCATCCGCACCACGGACGAGATCCACCGCCGCGGCGTCCTCGAGCTGTGGCGGAGGATGACCGCCGCCGTAGCACCCGGCGGCCAGCCCGCGGTCTACCGCGGCAAGTACGCCGGCTGGTACTGCCCGCGCTGCGAAGCGTTCAAGGACGAGGACGAGCTGATCGAGCCGGGACATCTCTGCCCCGACCACGAGCGGCCGTGCGAGTGGACGGAGGAGGAGAACTACTTCTTCCGCCTGTCCGCGTACTCCGATTGGCTGAAGGACGAGATCGAATCCAACCGGCTTCACATCGAGCCCGCGGGGCGCCGGAACGAAGTGCTGTCGGTGATCCGCCAGGGGCTGAAGGACTTCAGCGTCAGCCGCGCCCGGGTGAAGTGGGGGATCCCGGTCCCCGAGGAGCCGGCCCACGTCTTCTACGTCTGGATGGACGCCCTCGCGAACTACGTGACCGCGCTCGGCTTCGCGGACGACGCCCCCGAGTACCGGACGTTCTGGCTCGAGGCCGACGAGCGGATGCACTTCGTCGGCAAGGAGATCATCCGCTTCCACTGCCTGTACTGGCCGGCGATGCTGCGCGCGGCGGGCGTTCCCGCGCCGACGCGGGTGTTCGCGCACGGGTGGCTGACCAAGGGCGGGAAGAAGCTCAGCAAGACCACCGGCAACATCATCGATCCCGACGCGCTCATCGACCGCTACGGGACCGACGCCTTCCGCTACTTCTTCCTGCGCGAGGGCTCGTTCGGCCAGGACTGGGACTTCACCGAGGACGCGTTCGTGAGGCGCTACAACAGCGACCTCGCCAACGACTTCGGCAACCTCGTGTCGCGCGCGCTCACCATGGTCGCGCGCTACTGCGACGGCAAGGTCCCGGGCCGCCCGTCCTCCCTCGACGAGGGTGACGACGGGCTCGAGGTGCTGTTCCAGTCCGAGAAGGTGGACTTCCATGCGACCGGCCCCGCGCTCGTGGCGTCGGTGTTCGAGCGCTACGAGAGCGTCGACTACGCGGGCGCGTTGTCGCTGCTCTGGAGCTGGGTCGGACAGCTGAACCAGCGCATCGTCGTCCAGGCGCCGTGGGAGATGGCGAAGGACCCGGGGCAGCGGCCGCGGCTCGAGCAGTTCCTCTATCGCCTGCTCGAGGCCATCCGGCTGATCGCGGTGATGGCGTGGCCGGTGATGCCGTCTGCGGCCGAGCGCGTGCTGGGCATGATGGGCCTGGCGCAGAGCGCGCCTACGCCCGAGGACCTGACGTGGGGACGGCTTCTGCCGGGGACGTTGCTGCCACCGGTAGCGCCGCTGTTTCCGCGCATCGAAGTGGCGGGCGCCGGCGCGCGGCCGCCCAGGGAGAAGAAATTGGCCGAAGAGACGAAGCCGCTCGCACCGCCTGCGGGACCGCCCGCGGAGACGACCCCGGCCCCGCCGCCCGCCGCGGCCCTCCTCTCCATCGACGAGTTCACGAAGATGGAGCTGCGGGTGGCGCTCGTGAAGACGGCGGAGAAGATCCCGGGCTCGAAGAAGCTGCTGAAGCTGTCGGTCGACCTCGGCGACGAGGTGCGGCAGATCGTCTCCGGCATCGCGGACGCCTACACGCCGGAGTCCCTGGTCGGCCGCAAGGTGGTGCTGGTCGCGAACCTGAAGCCGGCGAAGCTCATGGGGGTCGAGTCGTTCGGAATGGTGCTGGCGGCGTCGCTCGACGGCAAGGCGGTGCTGTGCACCTTCGACGCCGACGTCCCGCCGGGCACGAAGGTGAAGTAATCCGCCGCACGGCACTCCTGCTCGCGGCGGCCACGGTCGGCTGCACGCCCACCCCGCGCGAGGTGGCGTACGACCTCGCGGGTCGCTTCGCGGTGGCCGACCGCTGG
>JANMPI010000396.1:0-7615 GCA_031369785.1 Acidobacteriota bacterium
GTCTCCTTGCCGGCGTTGATCAGGTCCGCGTCCTCCTGCCCCGCCTCCGGGTAGGGGCCGACGCCGAGCATCCCGTTCTCGGAGTGGAGAACGATGGAGACGCCGGCCGGAATGTAGTTCGAGGCCAGGGTCGGCATTCCGATGCCGAGGTTCACGTAGAAGCCGTCCTTCATCTCGAGCGCGGCGCGGCGGACGATGCGCTCACGCTTCGCGTCGCCGTCCGTCGCCATCTCGCCGCGAAGCGTCCGCTTCTCGATCCGCTTCTCGTACGCCGCCCCCTGCAGGATCCGCTGCACGAAAATGCCGGGGGTCGCGACCGCGTCGGGATCGAGCGCGCCGGGAGCCACCAGCTCCTCGACTTCAGCGATCGTCGTGCGGGCGGCCATGGCCATCATGGGAGCGAAGTTGCGCGTGGTGCGGCGATAGACCAGGTTGCCGAGCGAGTCGCCCTTCCAGGCCTTGATGAGCGCGTAGTCCGCCTTGAGCGCGGTCTCCATCACGTACGGCCGGCCGCCGAAGTCCCGCACGTCCTTGCCTTCGGCGATGACCGTTCCCACGGCGGTCGGGGTGTAGAACGCGGCGATGCCCGACCCGCCCGCGCGCATCCGCTCCGCGAACGTGCCCTGGGGATTGAGCTCGACCTCGACTTCGCCCGCGAGGGCCATCTTCTCGAAAACCTTGTTCTCGCCGACGTAGGTCGCGATCATCTTCTTCACCTGCCCGTTCTGCAGCAGGAAGGTGATCCCGAAATCGTTGGTCCCCGCGTTGTTGCTGATGACGGTGAGCCCCTTCGAGCCCCGGTCGCGCAGGGCGGCGATCAGGTTCTCGGGCAGGCCGCAGAGGCCGAAGCCGGAGATCATCACCGACGCTCCGTCTGGAATGTCGCGGACGGCCTCCGCCGCGTCCTTCACCACCTTCTTCATGCTCTCGATGATAGGTTGATCGGAGGAGGCGCGCACATGGCCAAACCCACTGAAACACCCGACCCCGACCGCAACCTGGCGGTCAATTCCGCGACCGATCCCCAGCGGCCGGGCGCGCCGTCGAGCAAGCCGGCCGCGAAGGATGCGTATCCTCCCGGCACGACTGCCGCGGAGACGTCGCTGCCCACCGACCCCGCGCGCGCAACCCACGAGCCGGGCACGCCCAAAGGACCTGAAGACAGGAGCGACGATCCCGGCCGCGGCGTCGAGTAGCGCGCTCAGCCCTCGCTGAGCATCCGCTCCATGAGCTCCGGCTCGCGGCGCTCGAGGAGGCGCGACGCGCCGGCGAGGAGCATCGCGTAGACCGCGGCCGCGCCGGCCAGGGCGAGGGGGATGGTGGCCAGCCAGAAGATCGGCCGCCCGAGGAGGAGGGGCAGCCAGGCGAGGAACAGGAAGGGCGCGGACAGGATCAACGTGATCCCGAGCAGCAGAAACGACATGAGCATCGCGCCCACGCCGCGCCCCCGGGCGACGGTCGCGCCGCGGCGCGGGTCACCGTGCGGCGCCGGGAAGAGGATCGACGCGTAGTTGTCGACGCCCGCCGACACCATCAGCCCGCAAAGCGCGATCGTGATCGCGGCCGGCAGCAGGAGGCCGGCGCGGAGCACGAGCGCGGCCACCACCAGCATGGCGAGCCCGGGCAGCCGGAAGAGGATGGCCCCGAGGTTCTTGCCGAGGAGGATCCGCCAGCGCTCGACCGGGAACGACATCAGCAAGGCAATCCCGCGGCGCTCGAGGCCGAACGCGTTGCTGCCGAAGGCCGACACGCCGAGGAAGAGCGCCAGGTAGAGGAGCGCGCGGCTGCCGCCGGAGGTCATCCCCCGCAGGATGAAGACGACGAAGATCAGCGGCCCCATGAGCCCGACGAACAGCGTCGCCTTCAGCGCGGGGTCGCGCCACGACATCCGCACGTCCTTCTCGAAGAGCGCTCCCACGGCGCCCGGGAACCGCATCCGCGCCGGCACGGTGGAGGCTGACGCGCCGCCGCCGAGGTCGAGCTCGCCCCGCGAGATGCGATGGATGAGGAGGGCGGAGATCCCCATCAGCGCCCCGATGGCGAGGGCGGAGCCGGTGGCGTGAACGGCGAACCCGAGGAGATCGCCGCGGCCGGCGTGCACGGAGGCGCGCACGCCCCAGGCGAACGGCGAGATGGCGAAGGCATCCGTGGCGCGGACGATGCGGGCCGCCGCGGCCAGGGGGCCGGCCCCTCCCCACAGCAGCAGGAGGGGCAGCAGGCCGATGACGAACGTCATCCCGATGCCGAAGAACGTGGCCAGGTCCTGCAACCGGCGATTGCGCGTCGCCCCGTGGAGGAGGAGCGCGGTGACCTGGGCGGAGGCCAGGATCACGCCGAAGCTCAGCAGGACGCCGAGGAGCGCCAGGGGAAAGGCGAGCGCGTGCCCGGACACGGCGGCCGCGAGGGCGAGAACGATCGGGACCTCGGCCACCACCGTCGGCTGCGAGAGGTTCGCCAGCAGGGACGAGGTCACGAGGGTCCAGACGGGGATCGGGAAGTGCAGGAGGCGCGACACGTCGTGCGTCTCCGCGATGGACAGCCGCGAGATGAGCGGCGAGACCATCCAGAAGAGCCCGACCATCGTCGCCAGGGCGGAGAGGCCGGGCAGCAGCAGCTCCGGGTCCGAGCTCGCGACGCTGCGCACGGCGATCAGGAGAACCGCGGCCCCGATGGCCGAGAACAGCAGCATGCCGGGGACCATGATGGCGAGGGCGACCGCTCGCTCGCGGGCGACGCCCAGGGAGCGGATCTCCAGCCGCCAGCGGAGGGCGACGAGCGCGATCAGCCGATCCAGGACAGGTCCTCGCGCCGCAGGTCGGCGGAGACGAGCTTCAGGAACACGTCCTCCAGCGACCCGTCGCGCCCGCCGCCGGCGCGGATCTCGTCGAGCGTCCCCTGGGCCACGATCCGCCCGTGGTCGATGATCGCGACCTCGTCGCAGAGCCGCTCGACCACGTCCAGGACATGGGTGGTGAAGAAGAGGGTGACGCCCTTGCCGGCCAGCCGTCGCAGGAGATCGGTGACCACGCGGCCGGAGACGGGGTCGATGCCGTTCAGCGGCTCGTCGAGGAACAGCACGCGCGGGCTGTGAATGAGAGCCGCCGCGAGCGCCACCTTCTTCCGCATGCCCTGCGAGTAGTCGACGATCAGCTTGCCGCGATCGTCATTGAGGGAGAGGAACTGCAGCAGCTCGTCGGTGCGGCCGCGCGTCTCGTCGCGGGACAGGCCGTACATCCGCCCCGCGAAGTGCAGGTACTCCTCCCCGGTCAGCCGCTCGTAGAGGGGCAGCTCCTCGGGGAGGACGCCGATGATGCGCTTGATGCCGAGAAGGTCGGTGGCGAGCGGAAGCCCCTCGATGGTCACCTCGCCGGCGGTCGGCCGCAGGAGGCCGGTGAGCATCTTGATCGTCGTGCTCTTCCCCGCGCCGTTCGGGCCCAGGAAGCCGAAGAAGCGGCCGCGCGCGACCTCGAAGGTGAGGCCGTCGACGGCCGTTTGCTTGCGGAAGATCTTGGTCAGGCCGCGCACCCGGATCGCGGCAGGAGCGGGCATCGGCCCCGTGGCTTCGGACATTGCGGGCAGCATACGCGAGTCGGGACAGGCTCTGGCGTGCTCATCCGCCGCATGTGGCGGCGGGCGGTCAAGGCGCGGGCGGAGCGGCGCTAGCTTCTCGCGCGCGGCGCGCGGCGGGCCAGCGCGCGTTGCAACGCGGCCATCGCGCGCAGGACCTCCGGGCGATTCGCGGACAGGATCTGCCGCCACAGCCGCGGCGAGCTCCGCGCGAGGCGCGTCAGGTCGCGGAACGCCGGCCCGGCCAGATCCAGGTGGCGTCCCGCGACGGCGTCCTGCGCGGCGGCGTCGGCGACCGCCCAGGCCACGATCTGCGGAACGTGACTGAGGAATGCCACCACGCGGTCGTGCTCGGCGGGCGTCGTCAGCGCTGGACCCGCGCCGAGGTCGCGGATCATCCGCAGCACGCCCGGCGGAGGACGCCGGCCGGCCGCAGGGGTGAGGATCCACGGGCGGCCCTCGAACAGCCGCGGGTCGGAGGCGGCGAAGCCCGACTCCGCGGTCCCCGCCATGGGATGTCCGCCGACGAAGCGATCGATGCCGAGCCGCTTCGCCTCCGCGCAGATCGGCCCCTTGACGCTGCCGACGTCGGTGATGACGAACGCCGCCGGGCGGCGGGCGATCGCGCGCAGGAGACGCAGGTTCACCGCCGGCGGAGCGGCGAGGACGACGATGTCCGCATCCCCCGGGATGTCGGCCGGCGATGCCGCCGAGTCGGCGATCGCGCCGGCGCGGCGGGCGCGCCGGAGGACGGCGGGCGTGTCGAGGCCGGTCACGTGATGTCCGGCCGCGCTGAGGCCGCGCGCCATCGAGCCCCCGATGAGGCCGAGGCCCGCGATGGCGATCCTCAAGCGATCAATGCGCGGGCGCCAGCGGCAGCGTGCGGCCGAGGACGGGCGCGATCACGCGCAGCTCACCCATGAGCCGGTCGAACTGCTCGGGAAAGAGGCTCTGCGCGCCGTCGCACAGCGCCCGCTCGGGATCGTTGTGGACCTCGATGAGCAGCCCGTCGGCGCCCGCCGCGACCGCCGCCCGCGCCATCGGGATGACCTTGTCGCGGCGGCCGGTCCCGTGGCTGGGGTCGACGAGGATGGGCAGGTGGCTGAGCTTCTTCACCACGGGAATCGCCGAGATGTCCAGGGTGTTGCGGGTCGCGCTCTCGAACGTCCGGATCCCGCGCTCGCACAGGATGACGGCGCCGTTGCCGCCGGACAGGATGTATTCCGCGGAGAGGAGCCACTCCTCGATGGTCGCGGCCATGCCGCGCTTGAGGAGTACGGGCCGGCGCACGCGCCCGAGCTCCTTCAGCAGGTCGAAGTTCTGCATGTTCCGCGCGCCCACCTGCAGGCAGTCCACGTACTTCATCATCATCTCGACGGTGCGCGGGTCCATCACCTCGCTCACCACGGCGAGGCCCAGCTCGTCGGCGACGCCGCGCATCCAGCGCAGGGCCTCCTCGCCGTGGCCCTGGAACGCGTACGGCGAGCTCCGCGGCTTGAAGGCGCCGCCGCGGAGGCCGCGCGCTCCCGACGCGTGGACCGCGCGCGCGACGGTAGAGACCTGGTCGCTCGTCTCCACCGAGCACGGCCCCGCGAACACGATGACCTCCGCGCCCCCGACCCGCACTCCGGAGACGTCGACCACGGTGTCCGCGGCCTTGAAGGTGCGGCCGGCCAGCTTGTACGGCTCCGAGATCTTGATCACCTCGCGGACGCCGGGGATGAGCTCCAGCGCCGCGGGATCGACGGGGCGAGTCGGCGCCCCCACCGCGCCGAGGACGGTGTGGGCGGCGCCGGTCGAGCGGTGGACGTCGTAGCCGACGTCGACCAGCGTCTCGATGACACGCTGGATCTCCGCCTCCGTCGCCGTCTGCTCCATCACGATCACCATCGGATCACCCTCCCGCTTCCGGTTCGCTCGCGGCCAGTCGCTCCAGGCGGCGCGACTCGTCGATGATCCTCTCGAAGACCCGCCGCACCGCGGTCGGCTCCAGCGGCCCCGGGCTCTCGCGCACCACTCGGGCCAGGATCTCCGCCTCCCGGTCCGGCGAGTACACGGGGAGGCCCAGACGGCGCTTCAGCCGTCCGATCTCCACCGCGCAGGCGGAGCGGCTGTTCAAGAGGCGCAGGAGCTGCTCGTCGATGGTGTCGATCCGCCGCCGCCAGGCGTCGATCTCGGTCGTGTCCGCCGGCCCGTCGCTCATCCCGTGCCTCTCAGCCAGCGCACCAGCGCCGCCACGTCGCCGTCCGGCTGCTCCTCGAGGAAGCGCACGATCGCGCTGCCCACGACGACACCGTCCGCCACCTCCGCCGCCGCGCGCACCTGCTCCGGGGTCGAGAGGCCGAAGCCGAGGACGACGGGCGCGGTGGTGAGCGCCTTCAGCCGGCGGACGAGGCCCGCGGCATCCTCGGATAGGGCGTCGCGCTCGCCGGTGACGCCGGTGCGGCTCACCGCGTAGACGAACCCGCGCGAAGCGGCCGCCACCCGCGAAAGCCGCGCCTCGGGGCTCGTGGGCGCGGCCAGGAACACCGTATCGAGCGCAGCACCGCGCGCGACCTCGATCCATTCGGCCGCCTCTTCCGGAGGCAGATCGGTGACGAGGACGCCGTCGACCCCAGCCGCCGCGGCATCGCCCGCGAGACGCGCGAGCCCGTATCGGAGAAGCGGGTTCATGTAGCTGAAGAGGAGGAGCGGCAGCTGCGACCGCTGGCGGATCCGGCACACTGCGTCCAGGACGCGGGCGAGGCTCGTCCCCTTCCCAAGCGCGCGCTCGCTCGCGCGCTGGATCACGGGGCCGTCGGCGAGCGGATCGGAGAAGGGCACGCCGAGCTCGAGCACGTCCACGCCGGCGCCTTCCAGCTCCCAGGCGATCTCGACCGTGCGGTCCAGCGACGGGTCGCCGGCGGTCACGAAGCCGACGAACGCCTTCTGCCGCCTGGCGGCGAGAGACGCGAAGCGGCCCGCGATCCGCGTGGGCGTCACCGGGGCTCCAGCGCCGCCATGTCCTTGTCCCCGCGCCCGCTCAGGTTGACGAGCACCCGGCGGCCGGCCAGGGATGCCGCATTGGCCGCCACCCACGCGATCGCATGCGAGGACTCGAGGGCGGCGATGATCCCTTCCGTCGCGGCCAGAAGGCGCAGGGCGGCCAGCGCCTCGTCGTCGGTGGCCACGGTGTACCGCACCCGCCCGCTGTCGCGCAGCTGCGCGTGCTCGGGGCCGACCGCGGGGTAGTCGAGGCCGGCGGAAATTGAATGCGTGGGAAGGACGTTGCCGGCGCCGTCCTGGAGCAGATACGTCCGGGTGCCGTGCAGCACCCCGACCGCGGCGCCTTCGCCGAGGAACCGCGCGGCGTGGTCGCCGGCGCGCGGGGACCGCCCCCCGGCTTCGACCCCGACCATCTCGACCGCGTCGTCGAGGAAGGCGTGGAACAGGCCGATGGCGTTGGACCCGCCGCCGACGCACGCGACGAGGACGTCGGGAAGCGCGCCCACCCGCTCGACGAACTGCGCACGCGCCTCGCGCCCGATAACGGACTGGAAGTCGCGCACCATCATCGGGTAGGGATGCGCGCCCAGCACCGAGCCCAGGAGGTAGTGCGTGGTGCGCACGTTGGTCACCCAGTCCCGCATCGCCTCGTTGATCGCGTCCTTCAGGGTGCGCGCCCCGGAATCGACGCCGCGCACTTCCGCGCCCAGCAAGCGCATGCGCAGGACGTTGGGGGCCTGGCGCGCCATGTCCTCCGTGCCCATGTAGACGACGCACTCGAGCCCGAAGAGCGCGCACACCGTCGCCGTGGCCACGCCGTGCTGCCCGGCGCCGGTCTCCGCCACCACCCGCGTCTTCCCCATCCGCCGCAGCAGCAGCGCCTGGCCGACCGCGTTGTTGATCTTGTGCGCGCCGGTGTGGCAGAGGTCCTCGCGCTTCAGGAAGAGCTCGCAACCGAGCTGCCGGGACAGCCGGTCCGCGCGCGTGAGCGGCGTCGGCCGCCCGACGAAATCGCGCAGGACGGCCGCCAGCGCGGCCTGGAAAGACGGGTCCTCGCGAGCCG
>JANMPI010000417.1:0-11208 GCA_031369785.1 Acidobacteriota bacterium
CGCGCGCGCGGGCTTCTTCGTCGACGGGGAGGGGGCGGGCGGTCGTCGTCATCCGACGTCGCGCATGCGGAGCACCCGCTGCACCCTCGCGTCGTTGACCTTGTAGCGGCGCCGCCGCTCGAGGAGGGGGCGCGGCCCGCAGACCGCGGTGAAGTCGCACCACTCGCAAGCAGTGTGCTCCTGGACGAAGTGGCCCTGGGCGATGGCGTCCACGAGGCCGCGCAGCAGCGACCGGAATCCGTCGCCCTTGAGCGCCGCGGTATCGAGCGAGACTTGCCGCCCGCCGTCGACGTAGTCGAGGAACGCCTCGGTGACCACGAGCCCGGGGAAGAGCCGCTCCGCGGCGAGGAGATAGAACGGGATTTGCAGCTGGCGGCCGCCGCGGAAGAGGCCGCCGTCGTCCCGCGGCGCGCGGCCCGTCTTGTAGTCGCGCAGCACGAGCGTCCCGTCCGCCTTCTTGTCGATGCGGTCGATCTTCCCGGAGACCGAAAGCGTCCGGCCGTCGCCGAGATCGATGGCCAGCGGGTCGATCGAGTGCGGCTCGCCCGGCGCGCGGTCGCGGGCGGGGCCGAAGCTCACCTCGAAGTGCATCGGCGTGCTGCGCGATGCGTTCTGCGCCTCGCGGGTGAGCCAGGCCAGAAGGCCCTGGTGGAACCGCGAGCGCTCCTTCTGCCAGAGCACGGTGAACCGCGGCGGGCTCGCCGCGACCAGCTCGTCGAGGCACACGTCGCCGATGGCGAGCAGCCTCCGCCGAGAGGGCTCGTCGTCGCGCACAGGCAGGTCGCCCGCGTCCCGTCTCTCGCGCAGGAACCGCTCGGCCGAGTTGTGAAACGCGCTCCCGCGCTCCATGGGGTCGAGGCGCTTGCGCTCCTCGGGCTCCAGGGCGGGCTCGAGTCGCAGGACGTGCTGCAGCAGGTAGCGGAAGCCGCACTGCGCAAAGGTGGCGAGCCGGCTCGCGGAGATGGGGTAGCCCGCGGTGACGGGATCGAGCCTTGCCGCCACGGCGTCCGGGAGCGGATGCACGAGGCCATCGTAGGCGGTCATTCGATCCGACCACCGCGCCTCGGAGGCGAGATGCGAATGCAGGAAGAAGGGGGAGCCGGAGGCGATGGCGAGGGCCGCCTCACGGCCGCCGGTGCGGACGCGGATGCGGTCGCGCTCCCCGGCGTCGAGCGCGTCTTCGACCGCGGTCGCGGCGAGCGTGTCCTCGGAGACGAGCTGACCCAGCTCCACGCCGGACAGCGGGCGGCCGCGGAGCGCGGCGGCGGCGGAGACGAAGAACAGCGACGGCAGCCGCTCGCGCCCCGAGCGCCCGTCGGCGCGTGGATAAGAAAGGATGAGCCGCTCCGTGGCTTGCGAGACCGCGCGGTGGAACTGGCGGCGGGCGAGGGCGACGCGATCGTCGACGGTGGCCAGCAGGGCGTGGGGTGCCGCCGGGGCCGCGGCGGTCGCGGGCGCCTCGTCGACGGGATCGAAGAGCGACAGCTGGCGGCGCTCCGGCGCGCGCGGGGCCGGCGCGCGTCGCGGGGCGTGCGCTTCGCGGGTGACCGCTTCGCGCCAGGGATCCAGGAGGAACGGATCCGGCCGCACGACACCGGGATAGCCGCCCTCGACGAGGCCGGGGATCGCGATCACGCGAAAGGGAAGGCCGGCCATGGCGTCGAACGCGCCCACGTGCACGGCGCCGGTGGCCAGAGCATCCAGGGGCAGGCGCTCCCATTCCAGGCGTGCCTCGAGCACCGCCTCCACGTCGTCCCACGGCGCGGCGCCGGCGAGAGACCCCAGGCCGCCGAGGTCGGCGATCACCTCCAGCACCGCGTCGCGGTCGCGGCCGGGTCCGATCCACGTGTCGGCGACGGCGCGCAGGCGCTCGGACCACGCGGGCCAGGGCGCGGACCCGACGAGGACGTCGAGCGTTCCCGCGAGCTGCTCGACGAGCAGGAGCAGCGTGTCCGCGTCCCCCGCGCGGCGCAGGAAGCGCGCCTTGCGATCGGGATCGTCGTGCGTCTCCGCCTGCATCCGCTCCTCGCTCGCGAACGCGCGCAGGCCGATCTGCCAGCGCGGGAGGCCGGAGACGATCCCGGCGTCGCGGCTGATCGCGTCCCACACCGCGGGGCGCGGCGTGCGATCGGGGCCGAGGAGCGACTCGAAAGGGATCGCGGCAAAGGTGAGGAGCTCCATCACCGCCGCTCGCTCCAGCCCGCGGCAGCGGAAGAGGAGAAGGAGCGCGCGCGCGGAGCGGCCGAAGTCGAGCGGCAGCGACGGATGCAGGCGGTGGGGGATCCCCAGACGCGTCAGGAGATCGGTGAAGAGCGGCGCGTACTCGTGCGGCCGCGCCATCAGCACGCCCATGTCCTCGAAGGGAACGCCGCGCGCCGCTTCGCGCAGCAGGCGGCGCACGATACTGCGCACTTCGGCGGCCTCGCCGGCGGCGGTCAGCAGCTCGACGGATTCGTCGGTGACCGGATCGCCCGCGGGCGGCTCGAAGAGCGATGCGCGCAGCCGCGCCATGGCGGCCGGGACGGTGGGTGTGGCGAGCGGCGCGAGGGCCGTCTCCGCCACCGGCGCCAGCTCGATCGCGTTACTGGCCGCCCACGCGCCGAAGGAATGGGCGCGGAGGGCCGGCGGCACCTCGTGGTCGATCCGCCGCACCGGACGTGCCGCGGCCAGGGCCTGGAGGAACGCCTTCTGCACTCCGCTCGGCTCGAGATCGCCGACGATCAGCACCTCGGCGTCGTCCAGCCAGCGCGCCCGTGCCACTTCTTCCGCGGCGGCGGCGGCGAGGGCGGCGCTGTCCGCGAAGCGTCCGTCGACCGCGGCGTGGAAGCGGCGATAGAGGGCGGCCACGGCGGCGAAGGTCCCTTCTCCTCCCGCAACCGCGGCGTCGACGTGCGCGGGATCGACACCCTCGCGGCGCAGCTCGGACAGCGTGCGCGCCAGCGCGCGCGCGAGCGGCCGGCGGGGAAGCCCGGGCGCGACCTCGAGCCCGCCGCCGTCCTCGAGCAGGCGCTGGGCGAGGAGCGCGTCGTGACCCGAGTCCCACGACGCGAGCCCGCGGCCGAGGAGCGCCGGCTCGGCCAGCGCCCGCACGAGATCGCGCAGGGTCAGGGGATAGAGGCCGGTGATCGCCTTTCCGCTCGCGGCCAGCCGCCGCGGGATCTCCTGGGCGGCGGCCCGCGACGGCACGAGGAGGACGAGCGGACGGATGAGCACGGGTGATGATAAGCCGCGTGCCGAACGCGCCCGCGATGTCTACACGCCGTCGTCTCCGCCCCCGCCGAGATCCACCCACAGCCACAGCAAGAGGGCCGCGGCCAGGGCCAGCGCGGCGCCCGCGCCGAGCGCTACCGCGGATCCCGCGGACTGCCACAGCGCGCCGGTGAGCAGGCTCGCGGGGAGCAGCATCACGCCCGTGACCGCGTAATACGCGCCGAAGGCGGCTCCGCGCGACTCCGCGGGGGCGAGATCGGCGACGAGCGCGCGCTCCGGCCCCTCGGTGAGCGAGGCGAACAGCCCGTATACCCCGAACAGCGCCCACACGTGCCATGCCCGCGACGCCAGCGCCAGCCCGCCGTACACGAGCGCGTAGAGGACGAAGCCCGCGACGATCACCGGCCGCCGGCCGAAGCGATCGCTGGCCCCGCCGCCTGCCGTGCTCGTCGACGACTTCACCACGTGAAGCGCCGCCCAGAGCAGCGGGACGAGCGCCAGCGCCACCCCCGCCTGCTGTGCGCGCAACAAGAGGAAGGCGTCCGACGAATTGCCGAGGGTGAAGACCGCCACGACGAACAGGTAGCGGCGGAGGCGCGGCGGCAGGGGCGCGGTGGGCCCAGCGGCCTTGGGGCGGGCGACGACCGCGCGCGGCGGCTCGCGAACGCCGAGCACCAGCACGGCCAGGCTCGCCAGCGCGGGGACGGCGGCCAGCGCGAACACGAGCCGCAGGTCGTGGCGCCACAGCAGGAGGCCGGAAGCGATCAGCGGTCCGGCGACCGCGCCGAGGTGATCCATCGAGCGGTGGAAACCGTACGCGCGGCCGAAGTCGGCGGGCGGCGTCACCTCGGCCAGCAAGGCGTCGCGGGGCGCGCCGCGCATCCCCTTGCCGACGCGGTCCGCGGTGCGGATGGCGAGGACGTGCCACGGCGCCGCCGCCCAAGCGACCAGCGGCCGCATCAATGAAGACAGCCCGTAGCCGGCGACGATCAGCGGCTTGCGCCGGGGCTGGCGATCCGAGACACGGCCGGCGACGATGCGGGTGAGGCTCGCCACCGACTCCGCGATGCCCTCCACGAGGCCCACGAAGGCGGGCCCGGCCTTGAGAGAGCCGACGAGGAACGACGGCAGCAGCGGGTAGATCATCTCGCTGCTCATGTCGGTGAGCAGACTGACCACGCCGAGCGTCCTGACAGTGCGGGGGAGGGGCGGCCGCGAAGCCGCGGGCATCACGAGGCGGCGACTTGAACGGCGGGCTCGGCCTCGTCCTCGACGTCGCGCTTCAGCCGGCCCAGGGTCTCGAAGATGCCTTGCGACACCTCCGCCACCGCCGTGGTGCGCCCGGCCTCCGCCGGGAACTGGGTCAGCACGACGAGGAAGTACGGGCGGCGATTGCCGATGTAGACGATGCCGGCATCGTGATGCACGGTCGAGATGTTCCCCGTCTTGTGGGCGACGCTCGCGTCGCCGGGCACGCCGGCGGGGATCCCGCTCTTGGCCCGCGTGTCGAGCATGATCTCCAGCATCTGCGCGCAGACCTCGGGCGAGTAGGCGCGCCCGTCCGCGATCATGCGCAGCAGGCGCAGCACGCCGTTGGCGGTCACGAGGTTGTTGATGCCGGCCTGGAACGCGGTCTCGTCGGAGACGCCGCGCACCATCACGATGCCGTCGATGCGCAGCTCCTCGAGGCAGCGCTTGATGGCGGGGACGCCGACCACGTCGATGAGCAGGTTCGTGGCCAGGTTGCTCGACTTCGTGATCATCTCGTAGGCGAGGTCGTGCACGCTCATCGTGCGGCCGAGGCGCTTCTCGACTTCGGCATCGGCGGGGCCGGTGCCGATGGTGAACGGCTTCCCGTCCACCATGCTCGTGAACCGGTTGCGGACGTGCACCGGCGCGTCGGCGGTGAGCTCGCCGCGCGCGACCTGCGCGTAGACGCCGACCAGCACCGCGATCTTGATCGTGGACGCGGCGTGGAAGAGCGTGTCCGCGTTGAAGGACCACTGCAGCGTCGTCTGCGAATCGTAGAAGGCGATCCCCAGGCGCTCGAGGCGATGGGTCTTCTTGATGCGCAGGATGCCGTTGTAGAGCGATCGCTCCATCGCGGCCAGGTTCCGCTGCGCCGGCTCCACGGCCTGCGGGACGGAGCGGGTGCGGGCGGTGGTGCGGTTCGAGCGTCGTCTCACGGATTCAGGTATAGCAGTAAACTCGCCGTTTCTGGCCAAGGAGGCCCAATGAACGCCCTCATCGTCGCAATCGCCCTCGCCCAGGCCACATCGCCGGCCCCCGCCGCGCCGGCGCGCCCGGAGATCGCCGCCGAGCTCCAGCGCGGCGTCACCGCCTACAACGCGCAGGACATCGCGTACTACCAGACGTCGCTGGCCCCCGACGCCGTCTACATCGCCGACGACGGCGCCACGTTCGTCGGCCGCGAGCGCGTGGTCGGCCTCTTCACGCGTGTCTTCGCCCGCACTCCCAAGCCGCGGATCGAGGTGAGCAACGTCGTCACCGGCGGCCGCGGCAACTTCGGCTGGGCGCGCTTCAACTGGACGCTGTCCGACATCGAGAAGGCGCGGCCCGGCATCGCCACCGCGATCTTCACGCGCGGCGGAGGCGGCTGGCAGGTGCTGTCTATCCAGAACACGCCCGTCGCGCATCCGTCACGGCCGGGGCGTCCCGCCGGCGCCTCCATGCCCCCCGCCCCCGTCCACCAGCACTGATGAGCGCGCCGCGGCGGTCGTTCCTGAAGTCGCTGGCGGCGGCGCCGCTCCTGCCCGTGCTCGCGCAGACGTCGCCCAATCCGCCGCCGCCGCCTCCGTCGCCTTCACCGAATCCATCCACGTCGGACGCGCCGACCCCGATGGCGCTCGCGCTCGCCGAGGCCGCGCACCACCGCTTTGGCGCCCACTTCGCGCCCGGCGACATGGACGAGATCGCCAGGGCGATCCAGGGCAACCTGCAGGCCGCCGATCGCCTCCGCAAGGTCACGCTCGTGAATTCGGACGAGCCCATCACGCAGTTCTCGGCGCTGCCCCCGGGGGCGACGCCGCGCGCGCAGCCCGCGCCGCGCCCGATGCCGAGGCGGCGGTGACGCCGCCCGACGACATCCTCTTCACTCCCGTGCGCGCGCTGGGCGCGATGCTGCGCGACGGCAAGGTGACCTCCGTCGAGCTCACCGAGCTGTCGCTGCACCGGCTGGAGACCATCGGCCCCCGGCTCGGCGCGCTGGCCACCCTCATGCGCGAGAGCGCGATGACGGAAGCGCGCGCGCGTGACGCGGAAGGCAAGGCGGGCCAGTGGCGCGGCCCGCTGCACGGTATCCCGTACGGCGCCAAGGACCTGCTCGCCACCAAGGGCGTCCCGACCACGTGGGGCGCGGAACCGTTCCGCCAGCAGGTGTTCGACCACGACGCCACGGTGGTCGAGCGGCTGCGCGCGGCGGGCGCGGTGCTGGTGGCCAAGCTGGCCATGGTCGAGCTCGCGGGCGGCATGGGCTACAACAACCCCGACGCCAGCTACACGGGACCGGGCCGCACGCCGTGGAACGCGGCTTACTGGAGCGGCGGATCGTCGAGCGGCTCCGGCGCTGCCACGGCCGCCGGCCTCGTGGCCTTCGCGATCGGATCGGAGACCAGCGGTTCGATCCTCACCCCGGCAACATTCTGCGGTCTATCCGGCCTGCGTCCGACGTACGGCCTCGTCTCGCGCCACGGCGCGATGGCGCTGTGCTGGTCGCTCGACAAGCTCGGGCCCATGTGCCGCACCGCCGACGATTGCGGCCTGGTGCTGGCCGCCATCGCGGGGCAGGACCCGCTCGATCCCACCAGCGTGCCCGGCCGCTTCGACTACACGCCGGGCCCGCGCACGCGGCGACCCCGCATCGGTGTGGTGCGCAACGCGACGGAGCGCAACCAGCCGGAAGTGAAGGACGCCTTCGAGCGCTCGGTGGCGGTGCTGCGCACGTTCGCCGACGTCACCGACGACGTGGAGTTCCCCGACTTCCCGTACGGCCCCGCGGTCGGCATCATCGTCGACGCCGAGGGCGCGTCCGCGTTCCGCGGCCTGATCGAGAGCGGCAACCTCCGCCTGCTGCGCGAGAAGGCCGATCGCTGGGGCGGCTACCCGATGATGATGACGCTGGCCGCCGACTACATCGACGCGCTGCGCGTGCGGGTACCGATGCGCAAGGCCCTCGACGACCTCCTCGGCCGGTACGACGCGCTCGTCACCCCGACTCGCGCCGCGGTGGCGCCGCCCATCGGGTACGACTTCGACAAGCCGCCGGTGACGTCGCCGCAACCGTCGCCGTCTCCCGCCGACCGACCCGCGCCGCCGGCCACCATCCCCGCGGGCAACCTCGCCGGCCTGCCCGCGCTGTGCGTGCCCAACGGGTTCGGCCAGCACGGCCTGCCCACGTCCCTGCAGTTCCTGGGGCGCGCGTTCTCCGAGGCCACGCTCATCGATCTCGGCGATCGCTATCAGAACGCGAGCGGCTGGCACCTGAAGCGGCCGGCGCTGGACAAGCTCGCGGATGCGACGGCGATGGCGCCACACGCGCGGGTCGCCGACTGGTCCGAGACCGGTCGGCCCGACCTCTACCGGCTGTAGACAAACGGCGCGCGGGATTCGTTCCGCGCGCCGCCCATCCGCCTACTGATTGTGCGCGACGGTCACCGGCACCGACCGGCTCGACGCGTTGCCCTTGCTGTCGGTGCAGGTCGCGGTGATGGTATAGATCCGCCCCGTTCCTCCGCCGCTTCGCTCGGCGCGCAGCCGCACGTGGTGCGCGTCCTGGATCTCCCAGTCCGGCTCCGTGTCTCCGTCACCCGTCCCGTCCACCGGCTCGTTGCTCGCCACCGCGAGCGCGCAGGAGATGGCGGCCGGCCCATCGCAATTGTCCGTGACCGCATACGGGACGGTCACCGCGATCATCTTGTGATTCGGCGGCCAGAGCGTCGACGGATTGGCGGCCAGGCCCGTGATCGCCGGCGGCTCGACGTCGTTGACGGTGATCGACTGCGTGCAGGACAGCGAATTGTTCCCGCCGTCGGTCGCCGTCCACTGGATGGCGGTAACCCCCACCGGGTACGGCGCGTTCAGCGGCTGTCCATCGCCGCGCACGCCGGCCACCGTCACCGCGCAACCGTCCGCCTGCACCGCCGGTGCTCCGGGGTTGACGATCGCCGAGCACAGGCCCGGGGTGTTCGCGACGCTCTGGTTCGCCGGACAGGCGATGCTGACCAGCCCCTTGCCGAGGCCACTGGCCGCGATGGTCGCCGATGGCGTCACGGGATCGTTGGTGGCCACGCTGAGCGTCGCGGTCTTCGGTCCGCGGCTCGTCGGAGCGAAGCGCGCGGTGAAGGACTGGCACGCGCCGGCCGCGATCGTCACCGGGTACGCGGCGGGGACGGAGAACTGCGCGTTCGACGACGAGATCCCGGTCACCACGAGATTGGCGAAGCCGGTGTTGCACACGCTCATCGGCGTCGTGCCCTCATCACCCGCGCAGGTCGCGGGCAGGGTCGCGGTCGGGGGAGCCGAGACCCGCGACACGCAGCACACGAGCTCGACGTTCAGGAAGGTGTCGACGCGGGCGGGCGGCGTGGGCGGCGCGACGTCGGGCGGCGAGGTGGCCGAGGCCCACACGCTGTAGATCCGGCCCGCCGCGCAGGCGCTGTAGTTGTAGTCGCCGTACTTCGGGCAGCCGCGGCCGATGGTGCAGTTCTCCGCCGCCGGACAGCCGCAGGACGGGTCGCGGGTGCAGTCGGCGTTCGTGCCGCACGCGGTTGCGGTTCCCACGCAAACGCCCGCCGAGCACACGCCGCAGTCCGAGAAGTCGCAGCGGTTGTTGCTCGAGGTGTCGGGGTTCGGGATGGGCAGGATCTTGCAGACGCCCGCCGGCTGCGGCTGCACCGTGCAGCCTTCGGAGTCGGTGATGCGATCGGTGGCGCACGGCCAGCCCGCCGCGCACTGGGGGTCCGCCACCTGCGTCACGCGGACCTCGGCGCCGGCCACGAGGTTCGATGCGCCGTCGACGAAGGCCGAGCCGCGGAAGAAATCGGTGAGGTCGTTGGTCGCGGCCGCGAACCGTCGGTCGTACCAGGTCACGTGGGCCGTCCCGCCGAGCGTGCACATCCAGGGCATGAAGCGGCGCGCGTTGCCGCCGCCGTTCACCTGCACCGCCCGCGGCCAGGTCGTCCCGCCGTCCGTCGAGTCGCGCACGACGACGTTCTCGTTCACGTTGTTCGAGGTGTTGGTCGCGAACGCCGCGTACACGTGGTTGGCGTTGGTGTCGTCGACGTCCACCGTGTAGCTCGCGAGGGTGTTGCGGCCGGTGCAGCGGTCGAGGCCGGGGACGGGGCAGGTCACTTCGGCGATGGTGGCCACCACGCGCGGGAAGCCGGCCTGAGCGGCCAGGCCGTTGGCGCAGGAGCTGAACTTGTTGATCATCACGTTGCTGCCGGACAGGTAGATGACGTAGACGAATCCGTCCTGGCCGACGCCGATGCGCGGCTTCACGCCGCTGCCGACGTTGGTGACGCCGGACCAGTTGGTGGCGCTGTCCGACGTGCAGACGAGGGCGGGATCCTGGTCGGTGGCGTCGAAGTTCCGCCACGTCGAGTACACCTGGTCTCCGGTGCCGCTGTTCACGCGGTCGGCGGCGATGTGCTCCTGGTCGGCGAAGCACGCGCCCGGGATGGGCGGCGCGGGCGGCGTGCTCTCGTTGGTGCACACGACGGCGTTGCTGCGGAAGTTGAAGGTCTGGCCGTTGTCGGTGGAGACCGTCATCACCGTGGAGTTCTGCGTCGTGCTCGGAAAGCCGATGAGCGCGTAATAGAAGTTCCCGCTGGCGCCCACCGCGATCGACGGATCGCCGTTGACGCTGATGGGGATGGTGGGGAAGCGCAGGGCGCTGAACGTCACCCCGGCGTCGCTGGAGACGGTGTAGCCGCTGTTGCTCCCGACCACGACGTTGCGCCCGTTGTTGGACACGGTGACGGAGATCTCGGCCCCGTTGGCCAGCGCGCGCACGGCCGCCCCCGCGTCGCCCTGGATCGCTCCCGCGGAGGGCCCGGCCCCCGGCTGATCGTCACCGGCGGGCGCGGATGGGCTCGGCCGCGGGACGGCATGGCGCCGCCGCAGATCGCGGACCTCGCGTGTGACCACGTCGGGGTCGCCGCGGCGGGGGAAGGCCGCCGAGCGCCCGATGCTCTCCACGGCGTCCGCGAGCTCGGCCGCGCGCTCGGGCGGGATCGAGGCCTCCAGGCGAATGAGCACGTCGCCGGCCGCGATCGCGGTGGTGACGCGCAGGATCATCTCCGGCCCCTTCATGCGGTCCGCCCGCTGCCCGCGTATCGGCTTTTCCGCGAGCTGGCGCCGCTGCAGCGCCGGCCAGCCGCCGATCTCGAGCATCGTCGACGTCACCGGCTCCTCGGAGGCGATCTCGAACAGCCGCTGCACCGCATCCTTGTGGTTGATGCGCGTCTCGGTCGTGATCATGATGCGCGCCGCCTTGCCCGCCGCCGGCACCTGCCAGAGCTCGTCGGCGTTGGTGTAGCGGTGCGGCCCGACCGTCCAGCCCGCGGGGTAGCGCACGTGGATGCCGCGCGCCTTGATCTCGAGATCGTGGACGAGCGGCGCCGGCGCGGACTGCCCGGCCAGGGCGGCCGTCGCCGCGGAGAGGACGGCAACGGCAGTGATCCAGCTTGGCGCAGCGCGCATCTCACCCCTCCATGACGGCGTGATGGGTCTTCGTCTTCGGGTTGGCGGACCGGGAGAACGCCTCGACGGAGCTCGCGACCCCCCTTCCGCCGGCGAGGGCGCGCCTCCAGTGCGCCGGACGTTACGTTCGGTGCGCCGGAGGTGTCAAGCGGGCGCGTGCTCCCGCCGCACGCGCAATCACACGCTGCAACTCCACGGCGGGGCACGCCGTCGCGGGAGTGCGATGGGGCCCTGTCGCCGGTCATCACCCCCGATGGGCGGTACTACGCATTCGTG
>JANMPI010000420.1:0-5867 GCA_031369785.1 Acidobacteriota bacterium
CGCCTCGCCCGCCTCTGCGAGTTCTACGGGTCGCGGCCGCAGTTCCTCTGCTCGTCGGCCACCATCGGCAACCCGCGCGCGCTGGCGGAGACGCTCACCGGCCGCCCGTCGATGACCCTCATCGACGAGAGCGGCGCGCCCCGCGGCGAGCGCTACTTCGCGATCTACAACCCGCCGGTGGTGAACCGCCAGCTGGGCATCCGCCGCTCCGCGCTCGGCTGCGCCCGCGACGTTGCGCTCTCGTTCCTGAACAAGGGCCTCCAGACGATCGTGTTCGCGCCCTCGCGGCTCTCCACCGAGATCCTGGTCACGTACCTGAAGGAAGCGCTGGAGACCCGCGCGGGGTCCGAGGGCGTTATCCGCGGGTATCGCGGCGGATACCTGCCCTTGCAGCGTCGCGAGATCGAGCGCGGGCTGCGCGACGGCTCGGTCCTCGGCGTCGTGTCGACCAACGCCCTCGAGCTCGGGATCGACATCGGCAGCCTCGACGTCTCCGTGATGCTCGGGTACCCGGGCAGCGTCGCCTCCACCTGGCAGCAGGCGGGGCGCGCGGGACGGCGCTCCGGCGCGTCGGTCGCGGTGCTGGTCGCGAACTCGACGCCGCTCAACCAGTTCATGGCCAAGAACCCCGACTACTTCTTCGACGCGCCGATCGAAGAGGGCCGCATCAACCCGGACAACCTCCACATTCTCGTCAACCACGTGAAGTGCGCGGCCTTCGAGCTGCCGTTCACGGAGGGCGAAAAGTTCGGCGGCGAGAACCTGGAAGAGGTCCTGAAATTCCTGGAGGAGGAGCGCCTCGTGCATCGCGCGCAGGACCGCTGGCACTGGACGAGCGAGAGCTACCCGGCGGACGCGGTCAGCCTCCGGAGCGTGTCGTCCGACAACTTCCTCGTGCAGGACATCACGCGCGAGCCGCGGATCATCGCCGAGGTGGATTTCGACAGCGCGCCGTCCACCCTCCACGAGAAGGCGGTCTACATCCTCGAGGGGCGGACCTTCTTCGTCGAGAAGTACGACCACGCCGAGCGGCGCGCCCACGTGCGCGAGGCCGAGGTCGACTACTACACGGACGCCATCACCTACACGAAGGTGAAGATCCTCGATCGCTTCGAGGATGAGCGGGTGCGCTCCGCGCAGCGCACGCACGGCGAGGTGCACGTCGCATCGCAGGTCGTGGGATTCAAGAAGATCAAGTTCCACACCAACGAGAACGTGGGCTCCGGCGAGCTGACCATGCCCGAGAACGAGATGCACACCACCGCCTACTGGCTGACCATCCCCCGCCAGGTGATGCGGATCCTGCCCTTCGCGGGCGACGAGCGGCGGGACGGCGTGGTCGCGCTGTCCTACACGCTGGGGCAGATGGCGGCGCTGTTCCTGCTCTGCGACCGGCACGACCTCGGGGTCGCGCTCGGCGACAACGGCCAGGGCGAGGCGCGCATCGAGCGCGGTCTGCGGCGGCTGGGAACACCCCAGGCCGCGCCCCCCGGCGACGACTACGAGCCGCAGATCTTCATCTATGACGCGTACCCGGGCGGGATCGGCCTCTCCGAGCCGCTCTTCCGCCTGCACGACAAGCTGCTCGCCGAGAGCCACGGGCTGATCGTCAAGTGCGCCTGCCGCGACGGCTGCCCCTCGTGCGTGGGACCGGTGGGCGAGGTCGGCGGCCGCGGCAAGGAAGTGGCGCTGGCCCTCCTCGACGCCATACGGGGATAGCCACGGAGGCACGGAGACACGGAGAACGGAAAAGAGAGTGTCGATAGAAGAGACTTCAGCGAAACACGACGGGCTCTACGACAAGCTCCGCCGCCTCCGCCGCGGGGCGGACGATCACACGCCGCCGCCCGACCTGCCCCTCGGCGACCTCTCCGGCCTCGACGGCCTCGAGTCGGCGCTGCTCGGCACGCTGACGACGGACACCCTTTCGCTGAAGCAGCGGCTGGAGCGGCTGGTCGCCGCCGCCGCGCGCCGGGGCGAGCGCCGCGCGTACCCTGCGGGGGCGCCCGCGGTGCCGCTCGAGGAGCTGATCCAGGGCCGGCGCGTCACCAACGACCGCGGCGAGTTCTTCCTCGTCGAGGACGACGTCCACCTCGAGACGCTGCACGGCGACGTTCCCCTCACGCGCTGCCGCGGCCTGGCCGCGGGGACGGTCGCCCTCCTCGCCGGCGATCCCGCCCTCGAAGGCTTCGATCTCGCGGATGCCGTCTTCCTCGACACCGAGACGACCGGGCTCGCCGGCGGAACGGGCACCGCCGCGTTCCTGGTCGGCATCGGGTTCGTCGAGGGCGAGCGGTTCGTGGTGCGCCAGTACTTCATGCGCGACTACCACGAGGAGGCGGCGCTCCTGCGCGGGCTCGGGGAAGACCTGGCCCGCTTCCGCCACCTCGTCACCTTCAACGGGAAGACGTTCGACATCCCGCTGCTGGAGGCGCGCTATGCGATGAACCGCGAGCGCTTTCCGCTCGGCAAGGCCCGCCACTTCGACTTGCTGTTCCCGGCGCGGCGGCTGTGGAAGGCGCGCCTCGAGTCGTGCCGCCTGCAGGTGCTGGAAGCGGCGCTCCTCGGGTTCCGCCGTACCGGCGACGTGGCCGGGGCCGAGATCCCGAACATCTACTTCGACTTCGTGCGCCGCCGCGACGGCCGCGCGATGGCCCGCGTGCTGCAGCACAACCGCCTGGACATCGTCTCCCTGGCCGCCCTCGCCGCGCTCGCGGGGCAATGGGTGGAAGGCGGATGGGCGGAAGACCCGCGCGACGTGTTCGCCCTCGCAGGCCTCTACGAGCGCGCGGAGCTCTTCGACCAGTCGGAGGCGCACTACCGCCGGCTGGTGACGGGCGACGCGGGGCCGGTGCGGGTGCCCGCGCTCCTCCGTCTCGCGGATCGGGCCAAGCGCAACGGGGAGTTCTCGGTCGCTCTGCCGCTCTGGGAAGAGGCGGCGGAGTGCGGCGACTGGTGGGCGGTGCGCGAGCTCGCCCGCCATCACGAGCATCGGAGCCGCGACTTCGAAAAGGCGCTGGCCCTCGTCGACCGCGGCCTCGGCCAGATCCTCGGCGCGCCGGGCGTTCCCTCGCGCGCGGTATCGGACTTCCGCCGCCGCCGCGAGCGGCTGACCAGCAAGCTCGGGAGAGGGATCGGCCCGGGATAGACTGCGCGGCCATGCTCTCGCGCCACCGCGCCATCGCCGCTGACGTCATCGGCCTCGGCGCCATCCTCCTCGTCCTCCTCGACTACCTGCGGCCCGAGCTGCTGCTGCTGCCCACCATCGCGGCGGGCGGCGACACGCCGTGCCATTACCCGACCCTCGCCTGGTTCCACTCCCGCCTGCTGCCCGATTTGCGCCTCCATGGCTGGTACCCCGGCGCCTACATGGGGCATCCGCTGCTCCTTTACTACTTCCCGCTGCCGTTCCTGCTCATGTCCTCGCTCGCGCCGGTGGTCGGCCTGCCGGTGGCGTTCAAGCTCGGCACGGTGCTGGGCGTCTTCTTCCTGCCGCTGCTTTGCTACGCGTCGTTCCGCCTGATGGGGTTCCGGTTTCCGGCGCCGCTGGTCGCCGCCGCGGCATCGCTCGTCTTTCTCCTGCTCGAAGAGAACCCGATCTGGGGCGGCACGCTCGCGAGCACCCTCACCGGCGAGTTCGCGTACACGTACGGCATCGGGCTCGCGGTGCTATTCCTCGGCGTCACCTATCGGGCCTACGCGCGTGGGTGGTCGCCGTGGATTCCCGCCGCGCTCCTCGCCACAACCGCGCTGGCGCACGGATACGCCGTGCTGTGGGCGGGGCTGTCCGCGTCGTACTTCCTGTTCGGCGCGCGCCGTCCCACCCGGACGCTCGCGTGGCTGGCCGCGGTCGCCGGGCTCGCCTTCGCATTCGCCGGGTTCTGGCTGCTGCCGCTCCTCTCCGGGTGGGGATGGACGACGCCCTACGACGACCCGTGGATCACGGTGAGCGCGCGCAATCTCCTTCCGCCGCTGCTGTTTCCGCTCTTCCTGGCCGCGCTCGCGGGCCTCTGGGGCACCGTGGCGCTCCGCAATCGCACCGGCGGCCCCGATCACCGCATCCTGTTTCTCCTCCATGCCGCGCTCGCCGCGGCCGCGCTCGCCGCGGCGGGACCGGTCCTCGGGATCATCGACGTGCGCTTCGTGCCTTTCGCGCAGCTCGCGCTGTGCCTGGCCGGCGCGGCCGCCATCGGGCTCGTGATCGGACGTCTGGCCGCGCCCGATCTGGCCGCCCTCGCGGTGGTCGGCCTCGCCGTGCTCCACGGCGACTCGAGCTCGCGCGTGCTGCGCTCCTGGATCGACTGGAACTACACGGGCCTCGAGTCCAAGGAGAACTGGCCCGCGTTCCGGGCCATGACCGCGTCCGTCGCGGGCGGAGTGGGCGACCCGCGGGTGGCGGTGGAGTACGGCGCGGTGCACGAGAAAGCGGGCTCGATCCGGATGTACGAGACGCTTCCCTTCTTCTCCGGCCGCTCCACGCTCGAGGGCGTCTACAACCAGGCGAGCGTCGTGACCCATCCCGTCTACTACCTGGCCTCGGAGCTGGGGGCGACCTCGCCGAATCCCTTTCGCAAGCGCGAGTACTCGCGCTTCGATCCGTCGAGCGCGCTCGCGCACCTCCGGCTCTTCAACGTCTCCGAAGTCGTGGCGGTGAGCGGGCAGCTCGCGTCGGCGCTGGAGTCGCGGGGCATGGAGCGGATCGCGCGGGTGCCGCCGTACTCCGTCTTCCGGCTCCCGGACGGAGGGTCGGGCTACGTCGAGCCGCTCGCCTATGCCCCGGTGCGCACGTCACGGCGGAGCTGGCGCGACAAGTCGTATCGATGGTTCACGCGGAAGCCCTTCGGCGGGCCGCACCTCGTGTTCACCGAGGATCCCGCGTTCACCGTGGCGGAGAGCGACGAATGGCTGGCCCCGCCCTCGGTTCCGTTGCCCCCGGGCGTGGAGGCGCACGCGACCGTGGCCGAGGAGAGGATCACGATCACGACCAGCCGCGTCGGCCATCCGCTGCTGGTGAAGGTCTCGTATCACCCGCGCTGGGTGGCGGAGGGCGCGGACGGCCCGTACCTCGCGTCACCGGGATTGATGATCGTCGTGCCGCGCCGGTCCACGGTCACGCTGACCTACGCGCGCACCACCGCCGATCGGGTCGGCCTCGGGCTGACCGCGTTGGCGGTGATCGCGGCCGTCGTGGACCTCGTCCGCCGCCGGCGGCGCAGGCCGGCCGTGGCGCCCGCGGTGGTCCTTCCCGACGATGCCTGCGGCTTCCCTCCGCCGCCGCGGCGCTGGGGGGCGGCCGTTCCGGCGGCACTGATCGCCGCGCTCTTCGCGTCACGCCTCGTGGCGCTGGCCGAGGACGCGCCGGATCCGCTGCCTCTCTACGAGTCGGCGTCGCGCGCCTATGCCGGCGGCCGTTACGCGGAGGCCGCCGAGTACGCGCGTCATTCCCTGACCCGCGCCGCCGGCTGGCCGCTCCGGCCCGACCTCCTCTGCCTGCGCGGGGAGAGCCTCCTCCGCTCGGGGCAGCCGGCGGAGGCGGCGCAGGCGTTCGAGGCGGTGGTCGAGCTCGGGCCGGGCCCGTACCTTCCGCAGGCGTTGTACGGGAATGCCCGCGCCTATGCGGCGGCCGGAAAGACGGGGGAATCGCGCCTGGCGCGCGAGCGGTTGCTGCGCGACCACGGCGGAAGCCCCTGGGCCCGCCGCGCCGCCACCGAGAGGATGTAGCCCACCGTGCCTGGGATCTTCAGGACGTGACCGACGCCTCGGCTCCGCGCTGGATCCGAATCAAGGCGATCGTCGCGGAGGCGATCGACCAGCCACCCGAGTCGCGAGAGAACTGGGTCAACGAGGCCTGCATCGCGGAGCCGGAC
>JANMPI010000455.1:0-3543 GCA_031369785.1 Acidobacteriota bacterium
TTACCCCGGGGGCACCGCCGCCGCGCCCGAGTGGCTCGAGGATCTTGTAGGGACCGAAGGTGCTGCCGGGGGCGAGGGTCAAGGCGGCGTCGATCTCCCGCTCGAAAGAGCGCGGATCATAGCACCGCGCGCGCCTCCAGCGGCTAGATCGACTGGTCCTTCACGACGTCGGGCGCCGTGGCCAGGCGCGCGTGCCTCACGCGGAGGCCGTCGGCAAGGGCGGCGCCGAACTCCTCGACCGTCGCGAGAATCGGGGACCACCAACGCCACGGCCCCATCACGCCGGTGTCCACGCGCGGCGGGTTCTCGACCTTGCAGATGAACTCGAATCCGTCCGCCTCGTCGCGGCAGACCCGGAAACGAACCGTGACGGCGCCGAGGCTCTGGTCACGCAAAACGCGCCGGACTTCCTCTTCCACCGCGGCCGCGAGCGCGGGATCGTAACGGTGGAGGGGGTTCTCGACGATCTCGACGTCGCATGGTTCGTCGCCCGGAACGCGGCCCGCGGCCGCGGAGTTGAGCCGGGCGCGGGTCCGGAAAGTCGGCTGCGCAGCAGAGGTCATCGGCGTCTCCTTGAAAACGTCAGTTACGTGAGACCGTCGGTGCGACGCGCGAAATACTGGAGCAAGGACCGTGCCGACCGGGAGCGTCGAAGGGTAAAGGGCGCCGTGACCCGTGGACGCGGGGGTCCGGGGCCCATCCATGTAAAAAGCGCGGGCCGGCGGGGGCACGTTCTACAGGCGCGGCAAGCATTACACCGTGTCCCGGGTTTGTGTCAGGCCGTTTCTGTCAGTTGAACGCTGCGGGGGGCCTGCTCACCCGAACGTTTCCGTCAGCGATATAGGATCACCAGCGGAGGCTGCCGATGACCACGAGCGAAACGCTGGTGACCTACGAGGCCGCGGACGGGATCGCGGTGGTCACCCTCAGCGATCCGCCGGCGAACACGTACTCGTACGACATGATGCGCGCGCTCGACGCGGCCGTGCTGCAGGCGCGCATGGACGACGCGGTGCACGTGATCGTCCTGCGCGGCGCGGGGGACAAGTTCTTCTGCGCTGGCGCCAACATCAAGATGCTGGCCAGCGTCACCCCGCGATTCAAGTACTACTTCTGCCTCCACGCGAACGAGACCCTCGCGCGCCTGGAGCAGACCCCGAAGCTCGTAATCGCCGCGCTCAACGGGCACTGCGTGGGCGGCGGGCTCGAGGTCGCGCTGGCCGCGGATTTCCGCTTCGCGCGAAAGGGCGCCGGACGCGTCGGGCTCCCCGAGGTCGGCCTTGGCGTGCTGCCGGGCACCGGGGGCACCCAGCGGCTGCTCCGCCTCGTGGGCAAGGCCCGGGCGTTCGAGCTGATGGCAACCGGCCGGCTGTTCGATTTCGACGAGGCCAAGGCGCTCGGCATCGTCACCGACGTGATCGACGCCCCCGACGCGGACGCGTTCCTGGCCGAGGTGCGCCGCCGCGCGCTCGAGTACGTGCCGCCCGCGCGCGCCAGCAGGGCGGTCGGCCTCATCAAGCGCGCCGTCCATTCCGGCGGGGAGATGGCACTCGGCGAGGGGCTGGCCCTCGAGCGCGAGCTGCAGCAGCAGCTGTTCGAGTCCGAAGACGCGCGCGAGGGGCTGGCCGCGAACCTCGAGAAGCGCCGCCCCGCTTTCAAGGGCCGCTAGAGACGATGCAGCCCCCCGGCCCCGTGCGCGTCGAGTTCCGCGGCCCCGCCGCCTTCGTGACCCTCGCCCGCCCTCCGCTGAACGTCCTCGACCTCGCGATCATCGGCGCCCTGTCCGGCGCGCTGGCGGAGCTGGCGGCGCGACGCGACGCCAAGGTCATCGTCCTGCGCTCGGCGATCGCCGGCACCTTCTCGGCCGGGGTCGACGTGGCCGCCCACGCGCCGGAGGACGTGGGCGCGATGCTCGAGGCGTTCCACGAAGTCTTCCGCACCATCGAGGAGCTCCCCCAGCTCACGATCGCCGCCGTCGACGGGCGGTGCCTCGGCGGCGGGTGCGAGCTCGCCGTCTTCTGCGACGTCGTGCTGGCGACGACGCGATCGACGTTCGCGCTGCCCGAGATCGACGTCGGCTGCTTCCCGCCCGTGGCGGCGGTGATCCTCCCGCGGCTCATCGGACGCGCGGCATTCGAGATGATCCTGACCGGCGCCCCCGTGTCCGCGGCGGAGGCCGTCCGCCTCGGCCTCATCACCCGCGTGGTATCCGATCTGGACGCCGAGGTCCACCGTTGGACGGCGGCCCTGGCGGAGAAAAGCGGGGCCGTGCTCGCGATCGCCCGGCGCGCGGTTCGTCAGGGCGGGCACGATTCGTTCGAGACCGCGCTGGCGCGTACCGAGCGTCTCTATCGCGACGAGCTCGTGCCGACCGCCGATTGCGCGGAGGGCGTGCGCGCGTTCCTGGAGAAGCGCCCGCCGGCCTGGACGGACAGGTGAAGTGATTAAGCTGGCTTATCGCTTCATACGCTATCACCGCTACCGCCGCTGGCCGCAGAAAAGGGACCACGCGACCTCCTCCACGGCTGAACGTGCGTCGACGCCGGTGAGTACGGGCGCGGGGAGCGGTTGGTTCCGTGCTACTCGATGCGGAAGACGACCCGGGACAGGACGTGGGCGGGTGTCAGGTCCTTCCCCGTGCGCGCCGGCTCGAAGCGCCACATGGGCAGGACGCGCAGCACGGCGGCCACGTGCGCCTTCTCCAGGCTGCCGCGCACCTGCGGCCGATACAGCCGGCCGTCCGCGCCGACCACGCCGTCCACCTCGACCTCGCCCTGGTACTGCACTGCATGGCGCGGATCGCGGTAGATGGGGTCCACCCAGAAGAGCCTCCGCGGCGGCGCGGTGAGCCGCATCTCGAGGCGGCGCTCCTGGTCGGTCGCGGTGCGCTGATCGACACTGCTCGCGGCGGCCGCGGGCTCGGTGCCCGCGGGGCGCTCGACGGCCACGCCGTAAGCGCGCAGATAGCCCTCCGGGGTGGGCAGGATCTGGTCGAGGCGGCCGGCCACCGCGCGCGAATCGCCCTGGAACCCGCTGAGGGTCACCGTGATCACGGGCGGGATGCGGCCACAGCGCGGATGCGCCTTTTCCGCCGACGCCGCTCCCAGCGATTCGAGCGCGAGTCGAACGCCGCCCTTCTCCTCCACGGCGCTCTTCACCTCGACCGCGGCATCGCACGCGCCCGGGAGCTGGGGCCGGTCCTTCATCTTGACGCCGACCCGCTCCTGGTCGCCCTGGAAACGCAGGACGCGCTGCTGGCCGACGTAGCCGCGGAGGGAGTCGGCGCCGCCCGCCGGCGCCTTCGTTTTCGCCGCGCAGCCGGGGAGCAGGAGGACGAGGGCAAGGCCGGCGAGCCGTGACGCCGCGGGTATCTTCATGATGCGCCGGAGCCTACGCTCCGCCCGCGCAGGCGGCAAGTGCGCACGGTCACAGGGCGGGCGGCTCGCGGTAGCATCGCCTGATGCGCACCTTGATCCGCGACGCGCGGCTGGTCGTGACCATGGACGACCAGCGCCGGCGCCACGCGGGCGGGTACGTGATGGT
>JANMPI010000482.1:0-5552 GCA_031369785.1 Acidobacteriota bacterium
CCCTGGGCCGCGATGGAATGCGCGCGGCGCGGGCTGTCCTGGTAGCAGAAGCACTTCACGTTGTAGCCGAGCTCGGCCAGGGACGCCGCCGCCGATGCGCCGGCCAGCCCCGAGCCCACGACGATCAGCTCGTACTTCCGCTTGTTGGCGGGGTTCACGAGCTTCATGTCGAAGCGGTGCTTCTCCCACTTCTTCTCGAGGGGCCCGTCGGGCACGTTCGACCGCAGTTCCAAGTCGGCTACTCCTGACCGATGGCGAGGGACCGCGCGCTGGCGTGGCGGGGAGCGTCGCGCCGCGCCGGCTCGTCGATCCAGCCCGCCATCACCGCGAGCGGCATCGAGATGTTCCCGGCGACGACGACGACGGTGACGAGCGTCGCGAAGGCGTGACGGAGATGGTTGTAGCGCGGGTGGCTGAGCCCGAGGGTCTGCAGGAAGCTCCAGACCCCGTGATACAGGTGCAGCCCGAGGGCGAGCATCGCGACGATGTAGACGACCGACACCAGCGTCGGCCGGAAGCCGACCACGAAGTTGTGGTACACGTCGCCGGGGACGAAGTCGGGATGCACCGTGCCCCATGTCATGTGCAGCAGGTGGTAGACGATGAAGAGCAGCAGGAAGACTCCCGACCACCGCATCGTCCGCGAGGCGTACGTCGACTCCCGGTGCTCCTTCTCGCGATAGCCTTCCGGCCGTGCCGCGCGGTTCATCCGGGTGAGCGAATACGCCGACCACACGTGGAGCAGCGCCGCCACCAGCAAGCCGCCGCGCGCGATCCAGAGCAGCGCGCCGAGGTGGCGCAGCCCCTCGGCATAGGCGTTGAGCGCGGCCGGGCCGAGGTACACCTGCAGGTTGCCCAGCATGTGGGCGATCACGAAGCCGAAGAGGGCGGCGCCCGTCACCGCCATCACGACCTTCTTGCCGATCGACGACGCGAAGAAACGGCCCGCCGCTGTCATCCGCGCTCCTTGTCCACTCCGGATTCTACCTTCGCGGTTCCCACCCGGCGAAGCAGCCGGCGCAGCAGGACGCTCTGGAACGTCGGCTCGTGGTAGATGCCGTGGTGATCGGCGCTGCCGAAGAAGGCGTGCCCGATTTCGGGATATCCCGATCCCGTCTCGGTGTCGTCGGATCCGGGGAGGTGCGCGCCGAGGACGCTCGCGCGGGTGACGCGGCCGTCGCCGGCGTCGAACATCCCCTCCGCCTCCTTGCGGTTCAGGGGCTCGAAGCGCGGCATCCCGCCGCTCTGCGGGACCAGCGCGCGGGCGAGCGTCGGCAGGCAGTCGCCGCCGAGGAGCACGACCTTGGACGGGCACGGCGTGGCGGGCACGCGCGCCATCGCGGCGTGGAAGGCGCGAGCGCGGACGAGCGCGGCCTCGAGGAACGCAGCGTGCTCGACCACGTCGCGGCCATCGTTGAGCGCCACCATGCGCCGGCTCGGCGCGCCGAAGGGCCCCCAGCGCAGCCGCCGCCAGGTCTCGATGTCGTGGAGGTCGGCGGCCATCGGCTCGCCGGTGTGGTCGACCAGCGCGGGCGCCCCCGCCGGCGGCAGGAGCTGGTACACGGACGGCATGCGGGTGACGACGGGACTGGCCAGCGTCGCGTAGGACAGCCCGACGCGGTTGCCGAGAAGCAGCGCCTCGAGGGAATGGATGCCGCCGCCGTTGGGGACGGCGACCAGGATCAGGTTGTGGATGCGGCGCGCGCCGGCCCACGTCACCGGCGCGTCCGGAGCCGGCTCGGCGGTCCCGTAGCGGAGGTAGTAGCGGGCGACCAGTCCCCCCATGCTGTGACCGACGATGTTGAACTTCGTGTCGGGCTCGCCGCGCGCATCGGCCAGAGCTTCCAGCGTCTCGTCGAGCTTTCGCGCCGCCTCCACGAGGTCGCGCCGCCAGTCGTAGGCGAAGACGTGCTGCGACATCCCGCCCGCGCCGCCGCGCTTCGCGGGGTGGAAGCCGACCGCGGCCAGGAGCTCGAGGAGGTCGTAGTACTCGGTGAAGCCGAAGAGGCGCGGGACGAGCTCTTCCGTGCCGAGCAGCGAGCCCGGCTTCAGATCGTCCTTGCTCTCGGACAGCGGCAGGACGAGAGGGAGGGAGAGCTTGTACTGGCCGACGGCGTTGCGGACGTTCAGCCAGACGCGCGTGCCGTCGGGACGCAGGAGGCCGGAGCCCATGATCCCGGGCAGCACGACGACGGGCAGGATGCCGTCCCCATCCACGGGCGCGCGCAAGAGGCGCGGATCGAGCCGCCGCCGCGCCGACCCTGATTGCATGAGGGTGAGAGCGGCGCCGCCCGTGGCGACGCCGGCGAGAAAGGGCTTGAGCCAGCCGCGACGAATCTAGTCGCCGCCCTTGCGGTTCTTCCGGAAGCTCGACGTTCCCTGTCCCTTGATGACCCCGACCGCGGCGACGCCCACGGGCTTTTTGCCCCGCTTGGCGTTCAGGCCCTTGGAATCCGCGTGCTGCGTGCTCACGTCGCTGCTGCCGGCCCGGCTCGCCTTCTTCTTGGCCATCAGAAACCTCGCTTGGATTCGACGTCATTTTATCTGACTTGCCGAAATCGCATTGGCCGTCCGCCTGTAATAACGTCGTTGCGATGCGCGCGACCGTCCTCATGAATGCGGCATCCGGCGTGAAGGACCGCAAGGTCGACGAGGAGGCGGAGCGCATCCGCGCCGGGCTCGCCGCGAACGGCGTCGACGCGACCGTCCTGCAGGTTCCCGGGCCCGAGCTGACGGACGCCGCGCGGCAGGCGGCGAAGGATGGCGCGGACGTGGTCGTGATGGCGGGCGGCGACGGAACCATGAGCGCGGGCGCCGCCGCCCTCGCGGACAGCGGGTGCCGCATGGGCGTCGTGCCCCTCGGCACCCTCAATCACTTCGCGCGCGACCTCGGCATTCCGCAGGATCTCGACGCCGCGGTGGCGGTGGTCGCGACCGGCGTCACCCGGCGGGTGGACGTCGGCGACGCCAACGGCCGCATCTTCCTGAACAACGCCTCCATCGGCTTCTATCCCCACGCGGTCAAGGAGCGCGAGAAGCAGCAGGAACAGGAAGGGCGCGGCAAGTGGCTGGCCATGGCTCGCGCGATCCTGAATACGTTGCGCAAGTTCCCCGTCGTCCGCGTCACCCTGAAGCTCCCGGCCGGCGAGACGCGAATCGACACGCCGCTGGTGTTCATCGGCAACAACCGCTACGAGATGACGCTCCTCGCCCTCGGCAAGCGCGAGAAGCTCGACGGCGGCGAGCTCTGGCTCTACGTCGCCAGCGACCGCGGCCGGATGGGGCTCGTGAGCCTCGCGCTGCGCACCGCCATCGGCCGCCTCGACCAGGCCCGGGACTTCGTCGGGATGGCGGTTCCCGAACTCACCATCGAGGACCGGCGACGCAGGATCCACATCGCCTTCGATGGCGAAGTGACCGAGGTCGACTCGCCGCTGCGCTGCCGGATCCGCCCCGGCGCGCTCACCGTGATCGTCCCCGCGCCGGAAGCCGCGCCGTGAAGACGATCGCGCATCTGTCCGACCTGCACTTCGGCAAGGAAGACCCGGCGGTCGTGGAGGGTATCGTCCGCGAGCTGGGCGCGAAGCGGCCGTCGATCGTCGCGGTGAGCGGTGATCTCACCCAGCGTGCCCGCGCCGGACAGTTCCGCGCCGCCCGCGCGTTCCTCGACCGCATGCCCGCGCCGACCCTCGTCGTCCCCGGCAACCACGACGTCCCGCTCTTCAATCTCTTCGCCCGCTTCGTCTCCCCGCTGCGCGGATACCGCCGGCACATCGCGCCGGATGCCGAGCCCTTCCTGCACGAGGAGGAGATCGCGCTCCTGGGCGTGAACACCGCGCGCTCGGGGACGTGGAAGAACGGGCGGGTGTCCCTCGCCCAGATCGAGCACATCCGCCAGCGGTTCGGGCCGATCCCGGAGCGCGTGTTCAAGGTGCTGATCACGCATCATCCGTTCATCCCGTCGCCCGGGAAGCACGTGCATCCCGTGGTCGAGCGCGGGTTCGAGGCCCTGCGCGCGGCGGAGGAGTCCGGCGTCGATCTCCTCCTCGCCGGCCACCTGCACATGGGGTTCAGCGGCGACGTGCGCCCGCACTACCTGTCGATCCGCCGCTCCATGCTCGTGGCCCAGGCCGGGACGGCCACGTCGGTGCGGCATCGCGGCGAGCCCAACACGTACAACTGGATCACCGTCGACCCGCCGCGGCTGGAAATCGAGCAGCGGGGCTGGGACGGCGCGGGGTTCGTCACCCGCGCGGTCACGCGCTACGTGAAGCGCGACGACGAGTGGATCAGCGCCTAGGGGCTAGCGGATCCCGGCGACCTGGCGCAGCAGGTCGTGGCGCGTGACGATGCCCACGAGCGTCCCGTCGCGGCGCACGAGGGCGGCCGGGGTCTCGCGCGAGAGGAGCCGCGTCAGGCGATCGAGCGGCGTCGTAGGATCGACGACGGGGAAGGGCGATTGCATGACGTCGGCGACCGGGCCCTCGAGGAGCTTTGCGTCGCCCAGGGCGCGCGCCATCAGCGGGCCTTCGGACAGCCCGCCGACGCAGTCCTTCCCGTCGATCACGGGGATCTGCGAGATCGCGTAGGTGCCCATCAGGTTCAACGCCTGGCGGACGTTGGCGGTGGGCGCGACGGAGACGAGCGGCGGCACGTCGCCGCGGCGGTCCTCGAGGAGCGAAGCGGCGGTCAGCCGGTCGCCGTCGAGCATCTGGTTCTCGCGCATCCAGTTGTCGTCGTACAGCTTCGACAAATACCGCTCGCCGGAGTCGCAGAGGATCGTCACCACCATCGCCTCGGGATCGTCGACCTTGCGCGCGACCTCGAGTGCGGTGTGCACGTTCAGCCCCGTCGATCCCCCGGTGAACAGGCCCTCTTCGCGGGTCAGGCGGCGCGCCATGCGGAAGGACTCGGCGTCGGTGACGAACATCCACTCGTCCACGACGTCGAAGTGCAGCGACGTCGGGATCTTGTCCCCGCCGATGCCCTCGACCTTGTAGGGAAAGCCCTCGCCCTTCTGGTGGCTCTTCGCGTACTCGGTGTAGATCGAGCCGACGGGATCGCCGGCGACGATCTTCACTCTCGGGTTCTTCTCCTTCAGGTAGCGTCCGACTCCGGAGACGGTGCCGCCGGTGCCCGGCGCGCAGACGAAATGGGTGACGCGTCCCGCCGTCTGCTCCCAGATCTCGGGCCCCGTGGTCGCGTAGTGCGCGTCGGGATTGGCGGGGTTGTAGTGCTGGTCGGCCATGATCGAGTTCGGCGTGGCCTCGACGATCGAGCGCGCCTTCTTGATGTAGTACTCGGGATGGTCGGAGGGAACGGCGGTGGGGACGACGATCACCTCCGCGCCCAGGGCGCGGAGCAGCCGCACCTTCTCCACCGACATCTTGTCCGGGATGGTGAAGATGCAGCGGTAACCCTTGATGGCGGCGGCGAGGGCGAGGCCGACGCCGGTATTGCCGCTGGTGGCCTCCACGATGGTGCCGCCCGGCTTGAGCCGCCCCTCGGCCTCGGCGTGGCGGATGATGTTGATCCCCACGCGGTCCTTCATG
>JANMPI010000524.1:0-14706 GCA_031369785.1 Acidobacteriota bacterium
CTCTCCGTGCCCTTCACGATCGTGGACGCGACCACCCTCACCGAGGCCGGCTACGTCGGCGAGGACGTCGAGAACATCATCCTGAAGCTGCTGCAGGCGGCGGGCGGCGACATCGAGAAGTGCCAGGAAGGCATCATCTACATCGACGAGATCGACAAGATCTCGCGCAAGGACGAGAACCCCTCGATCACCCGCGACGTCTCGGGCGAGGGCGTGCAGCAGGCGCTGCTGAAGATCCTGGAAGGCACGGTCGCCAACGTGCCCCCGCAGGGCGGCCGCAAGCACCCGCACCAGGAGTTCTACCAGATCGACACCACCAACATCCTCTTCATCTGCGGCGGCGCCTTCGTGGGGCTCGACAAGATCATCGAGCGCCGCGTGGGGAAGAAGAGCCTGGGCTTCCGCACCGACACCAAGTCGACGCCGGTGACCAAGGCGACGCTCAACGCCATCCAGCCGACCGACCTCATCAAGTACGGGCTCATCCCGGAGTTCGTGGGGCGCCTCCCCGTGATCGGCACCCTGCACGACCTCGACAAGCCGGCGTTGATCGAGATCCTGACCACTCCGAAGAATGCGATCACCCGCCAGTACATGCGCATGTTCGACTACGAGAGCGTGAAGCTCCGCTTCACCGACGACGCCCTGGAGGCGATCGCCGAGCTGGCCATCACGCGCAAGATCGGGGCCCGCGGGCTGCGGATGATCATCGAGGACCTGATGCTGGACCTCATGTACAACCTGCCCTCGATGAAGAAGGTCAAGGAGTGCTTGGTCACGCGGGACGTCGTATTGGACCGCGAGAAGCCGATCACCCTGATCGAAAAGGTCGGCTAGCCCGATCGTCATGCCCCCGCGCGCCGCCGGCGCTCGGGCCTCCAGTGAGCAGCCACACAATTTCTTGCGTACGGGGTTCCGCCGCCCGGGTGTACCTTAAGGACATATGCAAGGTCGCGACAAGGACAAGGTGGACGTGATCGAGACCCTCCCGCTGGTGCCGCTGCGCGACGTCGTGGTATTTCCGCACATGATGATGCCGTTCGTCATCGGGCGGCCGAGCTCCATCAAGGCGCTCGACTACGCGCTCCTGAAGGGGAAGCGGATCTTCCTCTCCGCCCAGCACGACGCGACGCGGGACAACCCGGGCCCCGAGGAGATCCACACCCTCGGCACCATCTGCAACATCGTGCAGAGCCTGAAGCTCCCCGACGGCAACGTGAAGGTGCTGGTCGAGGGGCTGGACCGAGGCCGCGCCCTCGAGTTCAAGGAAGAGCAGGGCTTCCTGAAGGTGGTCGTGAAGACGATCCCCCGCCAGGTGGAGACGGGCAGCGGCATCGAGGCCGTGATGTCCAAGGTCATCGCGCTGTTCGAGCAGTACGTGAAGCTCTCCAACAACCTCCACTACGACGCCATGCTGGCCGCGGTCCGCGTCGAGGACCCGGGCAAGCTCGCGGACACGATCGCGTCGCACCTCGTGCTGCCGGTGGAGGAGAAGCAGAACCTGCTCGACATCTTCTCGCCCCAGGACCGCCTGCAGCGCATCCTGGCCATCCTCGAGGGCGAGGTCGACAAGCTGCAGGTCGACAAGCGCATCCAGGGGCGGGTCAAGAAGCAGATGGAGCGCGCGCAGAAGGAGTACTACTTAAACGAGAAGATGAAGGCGATCCAGAAGGAGCTGGGCCGCAAGGACGACCGCCTGAACGAGGTCGAGGAGCTCCGCAAGAAGATCGAGCTCGCGCGGATGCCCAAGGACGCCGAGGAGCGCTCGCTGCAGGAGTTGAAGCGCCTGGAGTCGATGCCGCCGATGTCCGCGGAGGCGACCGTCTCCCGGAACTACCTCGACTGGCTGATCGCGGTGCCGTGGTCCAAGCGCACCCGTGAGCGGAGGGACCTGCTGGGCGCGGAGACGATCCTGAACGAGGACCACTACGGCCTGGAGAAGGTCAAGGAGCGCATCATCGAGTTCCTGGCCGTGCGCCAGCTCGTGAACCGGCCCAAGGGGCCGATCCTCTGCCTGGTCGGGCCACCCGGCGTCGGCAAGACGTCGCTCGCCAAGTCGATCGCCCGCTGCACGAACCGCAAGTTCGTTCGCATGTCGCTCGGTGGCGTGCGCGACGAGGCGGAGATCCGCGGCCATCGCCGCACCTACATCGGCGCCTTCCCGGGCCAGATCATCCAGATGATGAAGAAGGCCGGCGTGCGCAATCCCGTCTTCCTCCTCGACGAGGTCGACAAGATGTCGATGGACTTCCGCGGCGATCCCTCGGCGGCGCTGCTCGAGGTGCTCGACCCCGAGCAGAACAACACCTTCTCCGACCATTACCTCGACGTGGAGTTCGACCTCTCCTCCGTCTTCTTCATCGCCACCGCCAACGTGATGCACACCATTCCGCAGGCGCTGCAGGACCGCATGGAAGTGCTGCGGCTCCCCGGCTACACCGAGGTGGAGAAGGTCGAGATCGCGAAGCGCCATCTGGTCAAGAAGCAGATCCACGCCCACGGCCTCGAGGAGAGGAACGTCTCCTTCACCGACGGCGCGCTGCACGACGTGATCCGCCTCTACACGCGGGAGGCCGGGGTGCGAAACCTCGAGCGCGAGCTGTCGTCGATCCTGCGCAAGGTCGCGCGCAAGGTGGTCGTGCAGGGCAAGGATTTCACCGAGATCGTGAGCGAGCAGAACGTGGTTTCGTACCTGGGCGTCCCCCGCTTCCGCAAGTCGCGCCAGGAGGAGACGAGCGAGATCGGCCTCGCCACCGGCCTCGCCTGGACCGAGGTGGGCGGCGAGATCCTCCCCATCGAGGTGACCCTCATGCCCGGCAAGGGCACGCTTCGCCTCACCGGAAAGCTCGGCGACGTGATGCAGGAATCGGCGCACGCGGCGATGTCGTACGTCCGCTCCCGCGCCGACCAGCTCGGCATCCCGTCCGGGTTCAACCGCAAGATCGACATCCACATCCACGTCCCCGAGGGTGCCATCCCCAAGGATGGGCCCTCGGCCGGCATCACCATCGCCACCGCGCTGGTCTCCGCGCTCACCAAGGTCGCGGTCCGCCGGGACGTGGCCATGACGGGCGAGATCACGCTCCGCGGCAAGGTCTTCCCCATCGGCGGGGTCAAGGAGAAGCTGCTCGCCGCCCACCGCATCGGGATCACGACGATCATCCTTCCCCGCGAGAACGAGAAGGACCTGGCCGACATCCCGCAGAACGTGCTCGACGCCATGACGGTCGAGCTGGTCGAGACGGTCGACGAGGTGCTGAAGATCGCGCTGGTCCCGCCCGTAGCACCCGCTCCCGACGAGGTCGTGGAGCCGGCGGCGGAGATCGTGGACTCGCCGAACGGCATGACGCACTGAAGCGAACACCACCCACGGTGACGTTCGTGGGGAGTGCGGTCCGCCGCGAGCAGTTTCCCCGTGACGGGCTGCCCGAGGTCGCCTTCCTCGGACGGTCCAACGTCGGGAAGAGCAGCCTTCTGAACGCCCTGGCCCGGAGCCGGAACCTGGCCCGGGTTTCCGCCCAGCCGGGGCGCACCCAGACCGTGAACTTCTTTCGCGTGGACGACGAGATGTACCTGGCCGACCTTCCCGGGTACGGGTATGCGCGGGTGCCGGAGGCCGTGCGCGCGGGGTGGGAGCAGATCGTCACCACGTACCTCACCGAGCGCGCGCCGCTGGCCCTGTGCCTGTTCCTCGTCGACGTCCGCCACGAGCCGTCGGCGGGCGATCAGACTCTGCACGCGTGGCTCGATCACTTCGGGTTTCCGTACGTGGTCGCGGCCACCAAGGCGGACAAGCTCGGGCGGGCCGAGCTGACGCGGCGGGTGAAGGCGCTCCGGGAAGGGATCGGGCAGACGGCGCGCGAGGTCATCGCGGTGAGCGCCGAGGACCGCACGGGCATCGAGGAGCTCTGGGGCGCGATGCGGCGGGCGACGACGACGCACCAGGCGGACACGCACTAAAGGAGACGAGATGCCGGAAACGGAGCAGCAGGAGACGGCGGCGGAGGAGCCCGAGACCGGAGACGGCGCGCCGGGAGGCAAGGTGCTCGACCTCTCCGACCTGAAGGAGATGAACATCCAGTCGCTCACCGCTCTCGCCCGCGACCTCCAGGTCGAGGGTGCTCCGGGGATGAAGAAGCACGACCTCATCTTCAAGATCCTGCAGACGCAGACCGAGAAGAGCGGCCTGCTCTTCGCGGAAGGCGTCCTCGAGACGCTCCCCGACGGCTACGGCTTCCTCCGCGCCCCGGAGTCGAACTACCTGCCCGGCCCGGACGACATCTACGTCTCGCCCTCGCAGATCCGGAAGTTCGGCCTGCGCACCGGCGACACCGTGTCGGGCCAGGTGCGGCCGCCCAAGGAAGGCGAGCGCTACTTTGCGCTCATCAAGGTCGAGGCGATCAACTTCGAGCCGCCCGACTTCCTGAAGGACAAGGTCCTCTTCGACAACCTGACCCCGCTCTACCCCAGCGAGCGGCTTCGCCTCGAGACGTCGCAGGACAACCTGATGGCGCGCGTGCTCGACATGATGACGCCCATCGGCAAGGGCCAGCGCGGGCTGATCGTGGCCGCGCCGCGCACCGGCAAGACGATGATCCTGCAGAACCTCGCCAACTCCATCGCCGCCAACCATCCCGAGGTCACGCTCATCGTTCTCCTCATCGACGAGCGCCCGGAGGAGGTGACGGACATGCAGCGCTCGGTGAAGGGCGAGGTCGTGAGCTCCACCTTCGACGAGCCGGCGACGCGCCACGTCCAGGTGGCGGAGATGGTGATCGAAAAGGCCAAGCGCCTGGTCGAGCACAAGCGCGACGTGGTGATCCTGCTCGACTCCATCACGCGCCTCGCCCGCGCCTACAACGCCATCGTTCCGCCGTCGGGCAAGGTGCTCTCCGGCGGCGTCGACAGCAACGCGCTGCAGCGGCCCAAGCGGTTCTTCGGGGCCGCCCGCAACATCGAGGACGGCGGTTCGCTCACCATCATGGCCACCGCGCTCGTGGAAACCGGGTCCCGCATGGACGACGTCATCTTCGAGGAGTTCAAGGGCACCGGGAACATGGAGATCGTGCTCGACCGCAAGATGGCGGACCGCCGTGTCTATCCCGCGGTCGACATCAACAAGAGCGGCACGCGCAAGGAAGAGCTGCTGCTGCCCAAGGAGGAGCTGAACCGGATCTGGATCCTCCGCAAGGTGCTGAACTCGCTGTCCGCGGTGGAGGCGATGGAGCTGATGCTCGAGCGGCTGGGCAAGACGAAGTCCAACCGCGACTTCCTGGAGTCGATGACCACCGGCTAGTGCGCGCACTTCTCGTCGCCGCCGTGGGTGCGCTGAGCGGAATGAGCAGCTAGGCGAGGGCGGAAGCGGCACTGCCGGCGCGGCGGTCGAGGTACACGGAGAGCACGACGTAGAAGACGGGATACACGAGCGACGCTACCAGGAGCGCCAGGGGAGGACGCGGGTAGGCGGGCAGCAGCAACGCGAGCAGCACCATCCACAGCAGCGCGCCGCCGAGAACGGGAAGCCGCCAGGGCGCCGGCGCGAGGTTCGGGTAGACGAATCGCACCGGCATCACGGTGAGCGCGGCCAGCGCCAGCGTCGCGAGGCCGGGCCCCCACGGTCCCCAGCGCGCGCACGCGATCCCCGCGTAGAGCGCGACGATGTTCCAGTACGACGGGAAGCCGAGGAAGAAGCCTCCGTTCTCCTGCTTCGCGGCGACGTTCGCGAACCCGAGGAGGCTGGCCACGAGCGCGGGCGCGATCCATGCCGCCGCCGGCTCCGGCACCCACTTCATCTTCCACATCAGCAGGAGCGGGATGAAGGTGAAGGTCAGGTAGTCGACGATGTCGTCGATCGTGCGCCCGTCGATCCCCGGGACGGTCTCCTTGACCCGCCACCGCCGCGCGAACGGTCCGTCGATGGCGTCGATGATCACCGCCAGGATGAGCCACGCGAAGACCCGCCGCGCATCCGTCTCCGGTGCGGCGATCTCCGCCACGGCCTGGAAAGCGGCGAGGACGCCGGAGGCGGTGAGCAGGTGAACCGACCAGCCGCGCGCGCGCGCCGGCCAGGGAGTCACGGCGCCGCCTGCCGCGCGACGATCTCCTCCGCGATCCGGATGTCCCCGGTGTCCGCCTGCGACGCGGGCTGCTCGACGACCGCGCCCGGCTCGAGGTTCAGCTCGATGAGCACTGGAAAATGATCGGAGCCGACCTTCGGCAGCCGGCGGAGCCGGAAGAGCTTGAAGTGATTCGAGTGAAAGACGTGGTCCAGCGGAAAGCGAAAAATCGGGTTCCCGGCGTTGTAGGTATTGAAGAGCCCGCGCCCGATGCGAGGGTCGAGGAGGCCGCTCAGGCGGAGGAAGATCCGCGTCGTGTCCGACCAGGCGACGTCGTTGAGGTCGCCGCACACCACGGTGGGCGTCCCCGCGGCGGCGGCGATCTCCCGGGCGACGAGGACGAGCTCGGCGTCGCGCGGCACGGAGTCCTGGTCGCGGAGAGGCTCCGGGGGCTTGGGGTGCAGCGCGTACAGCACCACCTTCTCCCCGTTGCGCAGCCGCAGGGTGGTGCGGATGGACGGGATCTCCGCCTCCACGAGGTGCCGCACCTCCGAGCCTTCGAACGGCAGCCGCGAGAAGAGCGCCATGCCGTAGTAGTTGTCCTGCACGCGCTCCACCACGTGCGGGTGCGTGCGGCGCAGCGGAGCCAGCGCGGCGACCCACCGGGCGTCGACCTCGAGGGCGACGACGACGTCCGGATCCGCCGCCGTGATCACCGTGCGCCAGCGGTCGCACTGCTCGTTCTCCATGAGGACGTTCGAGACGGCGAGGCGGAAGGAGGCGTCGCCCGGGCGGCCGGTGGCGGCGACCACGCGCTTCGGCCAGAGCGGCGTGAAGGCGACGATCCGCGACATCTGGTACGCGATCACCGCGCCCAGCGCGGTCAGGAACGCGACGTCGTCCCAACGGCCGTCGAAGAAGAGTGCGCGCCAGACGACCCCACAGAGGAGTGCCAGCGCGGCGATGAGGACGCGCGGAAAATCCCAGCCACGCACGTACCAGTGGGGATGATGGGTGAGGCTGAGTGCGGTCCCGCTCACGATCCACACGCCGAGCGCGACGGTCACCCAGCGCAAGACGTCCATGACTCATTATTCCCCGCGCGGCATCGCGGGGTCCGCTTTCCAGCACAATCGGAGCAAGGCCGCCCTCATGATCCCCGACCTCCTGCGCCGCTCCGCGCGACGTCTTCCCGCTCCGATCGCGGGGGCGCTCGTCCGCCTCGCGGACAGCGACGCGGTCGTCCTCGTCCGGGCCCTGCTGGCGGTGGGCGCGGTGTGGTTCTTCATCGCCCTGGCTTCGGAAGTGGGCGAAGGGGACACGCTCGAGATGGACCAGCGCATCGTGCGCTCGCTCCGCGACGCGACCGATCCCGCCATCCCCATCGGACCGGCATGGCTGTCCGGAGCCATGCGCGATCTCACCGCTCTCGGCAGCAACGTCGTGCTGCTGCTCTTCACGACCGCGGTGGCAATCTTCTTCGCCGTGCGGCGGCAGACGCACGCACTGGCATTGGTCGTGGGCTCGACTACCGGCGGCTTCATCCTCGCCCAGGCGCTGAAGATGGTGTTCGCGCGGCCGCGCCCCGAGATCGTTCCGCACCTCGCCGTCGTGACGTCGTCCAGCTTTCCGTCCGGCCACTCGATGTTCTCGGCCGTCGTCTACCTCACCCTCGGCGCGCTCTTGTCGCAGATGGTGAAGGAGCGGGGGCTGAAGTCGTACTTCCTCGCCGTCGCGTGCTTCCTGACCCTCGTGGTGGGCGTGAGCCGGGTCTACCTCGGAGTGCACTACCCGACCGACGTCCTCGCCGGATGGGCGGCCGGACTCGCGTGGGCGGTCCTCTGCTGGATGGTGGCGTCGCACCTGCAGCGCCGCGGGACGGTGGAGCCGCCCCGCTAGCGCCACAACGGCCACGACCGCGGCCGATTTCAGACGATCGCGAGCGCCGTCTCCGGACGCGACTGGAGAGTCTCCCGCACCGCGCGCAGCCCGCGGAGTAGATCGGCATGCGTCCGTGGTGTGCCGAGGCAGAGGCGGACCGCGGCCGGCGGCTGGCGCTGCCGGCGTCGGGGGGATAGGCTAGCAGCGATCCGAGATCGGTGCGGCGCGCGAGACCGGCCGACGTCTTCGTCCTGCCCGCCCATCGCGGGCGCCGGGCTCGGGAAGTGCCTGATGGAATGCATCTTCTCGCACCCCGACCTGCAGGGGCTGCGACGGTTCATGCTGGGGACGCGCGACGCCCACGATCTCTACGCGCGGTTCGGCTTCGTGCCGCCGCGCAAGCCGGCAATCTGGATGGAAATCCACAACGAGCGGGTCTATCAGCCATGAGATTCGAGACGCGGGTCGTTCATTCCGGGCCGGGACCGGATCCCAACTTCGGCGACGTCGCTCCCGCCATTCACCTCTCCACCACCTTTGCGCGCGACGCGGAGGGCGAGCCGGTCGGCGGCCATACGTACATCCGCGAGTCGAACCCGAACCAGGGGATGCTCGAGGACGCGCTGGCGCCGCTCGAGGGCGGCGCGGGCGCCCTCGTCTTCGCCTCCGGCATGGCGGCGAGCGTCACGCTGCTGCAGGCCCTGCCCCCGGGGTCGCACGCGATCCTCCCCCACGACGGGTACATCGGCCTGCGCACGGCGGGCCGCGAGTTCCTGTCGCGCTGGGGCCTGGCCATCGACGAGGTAGACATCGGTGATCTCCCCCGGCTGCGCGCGGCCCTGAAGCCGAACACACGCCTCGTCGCCATGGAGACGCCGTCCAACCCGCTCCTGAACGTAATCGACCTCGCCGCCGCCATCGGGATCGCGCGCGAGCACGGCGCGCGGACGCTGGTGGACAACACCTTTGCCACCCCGGCGCTGCAACGTCCGATCGAGTGGGGCGCCGACGTGGTGATGCACTCGACGACCAAGTACCTGGGCGGCCACAGCGACGTGCAGGGCGGCGCGCTCGTCTTCGCGCGCAAGGACGACCTCTACGACAAGACGGCGCACGCGCGCCACGTCCTGGGGCCGGTGGCGTCGCCTTTCAACTCCTGGCTGATCCTGCGCGGGATCCGCACCCTCGCGTGTCGCGTGGCGATGCAGGGCACGACCGCGATGGCGGTCGCCCAGGCGCTGGAGGCGAGTACGGCCGTCTCGGCCGTGCACTATCCCGGGCTGGAGTCGAACCCGGGACATGCGATCGCGCGCCGCCAGATGTCAGGGTTCGGCGCGATGCTGTCCTTCCGCGTCCGCGGCGGACGCGAGGCGGCGATCCGCGCGGTGGGCCGCGCGCGCCTCTTCATCCGGGCCACCTCCCTCGGCGGCGTCGAGAGCCTGATCGAGCACCGTGCCACGAGCGAGGGGCCGGGCTCGAACGCGCCGCCGGACCTCGTCCGCATCTCCGTCGGCCTCGAGCATCCGGACGACCTGATCGCGGATCTGAAGGAGGCGCTGGCGGCGAGCTAGACCATAATCCCCCCATGCCGCCGCGCATCCTCATCTCCAACGACGACGGGTACGCGTCGGAAGGGCTGCGCGCGCTGGTCGACGCCGTCTCGCCCCTCGGCGAGGTGTGGGTGGTGGCGCCGGAAGCGGAGCAGAGCGCGTCGTCGCACGCGATCTCGATCCACCGCCCGCTCCGCATCCGCCAGGTCCGGCCGGAAGGGATACGGCCCGGCACCAGCGAGCGCTGGTACGCGATCGACGGCACGCCGACCGACTGCTCGTACATCGCGATCAACCACCTCATGAAGGACGCGCGGCCGACGCTGATGCTGTCCGGCATCAACCACGGGCCGAACCTCGCCGACGACGTCACCTACTCGGGGACGGTGGCCGCGGCCATGGAGGCGTCCATCCTCGGCGTGCCCGCGATCGCCTTCAGCCTCGTCTCCCGCGGCGGCACGATGGACTTCGCGCCCGCCGCGCGCTTCGCGCATCGCCTGGCCGAAGCGGCGCTCGCGCAGTCCTTGCCGTCGAACCTCCTGCTGAACGTCAACGTCCCCGGCGGCGTCGAGCCTACGTCCTACGCCGTGACCCGCCTCGGCAAGCATTCGTACGGGTTCGAGGTGGTGGAGAAGGTCGACCCGCGCGGCCGGAAGTACTACTGGATCGGCGGCAACGAGTACCAGCACGAGGACATCCCGGGCAGCGACTGCAACGCGGTGCTCCGCGAGGGAATCGTCTCCGTCACCCCGCTCCACCTCGCGCTCACCGCCAACGAGATGCGGCCGCTGGTCGAGAAGTGGCCGCTCGTCGGTTTCACCCAGGCGACGGCCGTCACCCCCCGCTGACCGCGGGCAGGATCGCGACCTCGGCCCCGTCGCGCAGCGGGGTCAGGAGCCCGCCGGTGTAGCGCACGCTGTCGCGGCCGACGAAGACGTTGACGTGCGGCCGCAGCCGGCCGTCCTCGGTCATCACGCGATCCCGCAACCCGGGATGCGCGGCCCACAGCGCGGTGAGCGCATCGACGACGCGCGGCGCCGGCGCGTCGACCGCCACCTCTTCGCGGCCGCCGGCGAGCGCGTGCAGCGGGCCGGGGAGGATGAAGGTCACGCGCATCAGTGCCGCGGCCTCCGTCCCGAGCCCACCATCGCGGCGCGGACGCACAGCACCGGCGGCAACCCCTCGGCGAGCACGCGCCACCGGTCGCCGCCATCGGTCGATCCGAACACCTTGCCCGACCGCGTGCCGAAGTAGACCCCGGCCCGCGGCATGCGGTCGGTGCACAGCGCGTCGCGGAGGACGGTCTCGAAGGCGTCCTTCTGGGGCAGGCCGCGCGTGAGCGGCTCCCAGGAACGGGCGCCATCGCGCGTCCGGTACACGCGCAGCTTCCCTTCCGGCGTGCAGCGGAACTGGTCGGACTCGAGGGGGACGATGTACACCGTCTCCGGGTCGTGGGGATGGATCGCCATCGCGAAGCCGAAATCGCTGGGAACGTCGTGCGCGACGTCGGCCCAGCTCTCGCCCTCGTCGTCGCTGCGATAGAGGCCCCAGTGATTCTGCAGGAACATGACCTCCGGCCGCTCGCGGTGACGCACGACCTTGTGCACGCACTGCCCGAACTCGGGATGCTGGTCGGGCAGGAACTGGGCGCGCACGCCGCGATGCGCGGTCTTCCAGGTGGCGCCGCCGTCCTCCGTGCGGTAGACGCCGGCGGTCGAGATGGCGACGTGGATTTTCATGGGGTCGCGCGGGTGCGGGAGCACGGTGTGAAGGCACAGCCCGCCGCCGCCCGGCTCCCACCGCGGCCGATGCGGATGGTCGAAGAGGCCACGCACGAGCGACCACGTCTTCCCCGCGTCGCGCGACTCGAAGAGCGCCGCCGGCTCGACGCCGCAGTACATCCGCTGCGGGTCGTCGTCGCGTCCCGCGATCGCCCAGATGCGCTGGAGAGACTTCCCGGTGTCCTCGGGAAAGCGCACGGTCGCTTCCGCGCCGTCGCTCCACGCGCGGCCGAAATCGTCGGAGGACCGCATCTGCGATCCCCAGTGCGAGCTCTCCGGCGCCGCCCACACCCGGCGCCGTCCGTCGCGGCCGTCGTACGCCATCGCGTACACGGCGTGACCGGGGAAATGCGGCCCGCCCCTTTCCCACCGCCCGCGCGTCGCGGGAGCGCGGAACAGGAACGCGCCCTTGGTGGTGCCGACCATCAGCAGGACGTCGCCGGGTCGCGGGTTGATCTCCTTGGTGTCGACCATGGGGCCTCCGCAGCGTTCCCGCGGATTGTGCCACGCGCCGCCGCGCACAAGGATTTGGACGCGAATTCGGAAGAACCTTTCCCACCCGGGGAACGTCTTTGTGTGCAGGGCGCGACATTGCGCTCCGGTGAAGTGAAGGAGGTCCTCATGGTGGGCATGCTGGCGCTGGTGGCGGTCACGCTCGCGGGCGCAAACGAGACGATGTGCACGACGCACGTGGAAGAGGCGGCGGTGGGGATGATCGCGGCCGCGGAAGCGGAGCTGTACGTGGCCGACGTCTACGCGCAGGCGGAGAGGGACTTCGACGCGCGCCTCGACGAGACCGGCCTCGCCGGCTCCACGCTGGGACGCGAGCAGGCGCGGGCGCACGCGGATGCCTTCGACGAAGACCGTTTCGTAGCCCGCAATCGCTAGGACCCGCGCGCAACGCCGTCCCGGGGTTGTGTCATAGTCGGTCTTTAATGACCGACACCGCGCAGGCCCAGGATCTCGTGCCGTTCGCGCGCGATCCGGGGCCCTTCCCCGGGCGGCGCGTCTCGTCGATGGCGTCGGCGCTGGTCGGGTCCGAGATCCTCCGTATCGCCGCCGAGATCCGCGCCATCGTCGCCGCCGGCCGGAAGATCTGCGATCTCACCGTCGGCGATTTCGACCCGCGCCAGTTCCCGATCCCGCAGGTGCTGGCGGACGCGATCCGCGACGCGCTCGTCCGCGGCGAGACCAACTACCCGCCGAGCAACGGCATCGCCGCGCTACGGGAAGCGGTCAGGGCGTGGTACTCGCGCGACCTCGGCCTCGATTACCCCGTCGACTCCGTCGTCATCGCATCGGGCTCGCGGCCGGTCATCTACGCCCTCTATCGCACGGTGTGCGATCCGGGCGACCGCATCGTCTATCCGGTGCCGAGCTGGAACAACAACCACTACGTCCACCTCGTGGGCGGAGTGGGGGTGCCGCTTCCCTGCGGACCGGAGGATCGTTTCCTTCCCCGGCGCGGCGCCATCGCCGATGCGCTGAAAGGCGCGCGGCTGCTCTGCCTCAACTCCCCGCTCAATCCCACCGGAACCGCATTCGCCGCCGACACGCTGCGCGCGATCTCGGAGGAGGTGGTGGCGGAGAACGGCCGGCGCGAAAAGGCCGGCGAGCGCCCGCTGTACTTGATGTACGACCACGTCTACTGGACCCTGTGCTTCGGCGACACCGTGCACGTCACGCCGCCCGCCCTCGTCCCGGAGGTCGCGCGCTACACCGTGTTCATCGACGGGATCAGCAAGGCCTTCGCGGCCACCGGCGTGCGCGTGGGCTGGGCGGTGGGGCCGACCGACGTCATCGCGCGAATGTCCGCGATCCTGGGCCACATGGGCGCGTGGGCCCCGCGTGCGGAGCAGGTCGGCACGGTGACCCTCCTGTCGCAGCCCGACGCCATCCGCGCGTACCAGGCGACGTTCAAGCGCGGCATCCAGGCCCGGCTCGACCGCCTCCACGCGGGAATACAGGCGCTCCGCGCGAAGGGCCTTCCCGTCGAGAGCATTCCGCCGATGGGCGCCATCTACCTGACCGCGCACTTCCCGCTCGCCGGACGCCGGGCGGGCGCGGCGCCCGCGATGCGCGGGAACGACGACATCCGTAAGTTCCTGCTCGAGTCGGCGGGGATCGCCATGGTGCCGTTCCAGGCCTTTGGCTGCGCGACCGACGACGGGTGGTTCCGCCTCAGTGTCGGCACGTCGACGGAAGCGGACATCGACGAAGCGCTCCCCCGCCTCGAGCGCACGCTCTCGTCCCTGGCCTAGGTCTCCCAGCGGAAGCGCGCGACCGCGAGCGCCGCGAACAGCGCCGCGAAGCCGAGGAGGACGGCGATCGTCGGGAGCGCGCCCATGAAGTCGACTCCGCGCCAGGTCGTCGCGTCGAGCCCGTCCACCGCCCACCGCGCGGGCACGATCAGCGTCACCTTCTGCAGCCAGGCCGGGAAGACGAACGAGGGAATCCACGCCCCGCCGAGCATCACCATCAGAAGCACGGCGAGGATGGCGACCCCGCGGGTGGCCTGCGGCGTCTTGCCGAGCGCCGCGATGAGGAGGCCGAAGCTCGAAGCCATGAGCGCCGTCGCCACGCACACGAGGAGGAACGCCGGCCAGCTTCCCTCCACGCGGATGCCGAACACCGCCATCCCGAAGGCGAAGGTCACTCCGAGGGACAGGAGCGCGATGGTCGCCCCGCTGATCGCCTTGGCTCCGAGAAGCGCGTAGCGTGACATGGGCGCGGCGCGCAGCCTCTTCCACAAGCCGAGCTGCCGCTCGGTGAGCATCCCGATGGCGAGATCGATGCACGCGAAGAGAAGGAACTGCACGCCCATGCCGGCGAAGGAGTGCGCGAAGCCGTTGTAGGCGATGCCCGACTGCGCCGTCACCGCCTGCTCGCGCACGTCGTACGGCATCGAAAGCCCCTGCGCCGGCACGGGAGAGGCTCCGGGCGAAGGCGCGGGCGCGCGCGAGTACCAGCTGTTCACCGACGTCAGCATCTCGGTGAGCGCCTTCTTGTCCGCGTCCGCCATCGTCCCCGTGTTCGTCGTCTTCAGCTGATCGAGGGATTGCGCGGTCATCTGCCGTCCCTGCTCGCCGCCGAACATCTCGGCGCTCACCGCCTGCATCACGTGCTGGGTGAGGACACCGCGCACCATCGCCAGCTCCATCGCGTGGGACGGGTCGTAGAGCAGCTCCAGGCTCGGCTTCACGCCGCCGCCGAAGAACGCCTGCCCCGCCGCGGCCCCGAACCCGGCCGGAATCACGATGGCGACGGTGGTCTTGCCCTTGCGGACCGCCTCCCGCGCCTCGTCGATGGTGCCGCCTTCGACAGCCAGGGACTTGTCGCCGCCCAGGCCGCGGGCGATCGCGGCCGAGACCGCGCTCCGGTCGTCGTCGACCACACGCACCGGGACGCGCGTGGCCTCGCGGTCCTTGTTCCCGGAAA
>JANMPI010000599.1:0-2304 GCA_031369785.1 Acidobacteriota bacterium
GCGCGGGAAGGAAATGATCCCCGAGAAGGAAATGTAGAAGCCCAGGGCCAGCGCGCGGCGCGCGAGGTCCTGACCGCCGGTGAAGCAGTGGATGACGCCATCGGTGACGCCTTCTTCTTCGAGGAGCGCCGCCGTCTCCCCGTCCGCTTCGCGCGTGTGGATGATCACGGGGACGCCCGTCTCCTTCGCCTGCCGGTCCTGCGCGCGGAAGGCCTCGCGCTGGACGTCGCGCGGCGAGTGGTCGTAGTGGAAATCGAGGCCGATCTCGCCGATGGCGACGATCTGGCGGTTCGCGGCCAGGCCGCGCAGCTCGTCGTAGACGGCATCCGTGGCCAGCCGCGCCTCGTGCGGATGCACTCCCGCGGAGACGGGCAGGCCGTGCTCGCCCGCGACGCGGAGCGCGCGCCGGTGGCCCTGCTCCTCGTCCACTCCGCCGATGACGAGCATCCGCACGACACCCGCGGCGCGTGCGCGCTCGATCACCGCCGCCCGGTCGGCGTCGAACGCGGGCATGTCGATGTGGCAGTGGCTGTCGGCGACCACCTTCAGCTGCCGGCCATGCTCGGCGCCGGCTGCGGGACCGCCGCCGTCGCGTGCGCCGCCGCCATCCGCGCGCGGCTCGCCATCATCATGGAGCCGAGGTACGCGGCCAACGCCAGGAGCACCAAAGCGCGCATGCCGACCGCCATCACCGCGTACTCGGCCCAGCCGCCCACCACCGCGCCCAGCATGTTCGCCCCCAGCGCGGGACCGGCGAGTGGCGCGTTGCGGAAAGCCCCGGCGAAGACGAGGCCCGCGAAGTAGATGGGCAGCAGCTGGCCGAGGCCGAACAGGAGCGACGGCCCGATCCCGCGCCCTACGACCCAGCCGGGATCGAGGACGCAGGCGACGAGCAGGCTCGCGATGAGGCCGGGGTACGCGACGCGCCCGGCGGCGGCGCCGACCGCGGCAAGGGTCAGGTTGGCGGCCACGATCAGGGCGAGCACGAGCGCGATGGTCACCGCGGAGACGATCCACGTCGTCCCGAACAGGAGCGCCAGGCGGTTCACGGCCACGACCTCCATCAGCAGGAACGCCGCCCCCAGCAGGAAGAGCTGGCCCTGGCCCGCGTCCCACGCCCCCGCGCCGAGCCCATGCCAGCGAAGGATGAAGGCCGACACGGCGCCGAGGAGGACGATCGTGATCAGGTACGCGCCGGGAATGCTGCGGCTCGGCAGATAGAGGAAGGGCCAGTCGTCGGTGGGCAGATCGACCTTGCTCTCGATGCTCGCGGGCAGCGGCGCGGGCGCCTCGCCCGGCCGGTCGACGCGGCAGGCGTAGGTCACCCAGGCGCCCGCCTGCGAGACCTCGACGTTGTCATCACAAGCGGAGCGCATGAGGGCGACGAAGCGGGTGAGGAACCACGGGCGGAAGGTCGCCGCGGTCAGCAGCAGATACCCGCCGGGACGCAGGAGCCGCCGCGCGGCGGCCAGGCTCTCGCGTGTGAACACGTAGTTGTCGAGACGCACGCTCGACATCGAAAGCTGGGTGTGCGAGTCCAGCAAGCCGAACACTACGGCGTCGTACGAGGCCGCGGGCAGCTTGCGGAACGCGGCGCGGGCGTCGTCCACCACGACTCTCACGCGCGGATCGTCGTACGGGTGCTCGGGATGGTTGCGGCGGCCCATGGCGACGATGGCGGGGTCGATGTCCACCGCGTCGACCTGCGCCGCACCCGCGTGAAGTGCGGCCGCGACGTCGTTGCCGGTCCCCGCCCCCACGACGAGCACGCGGCCTCCCGGGGCCACGCTCGCGAACGCGCGGTCGTAGTGCGGGAAGGGATTCGGGCGGGCGGGATCGAGCGCCTCCGCGCGCAGGTCGAGCGCCACCTGGTAGAAGACGTCCGAGATCTCGACCCGGTATCCGGGGCGCAGGGTGGGATTGTTTGGGGAGCCGGCGGCGAGCGGCCTTCCCACGAGCTTCTGGTACGGCGACCAGACCGTCTCCCCGACGTCCGGCCACACCACCACCGCGGCCAGAGCCATCAACGCGAGCCCGGCCAGGAGCTGGCGCCGCGTCTCGAGCCACCACAGAAGCGGCAGGAGCCCCGCCAGCACCCACACCCACGGCGGCGTCCAGAGCCAGCTCAAGGCCAGAAAGAGCACGATCCCGGCGAGGCTGCCGAGGATGTTGACCGTGTACCCGGCGAGGCGCGGGACGGGCTCGAAGGCCTCGCCGAGGAGCCGCCCGAGGAGCGCGAACTCGAGCGTGATGGCCACGAGCGCGACGGTGCAGAACAGCGCCATCATCCCCTGGCCGGCGAGC
>JANMPI010000576.1:0-13056 GCA_031369785.1 Acidobacteriota bacterium
GCTCTCCGACGTGATCGGCACCACCCTCGTGCGTGACGCGCATGCGGCCGGGCTCGAGGTTCACCCCTACACCTTCCGTGCCGATGCCCTCCCGCCGGGGATTGCCTCCCTCGAGGACCTGCTGCGGCTGGCCCTGGTCGACATCGGGGTCGACGGCGTCTTCACGGATTTCACCGACCGCGCCGTGGCCTTCCTCCACCGGCGTAGCGATATCCGGTAGTTACCCAAAACTGCACATTGAAAAATTGACCACGCGGAAGCGAGAGAGTACGGTCGCGCATGAGAAATTCACTTACGACTTCGGCTCTCGTCGGGTCGTTGACCGCGTTCCTCTCCGTATCTCCCAATGTGGTCGCCGCGCCGCCGCCGCAAGCGCAGGCACCTCCGCCACTGCCGCCGGACACCGTCGATCAGCGCGGCCTTGGCTGGGACCTTCACACGATCGGTTATCGCGAAGCGAACAAGCCTTTCCGTTTTTCGCTATGCGAGGGAAGGTACCTCGCCGCCCATGAAATATCCCGGCCCTGCAACCAGTCGAACAACGGGACGATCCGGTTCGGCCACGACGCGCCGTTCGTGTTCTCAGCGGGACACAACCAGTTCCTGCCGAAGGGCCTGAGCATCGACGGGAACGGCATCCTGCACGGCGACGATCCCAAACTCCTTTCCAGGCTCGCGAGCCTGCCGTTATGCGTGCGGCAGCTCGACGTCGAGCGCTGCAAGACGGTCAAGGTCGCCAAGAACACCGCCCTCGAGCAGGACGAGATCGTCGAGCCGATCTACAACGGATCGGGCCCGCCCAAGAAGGGAGCGGGCGGGATGGGCTTCGGAAAGGCCCTTGTCACGACCGTCGGCTTGACGGCGGCGGTTGCCGGCGGCATCTACGCCTACCAGGCCGCGAAGGAATTGGACGGAGGCGGAGGGTCGTGCGGCGGCGTCACGCGGAGCGCGTGCTGCAGCGGCGCCGGGAGTGGCTGCGGCATCCCGTCGCAATGCCAATGCCCGGGCGGCCTCCGCGACGGTGGGATCTGCCAGGCCGGCGGCGGATGCTCAAATTTCATGAGTCCCGGCAGCCGCGTCTGCAACGGCTGCTGACGGGAAGAGCCTTTTCGGGCGACCATGGGCCAGGGGGGATTGGAAGCCATGCCCATGCGGGGACTGATCGTCCTGATGGCCGCGGCGGCGTTGCTCGCGGCGGCCCGCGCGCAGGCGGGTGACGTCCAGGCCGGCCCGCGCTTCGACGTCTCCGACGATGCCGACCTCGGCGTGGGCGCGGACGTCCGCTGGACGTTCCTCGACCGCGACCCGCGCCTCGCCCTCACCGGCTCGTTCGACTACTTCTTTCCGAAGGACGGAAACGGCGACGCGCAAGACGCGCTCGGTCAGTTCCGCGACCGGTTCCGCGACTTCCTTCCCCCCGAGTTCCAGATCCCCTTCGACCTGACGCCGCAGACCGACGTCCGCTACTGGGAAGCGAACCTCAACCTGACCTGGGACTTCACCGACGACCGGCCCGTGGTCCCCTACGCCGGCGTGGGCGTCAACTACGGGCGCGCGACGGCTTCGGCGTTCGGCTTCGATTCCGACACCAGAGACGTCGGCGCCAACGTGCTGGCCGGCGTGCGGATCGAGCGCCGGTTCTACGTCGAGGCGAAGCGGGAAGCCGGCGGCGGCGATCTCTTCGTCCTCACCGTCGGCGTCCGCTTCTAGCGAAGGTCGGCGGCGGCGGGGCCGACCTCGTCCAGCCTGCCTTCCCAGAGATACTTTCGCGTCTCCGCCACCGCGACGCCGGAGAGCCCGAGGAGCGCGATCAGGTTGGGCACCGCCATCAGCCCGTTGGCGACGTCGGCGAAGGACCACACCGCGGGCAGGGACGAGACGGACCCCACCATCACCGCGAGGACCCACAGCACGCGGTACGGCTTCACCACGCCCTCCCCGAAGAGGTACTCCGCCGCCTTCTCGCCGTAGTACGACCAGCCGAGGATGGTCGAGAAGACGAAGGTCAGGAGGCCGAAGGTGAGCACGAGGGGGCCGACGGTCGGGATGTCGGCGAACGCGGCGCGGGTGAGGGCGGCGCCTTTCGCGCCCTGCGTCCACGCGCCGGAGTTCACCACCACGAGGCCGGTCATGGCGCACACGACCACGGTGTCCCAGAAGGTGCCGGTGGAGGAGACGAGGGCCTGGCGCACCGGGTTCTTCGTCTGCGCCGCGGCGGCGACGATGGGCGCGCTGCCGAGCCCGGATTCGTTGGAGAAGAGTCCGCGTGCGATGCCGTAGCGGATCGCCTCGCGCACGCCCGCGCCGAGGAACCCGCCCACCGCCGCCTGCCCGCTCCACGCACCGGAGAAGATGAGGGCCAGCGTGCCGGGGATCCGGTCGAAGTGCATCACGAGGAGGACGAGGCACCCGAGCACGTAGAAGATCGCCATCACCGGCACGAGCTTCTCGCACCAGGCGGCGATGGACTTGATCCCGCCGAGGATCACGACCGCGGTGAGCACGGTCATCACCGCGCCGCTGATCCAGACCGAGAGGCCGAAGCTCTCGTGCAGGAGGGACGAGATGGAGTTCGCCTGCACCATGCAGCCGATGCCGAAGGCGGCGATGGCGGTGAGGGCGGCGAAGATGACGCCCAGCCACTTCGCGTTCATCCCGCGCTCGAGGACGTACATCGGGCCACCGCCCATGTCTCCCGAAGGCGTGACCACGCGGTACTTCACCGCCAGCACCGCCTCCGCGTACTTGGTCGCGATCCCGAAGACGCCGGTGAGCCACATCCAGAGCACCGCGCCGGGGCCGCCGGCCGCCACCGCGGTGGCGACGCCGACGATGTTGCCGGTGCCGATGTTCGCCGCGAGCGCGGTCATCAGCGCGCCGAACTGCGAGACGTCGCCCTCGCCTTCCTTCTCCCGGCGGAAGGAGAGGCGGATGGCGGTGCCGAGATAGCGCTGGATGAAGCGCAGGCGAACGGTCAGGAACAGGTGGGTGCCGAACAGGAGGATGAGGAGCGGCGGCCCCCACACGAAGTCGGCGGCGGCGGCGAGCGCCTTCTCGATGGACTCCATCAGCGCACGCGCGCGGTCAGCTGAGCTGGCACTGACCGGCCGTCGTCGGGTTGAAGCGCCCGAACAACGCGTCGTCGAGCAGGTACCGGTTCTCCGGCTTCAGCTTGCAGTGCGGCGCTTCCTCGGGGACGCCGCCGAAGCCGCAGCGCAGCGATTCGGGATCGTCGCATCCGCCCATTATCCGCCAGTCCGGCGGTGGCGGTCGGTCGTCGGCGCATCCTGGGGCGGTCCGGCCAGGGCCTCGATCTCGGCCCGCGCATCCGCGTCCTCGGGCGCCAGCTTCTGCGCGCTCTTGAAGGCAGCGAGCGCGCCGTCGCGGTTCCCGCGCTGCAGGTGCAGCCGGCCGAGGAGGACGTGGAGCGCGGGGTCCCGGGGGCTGTCGCGGATGGCCTCGGTGAGGACGCCTTCGGCGCGGCCCTGCAGCTTGGGCATCGTCATGTAGGCGCGCGCCAGCACCACGCGGGCGCGGATGCTCTCGTCGCCGAGGAGGAGGACGAGCGCGGGGCCGAGCTCGGCGATGGCATCCTGCGCGCGTCCCTCGGAGAGGAGCTGCTCCGCGCGTCCGACCGACGCCCGCGCGGCGTCCATCCGCTCCACATCGGTCTTCGTGTCGTCCACGACGGCCGGGACGGATGGGAGGGGCGGCGAGGGCGGCGCTTTGGCGGCCGGCGGCTGGACGTCCGGGAGCGGCCCGGGAGGCTGCGTCTTCGGCGACGGCTGAAGGACGGGGGCGGTCCTCGCCGTCGAGGGCGTGACCGCGGGCACGGGGCGCGACGCCGGGACCCGCATCGAATCCTGCATGCCCGGCCGCCGATCGCCCTCCGGCATCCGCCGGGTGATCACCGTCTTCGTCGCGTAATCCACGGTGCCCGTGCACAGGAGCGCGAAGAGGCTGCGCTCCACGTCCTCCTGCGGCAGCGGGATGATCTGGAAGATCTCGCGCGCGGTGAGCGTCCCGTCGATGCGCGACAGGACGTACCCGTCGGTCGGGCTCAAGGTGAGCCTCTGCACCGCCACCCGCGCGTGGGCGGACATCACGAGGGGGCGGTCGACGTCGCCCAGCACCTTGGTCACGATCTCCGGCGCCTGCAGGCGGCGCGCGGCCTCGAGGATGATCTGGCCGGGAAGGATGTGCGCTTTCACGTCCGAGCCGCCGTCCACCACCATTTCCTCGAAGGAGAAGACCCCCTCGCTGCGGTCGACCATGTCGAAGAGGATGTCGCGCACGTGGAGGCCGATGCCCTCGTCGAGGCGCTCCGCGGTGAGGAATCCCTTCTCCTGGAGCAGGACGCCGAGGCGCCGGCGCTCGCGGAGGACGATGGGGACGAGCGACTCGAGGGTGGCCTGGTCGATGAAGCCGTAGCGCACCAGGACGTGGCCGAGGTGCTCGCCCTCGACGTCGGTCGTCCCGTGCAGGATGTTGCCGCGCACGAAGAAGAGGCTGCGCCGCTGCGATCCGTGGGCGAAGTGCAGGTGGCCCGTCTTGCCCGCCGCGAACACATCGCGCATGAGGCGGAACAGCGGCGTCGGGTCCGACGGCGGGGCGCGCCGCTCGACCTCTTCCCCCGTCGGGGCGACGGCGGCGGCCGGCTTTACGACCGGGGCCGGCGGGCCACGCCGCATGGCGGAGGCGAGGGCGGCGATCTCCTCCTCGGCCAGGGCCTCCAGCAGGTCGACGGCGTGCTCGGTGGTGGGGACGTCCGCGGGGATCGCGCCGCCGCCCGCGACCCCCGGGGCGGCGAGGTCGCGGGGCAGGCCTTTCAGCACGTCGCGCAGCGCGGATCCGAACTCGCCCGCGCTCACGAAACGCTGGTTGACGTCCCGCGCGAGCGCGCGCCGCACCACCTCGCGCAGCGGGTCGTATCCCTTCCCCGCCGGCAGGTCGGGAGACGGCGGCTCGTGGGTGATGCGATAGAAGATCGTCATCAGCGACTCGGCCGCGAAGGGGCGTACGCCGGTGATCAGCTCGTGGAGCATGCAGCCGACGCTCCACAGATCCGTGCGCCCGTCGAGCTTTCCGCCCTGCACCTGCTCGGGGGACATGTAGTCCGGCGTCCCCATCACCATGCCGGTGTTGGTGGCCGCGGACATGGTGAACCGCGCCACGCCGAAGTCCATGATCTTCACCGTGCCGTCGGCGGCGAGGAACACGTTGGCGGGCTTGATGTCGCGGTGGATGACCCCCACCTCGTGGGCGTGGGCGAGGCCGTCGAGGAGCTGCACGATGACGTTCAGCTTCTGGTCGAGGGGCAGCGGCGCGTCCTCGCGCATCGTCTGCAGGAGATCCTTCCCCTTCAGCATCTCCATCGCGATGTACGGGGACCCGTCCTGGTGATAGCCGAGGTCGAAGACGGTGAGGACGTTGCGGTGGACGATCTTGGCCGCCGCGCGCGCCTCGCGCTCGAAGCGCGCCTTCTGGTCGGGATCGGCCGCGGTCGCCGGGAGCATCACCTTGAGCGCGACGTCGCGATCGAGGAGCGGATCGTGGGCCTGGTACACGACGCCCATCGCGCCGCGGCCGAGCACGCGCACGACGTCGTACTTGCCGATGTGCGTGGGAAGCGGGGCGACCCCGCCCGGCCGTTCGCTCTCGGTCAATCCGCGACTTCGATCAGGGGTGCCGGGGCGAGCATTTTCGTGGTGAGGAGGGACCGGCCCTCATTACAGGGCAGGCGGCGTGGGGTGTCAAGGGATCCAAACCGCGCTCAGGCCAGGGCCACCGACATCATGGACACCGAGCCGCCGTCGATGCCGGAGACGGGGAACGTGGCCACGTCGTCCCCGTGCCGCGCCCCGAGCACGTAGAGGAGCGGGAGATAGTGGTCGGGCGTCGGCGCCGCGAGGACGGCGTCGCGGCCGAGCGACTCGTAGGCCACGAGCGGTTCGTGATCGAAGGCTTCGATCAGCGCCCGCGCGCGGGCCTCGAACCGCAGCGCCCAGTCGAACGGCTCCGCGGGATGGCGGCCCCACGCATACGCATGAAGGTTGTGGACGAGATTGCCGCTGCCCATGACGAGCACGCCCTCGTCCCGGAGCGGGGCCAGGCGGCGGCCGATCTCGTAGTGGAATGCCGCCGGCTCCGTCTCGTCCATCGAGAGCTGCACCACGGGGACGCTCGCCTCGGGGAAGACGTGACCGAGGACGGACCACGTGCCGTGGTCGAGGCCCCAGCCCGCGTCGGCGGCTACGGGGAGCGGAGCCAGCAGCGCCTGCACGCGCGCGGCCAGCTCCGGCGATCCGGGCGCCGGGTACTGGAACTCGTGCAGCGCGCGCGGGAACCCGCCGAAGTCGTGGATGGTGCGCGGCCGCGGCATTGCCGTCACCGCGGTGCCCGGCGCGTACCAGTGGGCGGAGACGGCGAGGACCGCGCGCGGTCGGGGAATCCATCGCCCGATGCGCGCCCACGCCTCCGTGTACGCGTTGGTCTCCAGCGCGTTCATGGGGTTGCCGTGCCCGAAGAAGATCGCCGGCATCCGGGCCATGCGCACCACCTCCTCCCGCTGGTATCGCTCCGCACTTTTCCCGCGCTCGCTACGTCAGGCCCTCAAGGCGCACCGGCCGCCCGGTCCGCGCGGATCGATAGAGGGCGCGGATGATGCGCACGTCGGCGAGTCCCTCGCGCCCGCTCGGTTGCGGGTCGCGCCCGGTCATGACGCAGTCCGAGAAGTGCATGAGCTCCGGGGCGAACTGGTCGCGCTTGACGTACTCCCGCGTGCGCTTCCGGCCTTCGATGGTGGTGGTGCTCTTGAGCCCCGACGCATATTCGTAGGCCGGATCGACGCGCACGTCGCCCTTCGTTCCTACCACCTGGTATCCGCCGGTGTCGGCGGCGCCGAAGCTGCACGTGAACGACGCGAGCCGCTGGTCGGGGAAGCGCAGGATCGCGCTCGTCATCTCTTCCACTTCACGGAAGCGCTTGTTCCCGTTGCTCGCGGTATACGCGAACACCTCCTCCGGCTCGGCTCGGAAGAGATGGCGCGCGGCGTTGATGCAGTAGATCCCGATGTCCCAGAGCGTGCCGCCGCCGGTCTTGCGCCGCACGCGGATGTTGCCTTGCTTCACCTGCATCGTGAAAACGGAATTGAAGATCCGCGGCTCGCCGATGGCGCGTGACTTCACCGTCTCCAGCGCGCCGAGGTTCGCGGCCTCGAAGTGCAGTCGGTACGCGACCATCAGCTTGATCCCGCTCCGGTCGGCGGCGCGGATCATCGCCTCGGCGTCGCGCTCGGTGAGGGCCATCGGCTTCTCGCACAGCACGTGGACCCCGGCGCGGGCCGCGCGCTCCGCGTACCTCCGGTGCAGGTGGTTGGGCAGCGTGATGTACACGGCGTCGATGCCGCTCCGCAGGCATTCGCCGAACCGCGCGTGGCCGTAGCGGGCGGCTTTTCGGATCCTGTACCGCTCGCCGAGGGTGCGGAGCTTGGCATCGTCATCGGAAACGAGCGCGGCCAGTTCCGAGTTGCGCAACGCGTGGGCAAAGGCCGGCAGCACCGCCACCTGCGCGATGTGGCCGAGGCCGACCACGGCGTAGCGGACCTTGCGGCGCGTGGTCACCTGCCGGTGAACTCGATGACGACCTCGTGCTCGGGGCTGACCTTGATTCCCTTCACCGCCTGCAGCAGCTTCGGGTCCATCGCCGAGGGATCCTCCCCTGCGCGCGAGAACTTCTTGAAGTTGGCGTCGCTGGCGGTGATCTGATCGAAGTCGAGGTCGAGGAGCGTCACCGCCGGGCCGCTGGCGAGCGCGCTCGTGGTGCGGACGATCGTGCCGTCGACTTCCAGAATCGTGCGCAGCTTCAGCCCCTTCATCATCGGCTTCATCATCGTCCACATCGCCATGCCCATCTGGTTCATGGCGTCGGGGACCGCGGGGTCGGTTCCCACTTTCGGCTTGGGGGCCGGACGCGGCTGGACGACGGTCAGCATCGACTTCGTCCCCTCGCGCGCGAGGCGGAAAGTGAGGGGCTGCGACTTCTTGCCGCTGCTGTCGTCGTCAGGCCCGGGCGAGATGCCGATGCGCGCGGTGCGGATGTCGTCGAAGGCGAAGGTGGCCTTGATCCCCTGCGGCGTCTTCTCCTCGCCGACGAAGCGCACGCCGGGGCCCATGGCCTTGGCGGCCGCGGCGTATTTCGCCTTCTCCTTCGCCACCGCTTCCTGGTCGGTGTCGGCGGCGGCCACCATCGCCTTCATCTGCTCGCCCAGGACGAGGGTGTCGACCACCGTCCCGCTCCCGTCGGCCTTGACCCGGATGGTGCGCTGGCCCTCGAAGCACCCCGCGGAGACGAGGACCAGCGGCAGCAGCGCGAGCGCCCGCCGGTTCACTTCCGGCCCGTGAACTCGATGGTGACCGTGTCGTCCGAGACCGTCACGCCCTTCATCCCGCGCATCATCTCCGGCGTCGGGGGACCGCCCGCGGCGGCCATCTTCTCGAGGGTGGCGGTATCGAGCGCGTCGAAGTCCACCGCCATCAGCGTGACCGTCGATCCGACGACGTTGGGGCTGCTCGTCTTCACGAGGCCGTTCACCTCCACGACGCTCTTGATCTTCAGCCCGCCGAGCATCCCCTTCATCATCGCGATCTCCTTGGCGACGTCCTCGGGCTTCGACTTCTCCTTCTTGCCCTCGGGCGCCTTCTTCGGCGCGGAGACGACGGTGAGGACGCTGTTGCCGGCGGAGTTCTTCGCGAGCTTGAAGGTGAGCGGCTCGTCCTTGCTGGTGGAATCGGCGTCCGGGTTCGGCATCGCGACGGCGTGCACGGTGTTGATGTCCTTGAAGGCGTAGGTCGTGACCTCCCCGCCGTCCTTGGTCGGCGCGACGGAGACGAAGGTCACGCCTTCGCCCAGGGCGGCCGCGTTGGCCTCGTGCTTCGCCTTCTTCTTGGCCTTCTTCTCCGCGGGCGTGGACGAGTCCATCTGTGCCATGCCCTCCATCATCCCTTTCGCCTGCTCGCCCAGCTTGACCGTGTCCACGATGGTGCCGCTGCCGTCCGCGTTGACCTTGAAGGCCCGCTGCCCCTGGAAACACCCGACCGTCGCCAGCACCATGGGAACGATCGCCAAGCTACCGATGCGCATCCGGCCTCCCTTTCAGTCGTTGATGGGCGCCCACTATGGCACGGCCGGCGAGGCGCCGCTCGACGACAGGGCCTTTACCAGCCGGTCGTAGAACTCGACTCCCTGATGGAAGGATTCGACGAGGACGCGCTCGTCCTTACCGTGCGCGCGCACGTCATCGACGTCGATGAAGACGCCGGAAACGCCGAAGGTCGGGAGGTCCACTCTCTCCGTCATCGAGGCGCGGAGGGCCTAGCCGCGCGAGCCCTGCGAGCGTCCCCCGCCGTAGCTCTTGCCCGACCGCACCGGCCGTCCGTGCGGGCCGCGCGCGGAACGGTTGCCGGGCGGATGCCCGCCGGAGGGACGCGACGGCGCGGCGCCCGCGTTGTTGCGGCGCGCATGCCCGGCGCTCCGCTGCGCGCGCATGGCCGCCAGGCGCTGGCCGAGGGGGATTTCCAGCGCTTCCTTGGGCCGGCTCTTGTAGTCGAAGCCGGGAACGATCACGCGCGGGATGCGCTTCCCGACCGCGCGCTCGATGCGGGCCGCGTCCTGCTCCTCGTCGGGAGACACGAAGAGGTACGCGTCGCCCTTCATGTCCGCGCGCGCCGTGCGGCCGGCGCGGTGGACGTAGTCCTCGGGCGACTTGGGGACGTCGAAGTTGACCACGTGCGAAAGCGCCTCCACGTCGATCCCGCGGGCGGCGATGTCGGTGGCGATGAGGACGGAGATGCGCCCGCTCTTCAGGGCGGCCAGCGCTTCCGTCCGCTGTCCCTGGCTCCGGTTTCCGTGGATCCGGTCGGCCTGGATGCCGTTTTTCACCAGGTAATCCGCCACGCGGTTCGCGCGGTGCTTGGTGCGCGTGAACACGATCACGCTCTTGATCTCGCCGCGCTTCAGGAGCTCGGCGAGGAGGGCGGACTTGAGCTCGCCGGGGACGGGATACATCGCGTGGGTGATGCCGCCGGCGGGCGCGGTCGACACGCGGCCGACCTCGATGGAGACCGGGTGGCGCAGGATCTCCTTCGACAGGGTGACGATCTCCGACGGGAGCGTCGCGGAGAACATCAGGGTCTGCCGCGTGGCCGGGACGTGCTTCAGCACGCGCCGGATGTCGGGCAGGAAGCCGATGTCGAGCATGCGGTCGGCCTCGTCGAGGACGAGCACCTCGAGGGACCGAAGCGCGGCGTACTGGTGCTGGAAGTGATCGAGCAGGCGCCCGGGGGTCGCGACCACGATGTCGACGCCTCTGCGCAGGGCCTGCTGCTGCGGTCCCATGCCCACGCCGCCGAAGATGGCGACGGAGGTGATCTTCGTGTGCTTGCCGAGGGCGGCGATGTCGGCCGCGATCTGCGCGGCGAGCTCACGGGTCGGGGTGAGGATCAAGGCCCGCGTCGTCCCGCGCGGCTTGGCGAGGATGCGGTTCAGGATCGGGAGGACGAAGGCGGCGGTCTTTCCGCTCCCCGTCATCGCGCGGCCGAGCACGTCCTTACCGGCGAGGATGGGCGGAATCGCCTCGTTCTGGATGGGCGTCGGTTTCACGAACTCGAGGTCCCGGACGCCGCGAAGCAGGTCGGGATGGAGCTGGAAATGGTCGAAGTTCTCGAAAGACAAAAGGGTAACGGCCTTTCTGGCACGTACCGGCAATGGGGGGGTTGTGAAACGGGGAGGGTTGCCGGAAGCCGCCGTCCCGGCGGCTCGTCATCGAACCAGGGCCAGGACGTCCAGTATCGCACGGCGCCAGCGATTACGCTAGAAGCGGGAGGCGGATGCCCCGGTACAAGCTGACCCTCGAATACACCGGCACCCGCTACAGCGGCTGGCAGATCCAGAAGAACGCCCGTACCGTCCAGGGCGAGCTCCACCGCGCGCTCGCCGTCGTGATGGACGGGCCGCCGATCGAGCTCTACGGATCCGGCCGGACGGATGCGGGCGTCCACGCGCTGGCCCAGGTCGCGCACGTGGAGCTCGCGGCGTCGATGCCCGCCGAGGTCCTGCGGATGAAGCTCAACGACGAGCTCCCGAGCGACATCCACCTGCTGGCCGTACAGCCGGTCGGCCGCCGATTCCACGCCCGTCACGGGGCCGTGTCGCGGAGCTACCTGTACCAGATCTCGCGGCGCCGCACCGCGCTCGCCAAGCCCTTCGTATGGTGGATCAAGGACGATCTCGACGTGCGCCTGATGGCGCAGGCGGCCGCTCTCTTCCGCGGGATGCACGACTTCCAGTCCTTCACCGACCTCGATCCCGAGGAGGGCTCGACGCGAGTGCTCCTCGAAGGCTGCGAGGTGATGGAAGAAGGCGCGCTCCTCCTCGTGCGCGTGGTGGGCTCCCACTTCCTGTGGAAGATGGTACGCCGGCTGGTCGGCGTGCTGGCCGGCGTCGGGCGCGGCACCCTCGGGATCGGCGACGTCGCCGGCTTCCTGAACGCGTACTCGGGAGTCCCCGCGCAGCTCACCGCGCCGCCGTCGGGGCTCTTCCTCGAAGGCGTGTACTACGAAGGCGAGGCCGGGCCCGGGCCGCTGCGGTCGGCGGTCGCGGTGCCCGCGTTCACCGCGCCGCGGGTGGTGTCGTCCGACGCCCCGATGGGGACGCCGCCACGCCGGCCGCCGCGCGGACGGCGGCCCTGACGTCGCGGGCCCGAGCCTCGGCGCGATAGGCCGCGGCCAAGACCTTTGCCGCCGGCTTGCCCTCGAACTCGAAGTCGTTGTCGTCGGGGCCGCTGTGACCGGGATGGGAGAACCACTTCCAAAAGTAGGCGCCGCCCATCCAGTCCTCGCTCCACGGCGTCTCGAACAGCGCCGCGTACGCGTTCGCCTGCGCCTGGAGGTTCACGGGCGCCGCGTCGGTGATCTCCCAGTGCCGCCAGGCCGCGTAGTCCGCGCTGCGGTACCCGATCTCGGTGAAGACCACGCGCTTGCCGTGGCGCGCGGAGAGCGCGCGCAGCCGGCCGGCGACCGGCCGCCACGCCGCCGCCAGCGCTTCCGGAGACGGCGTCTTCTCCGCCACCAGCGGGAAGTACGCGCTCACGCCGATGAAGTCGACCGCGTCCCAGAAGGGCACGCCGGCCACCTCGTCCGCCGTCGCGCCGTACGTGATCGGCCCGCGGTACGCCTCGCGCACGGCGGCGATGATCGCGCGCCACTCGCGCTCGCGCAGCGACGCGTACTGGAGCTCGTTGCCGATGCAGAACGCGTCCATGCCCGCCGCCTCCGCGAGTGCGGCGTAGTGGAGGATGAAGGGGCGATAGCTCGCGAACCACTGCGCCCACGCGGCATCGGTGGCGTGGTTGATGCTCCCGGGCCAGGCCGGGGGGCGGAGCCAGAGGTGCGGCTTCAGCATGACCCTGATGCCGCGCACCCGCGCCTGCGCCGCCACCGCGCGCAGCCGATCGTCCGATTCGCCCGCGTGATCGCCGCCCCAGCGGATCTCCGTCGCGTCGTTCGCGCGCTGGAATCCGAAGGGCGTGATGGAGATCCACCCGACACCCATCTCCCCCAGCGCGCGCAGCGACTCCGCCGAGGCCGCCGAGCCGTACCCCTGTCCCGGGCGCATCGCATGCGCGTAGCAGACGCCGCGGTGCCGGCCCCCGGCGAAGGCATCGCGCCGCCACTCGCGCGCGGGCAAGGGCGCCGCGGCGGCCGCGATTGCGGCCAGCAGCAAGACGGCCAGCGGCCGGGAACGCCTCACTCCGCGACGGGGGCGAGCGGGGCGGCGGCGGGACCGTTCACCACGTGACCGTCGGGAGCGAACCGCGAGCCGTGACACGGGCAATCCCACGTCCGCTCGTCGGTGTTCCACTCCACGATGCAGCCGAGGTGCGTGCACACCGCCGAGCACAGGGTGAGCTTCCCCGCCGCGTCGCGGCTGGCCGCGATCTTCTTGAGCCCGTGCCGGACCACCGCGCCGCCGCCGGGTGCGATCTGGTCGTAGTCGGCG
>JANMPI010000601.1:0-5884 GCA_031369785.1 Acidobacteriota bacterium
GGCCGACGTCGGCCTCGGCTACATCACCCTCGGCCAGTCGTCGCCGACGCTGTCCGGCGGCGAAGCGCAGCGCGTGAAGCTTTCCCGCGAGCTTTCCAAGCGCTCGACGGGGCGGACCCTCTACATCCTCGACGAGCCCACCACGGGCCTGCACTTCGAGGACATCCAGAAGCTGCTGCGCGTGCTGGCGCGCCTCGTCGACGCGGGGAACGCGGTGGTGGTGATCGAGCACAACCTCGACGTCATCAAGACCGCCGACCACGTGATCGACATCGGGCCCGATGGCGGCGACGCGGGCGGACGTCTGGTCGCGTCGGGAACGCCGGAAGAAGTCGCGGCCACGCCGGGGTCGTACACGGGCGCGTTCCTCGCGCCAATGCTGCCCCGGGCCGCGACCGCCGCCCGCCGCGCCGCGCGCTAGCTATCTTAGGCGCCGGCGCCCTCGACGAGCGCCGCCGCCAGCAGCGGCACCATGATCTCGTGGTGGCCGGTGAGGCTGTAGCCGCGGCCGACGCCGCGCGTGGGCCGGTCGACGACGTTCGTGTTCGGCCGGTAGGACTGGATGAAGTCCATGTTCACGGTGGCGAAGTCGGCGATCTCGTGGCCGAGGTTGCGGGCCAGGGTCACCGCCTTCAGGAAGACCTCGGGGAGCAGCACCGCCGATCCGACGTTCAGGTAGACGCCGCCTCCGCCGAGGCGGGCGACGATGCCGGCGAGGATCCGGAAGTCGAGGTGCGTGGCGCGGCCGACCGCGGCCGGATCGCAGGCCGGGTGCATGTGCACGATGTCGGTGCCGAAAGCGACGTGGACGGTGACCGGCACGCCGAGACGGTGCGCGGAGGCGAGCAGGCTGACCTCCCCGTGGGGCGGACGCCGGCGCTCGAGGTAGGCGCCGAGCGCGGCGCCGAGGCCGAGGCCGGCGGCGTCGCCTTCGACGATGGCGAGGTTGATCTCCTCGCCCGTCTCTTTCGCCATGCCGAACTCGCCGCCGCCGATCCCCGCCGCGACGTCCTCCGAGGTGTGGCCGGCCACCGCGAGCTCGAAGTCGTGGACGATGCCCGCGCCGTTGAGCGCCACCGCGGTGACCAGCCCGCGCTCCATCAGGTCGATGAGCACCGGGGACAGGCCGACCTTCAGGACGTGCGCGCCGAGGCCCCAGATGATGGGACGCTCGAGCGTCCGCGCGCGCAGGATGTCCGCCGCCACCTCGCGCAGCGTTTCCGCCGCGAGCACGCGCGGGAGGCCGTCGAGGAACGCGCCCATCCCCTGCCCCGCGGCGGGGGGACGCGCGAAGGCGGACACCGTCACCTGGCTCTTGCGATCGGCCAGCGGGTAAGTACGCACGCGGGACAGGTCGAGAGGCTCCGGCGGCTTCGCCTTCGCCATCAGGCGGGCATCGCCTCTTCGATCACCTGGCACAGCACGTGGACGACGACGGCGTGGACTTCCTGGATGCGGCCCGTGGTGTGATGCGGCACGTCGAGGAGGTAATGGACGAGCCCTTCCATCCGGCCCCCGCCGCCGCCCGACAGCCCGACCGTGAGGAGCCCGCGCTCGCGCGCGACGCGGAGCCCCTCGATCACGTTGGGCGACCGGCCGGAGGTGCTGATGCCGAGCGCGACGTCGCCCGGCCTGCCATGCGCTTCCACCTGACGGCGGAAGACGGCGTCGAAGCCGTAGTCGTTCCCCACCGCGGTCATGATCGACGCGTCGGTGGTGAGGGCGATGGCCGCCCAGGCCGCGCGCTCGACGGTGAAGCGGCCGACGAGCTCGGCCGCGAAGTGCTGGGCGTCCGCCGCCGAACCGCCGTTGCCGAAAGCGAGGATCTTGCCTCCCGCGCGCAACGATTCCGCCATTCGCCTTCCGACCTGAACGAGCAGCGGCGCGTTCTCGCCGAAGAAGCGCTGCTGGAGGGCCGCGTTCTCGGCGGCGATGGCGCGGATCCCGTGCTCGTCCATGGAGCGCGGATTATCCCACCCGCCATGGCGGATCGGGTACTCGTGCCGCGTCAGGAGCGAGCGCGGCGGGGGACGGGAACGGCCCTAGAGCGGGCGAATGTGGATGGTGAGGAGTATCGACAGCACGCCGGGCTCGTCCACCGACACCTGGAACACCGTGCCGTCGCGCGCGCCCTTGGGGATCCGCAGCGGCACCGGAAAGCGCTTCTCGACCTTCCCCTCGCCGCCGCAGCGCGGACAGTCGAACACGAAGCCGCCGGTGCCTTCGCACGACGGGCAACTCGTGTAGATGGGGACGTCGAGCGGGAGCACACCGCCCGCCGCCGCTTCCTTCGGCGTGAGCAGGATCTCGCCGGAGAGCGATCCCGGGCGCACCGGGCGCCGCAGGTCCCCGGCGGCGGGGCTGCGCACGAACGACCACGACAGCGGCTTGAAGAGGTCTCCAACCAGGCTCTCGTCGTAGCGGCGGCGCTGCTCCGCATCGGCGAGCGTCTCGTACGCGGCCTGCAGGTCCTGGAAGTCCTCCGTCGTGGCCTTGGCGGAGAGATCCGGGTGGTACTTCTTGGCCAGACGGCGGAAGGCGCGCTTGATCGCGGCGGTCGACGCGTTCCGGGCGACGCCCAGGATCACGTAGTAGTCCTTGGGTTTCTCCATCGTCCCCTACACCATAGGTCGCGGTCTTTCGAGCTGTCAAGCACAAATCAGGGTATGCCGGCGCCCTTGACAGACCCTCCCCCGCGTCCACTATGCTCCACCGCATGCCCGACATCGAGACTGCTCTCCAGGCCATCTTCCGGTGGTTCCATATCATCGCCGGCATCACGTGGATCGGCCATCTGTACTTCTTCAACTTCGTCAACCTTCCCTTCCAGGGCGGGCTCGCGAAGGAGCTGAAGCCCACGGTCAATCCGCCGCTCATCCTGCGGGCGCTGTTCTTCTTCCGCTGGGGGGCGATGTGGACGCTGCTGTTCGGGATCGGGCTCTTCTCGCTCATCTACTGGCCGCGCGGGGGCAACCTCTTCAATGCCGACGGCGGGATGAGCGAGCGCGGGATGTGGGTCCTGTTCGGCGGCCTGCTGGGCACGATCATGTGGTTCAACGTGTGGTTCGTCATCTGGCCGCGGCAGAAGAAGATCCTCGGCGCCATGCTGGGCGGGCCGGCGGCGCCCGCGGAAGCCGCGCCCCAGGCCGCGCTGGCCTCGAAGATCAACACCTACCTCTCGGGGCCGATGCTCTGGGGGATGATCGCGGCGTCGCACATCACGATCTGGCCGATGAAGATCGGCACGCTCCTGCTCGCCCTGATCCTCGGCGGCGGATTGATCCACGGCCTCTACGCGACGTCGCGGAAGGTCAAGACGACGATCTGACCTTTCGGGCGCGGGCCTCGAGGAACGCCGCGGCGGCCAGCAAGGCGAGCACCGCGGCGGCGATCGGCCAGCGCAGCTTCGGCAGCCAGGCCGGATCGCCCGCGACGTAGAGCAGGCCGGCGACGACGGTCGCCTGGGCCATCTCCGGCCCCAGCACCTCGGCCACGACGAGGATGCCCTGCCGCGACGGGCGTGGAACGCCGCCCCGCAACACGGGGATGTGGGCGGTGGCCCCTCCGGTCGCGGGGACAGTCATTTCCGCCGGCTGGTCGGCGTTCAGACCGCGAGGAGTCAGGACGCGAACACGCACGCGATGCGGCGCGCCGTCGGCGCTCTCGACGTGCACCGGAACCGTCCCCCGGGTGCTGATCGTGGCCTCGCCGGCCGTCACCCGCAGCGCCGGCGCCGGATTCGCGCCCAGGCTCAGCAGCAGGAACGCGCGCTGGCTGGTCGTGACCGCGGCGCGGCCGGGCGTGGTGGCCTCGGTGTAGTCGAGGCGCAGGCCGAGCACGTGAACGCCGGCCGGCGGGACATGGGCGAAGCGGAAGAGCGCGCTGCGCGTCGCACCCGCGGGAACGCCGTTGGGAAGGGTGATGACGTCGGTCTCATCGCCGAGCTCGGCGCGCACGTCGACGGCACTCGCCGCGAGGTCGCCCTTGTTGATGACGTCGACGCGGACCTCGAGCCGCTCGTCCGCCGACTCGACCGCCCCGCCGACCTCGAACCGCACGTCGGCCGCGGCGGGGATCGAGCCCGCCGCAAGCAGGAGGGCCACGAGAAGGGCCACGAGCGAAACGGGAGGGCGGCGCCCGCGCAGCGGGCGGCGCCCGGTGGGGGGTGCGGGGGGGAGCGAGGCGCTTCCGTCGCTCATTGCCGACGTTCCCCCCCGCCTTATTACTTCAGCTACTTCGTCTTCACGGGGACGAACGTCACGCCCTTCTGGTCGAACGCGCCGTCGAGCTTCTTCCCCTGCTTGGGGCTCGTGGCGTAGACCGTGATCGCGGCCGCACGGGCGGTGTCCTTCTCGACGGGCGGGAACTCGCACACGCCTTCGGGCTGGACGCTCAGCTGGTAGGTGCTCGTGCGCTTGGTCTCGTACTCGTCGTCGACGCCCTGCACGTAATAGTCGACGGCCTGCGTCTTGCCGTCCCTCGGCGCGGGGAGCGTGCCGCAGAAGTTGATCCCGGTGAAGGCCATCTCGACGAAGCTGTAGTACTTCCCCCCCGCGGGCCGGAAGTAGATGCGGACCCTGGCCACCTGGCCGTCGTCGGTGACGCTCGCGCAGAGCGAGACCGGCTTGCCGGGGACGGTGCAGGGGCTCGGCTGATGCTGGACGTCGGGCTCTTCGCCCGTCGCCATGGGCGCCGTCGCCAGGAACAACGCCGCCAGCGATCCACGAATGATTCGCGCGCTCACTTCCACACCACCTGGTTCGTGTAACGCTCGCCGCGGGCCGTGCGCACCGCGACCTCCATCGACCACGACGACGTCTCTTCTTTCCACAGCTCCGTGGTGTTCATGAGCAGCGCCCGCTGGCCGGGGGCGACGTCCTTGGTCTGGGGCGGCACGGGGCCGCTCACGCCCTTGCCGTTGATCTTCGTGGTCACGAGCATGTCGCGAATCTGGATCGGCGCCAACCCCTCGTTCACGAGGTATACCTTCACGCTGTAGCGATCGCCGGCCTTGACCGCGTCCGGCGAGATGTCGAAGTTGATCTTCCCCGGCAGCTCGGCGGCCTGGGTGCCCTTCTTGACGTTGACGCCGGGGCTGTCCTCGAATCCTTCGGGCACGTTGCTCGTGCGCATCTCCGGGCTCTGGGCCGAGGTCTTCGAGGCGACGAACGCGTGGCCGGCCGACGTGCGCGTGTTGCCGCCCGACGCGCCGGCCTGGGCGAGGACGCGGGCCTGGATCGCCGTGCTGCGCCCGGAGATCGCGCGCTGGTTCCCGGCGTCGAGCTTCAGCGCTTCATCGTAGAGAGCGATCGCGCCGTCGTACTTCTGGGCGGCCAGCGCCGCTTCGGCCTGGCCAAGATATGCGGAAAGCTGGGCGGCCACGCGCGACTGGCGCTCGCGGGCTTCGCGCTGCTGGCTGGCGTTCTGCGCCTCCTGCTGCGCGCGCTGGATGCGCCCGATGAGCTGCGGCGCCCGCGCGTCCCAGGGGGCGAGCGCGCGGCCGGCGTCCGCCTCCGTCATCGCGCGCGCGAAGTCCCCGTCGCCCAGCGCCGTCTCCGCGGCCCGGAACCGCGCCGCCGCCTTCTGTCCGTTGAGCGCGCTGTCCGCCACCCGCCGCGCGTCCGGGTTGGCGGGGTCCTCGGCGAGCGCCTTCTGCGCGAGCGTCATCGCGCGATCGTAGTCGCCGGACTGCACCGCCGCCTGCGCGGCCCTCGAGGATGCCGCGCCGCGCGCGGTGGGATTCGCCAGCGTCGGCGGCGGGGCGGCGGTCGGCGGGGGCGTCGCGGCGGCCATCGACACCGGCGGCGGAAGCGTGGCCGCGGGCAAAAGCGTCGTCGCGGGCACGGCTTCGGCCATCGTCGTCGACGGCGTCGGCTTGTCGTTC
>JANMPI010000005.1:0-6515 GCA_031369785.1 Acidobacteriota bacterium
GGCGTGGATCCCGACCCGCACGTCCCAGCCCGCGGGCAGCCGCTTGGCCGTCTTCACCATCTCCAACCCGCAGCGCACCGCGCTCGCCACCGGGTTCGCGAGCGGGGTCAGGAGACCGGCCGTGCTCATGAAGGAGTCGCCGATGGTCTTGATCTTGTACATGTCGTGGGCCGCGGCCAGGTCCTCGTAGGCCTCGAACAGCAGCTGCAGGGCGGCCACGATCTCCTCCGGCTGGCGCGACGCGGAGTACGGCGTGAAGCCGACGATGTCGCAGAAGAGCACGGCCACGTCGTCGTGGCGGCGCGGCAGGACGAAGCTGTTGGCCTTCAGCTCCTGCACGATGTCGTGGGGCAGGATGACGTGCAGCAGCTCGTCGGACTTCCTCTTCTCGATCTCGATCTGCTTCAGGTACGAGGCCTCGCGGTCGCGCAGGCGCTTCTTCTCGAGCGACGCGCCGAGGCGTGCCTTCAGCAGCACGGGGTTGAACGGCTTGTTCAGATAGTCCTCGGCCCCGATCTCGATGCAGCGCACCACGCTGTCGATCTCGTCGAGGGCCGAGATCATGATCACGGGGATGTGCCGCAGCTCGGGATCGGACTTCATCTGCTCCAGCACCTGGTAGCCGTTGATGTCGGGCATCAGGATGTCGAGGAGCACGAGGTCGAAGTCCTCCGCGCGCAGCATCTCGAGCGCGCGGCGCCCGTTCTCCGCCGTCACCGGCGCGTAGCCCTGGCGCTCCAGGCGCCGGCAGAGGACGTCACGGTTGATCTCGTTGTCGTCCACTACGAGGATGCGGCCGGTGACGAGCGCCGCCGCCGCGGTCGCGCCCAGCGGTCGGATCGACCCGACGGTCTGGTGGATCATCGACCGCAGCCCTTCGTCCTCGCCTTCGCCGGCGCCCTCGGAGAGGCGCACGATGTCGTCGATCAGCGCCAGCAGCTTGTGCCCCGCGCCGTGGATGCGCCGCAGGTCGGCGAGCAGCGTGGCCGCCCCGGATTCTTCCCCATCCTCGATCAACATCTCCGAGTAGCCGATGATCGCGTTCACCGGCGTGCGCAGGTCGTGGCGGATGCGCGCGCCCGCGGCCGCCAGGTCCGGCTCGCGGCCGAGCCGCGCGGGATCGAGGATCTCGTTGATGAGGTCGAGCAGCGTGCGGCCGGCGGCCTCCACCTTGCGCAGGTCGTCGAGGGTGGCGCCTTTCTCCTGGTCCTCGATCAGCATCTCGCTGTACCCGAGGATCGCGTTCACGGGCGTGCGCAGCTCGTGACGCATGTGGGCGAGGAGCGCGCCCCGAGCCCGGTCGGGGCCGGGCCCGGCGCGGCCGCCCGTGCTCATGCCGGCGGCTTGATCCCCAGCAGCGCCTCGATCTTGCCGAGCAGCCGCGGCAGCTCGATGGGCTTGGTGTCGTAGTCGTCGCAGCCCGCGTCCAGCGCCTTCTCGCGGTCGCCCGACATCGCGTGCGCAGTGAGGGCGATGATGGGCACCGCCTTCATGCGGTCCATGGACTTCAGCTGGCGCGTCGCCTCCCAGCCGTCGATCACGGGCAGGCTCATGTCCATCAGGATGAGGTCGGGGGCCGACGACTGCGCGAGGTCGACGCCCTGCTGGCCGTCGACCGCGATCACGACCTCGTAGCCGCGGCGCTCGAGACGCCTCGAGAGCATGTCGCGGTTCATCTCGTTGTCTTCGACGAGGAGGATCCTGGGCATGGGGAGCAGGGATTTCTAGCACAGCTTGGCGGGGCATGACAATGCACGTGCCCGCTTCCTTGAATGTCCGGGAGGCATGAGGGATGATCGCGCCCGCGCGAATCCGTATCGACGGATCCGGCGCTCGCCGCACTGGAGACTATGCGTTTTCCGCTGGGCCGCCTCCTCGCCGTGTGCCTCGTCGCGGTGCCCTGGACCGCGGCCGCGCCGCGCGCATCCGCTGATCCGCAGGCCGCGCCCAGACCGTCTCCGGCCGCCGTCGAGCCGTCTCCCGAGCCTTCTCCGACCGCCGAGGATCGCGCGCGCGAGGTGGAGCGCGAGGACCTCGACGAGGACGCGCAGTCGACCGCACCGGACGAGCCCATCGCGGCGCCGGCGCACGAGTTCGTCGGACCGCCCGCGCCGACGGAGGCGCCGATCGTCGAGCCCTCGCTCGCGCCGGAGCCGTCGCCCGAGCCTTCACCGTCTCCCTCGCCCTCGCCGACACCGACACCGACACCGACCCCGGAGCCGATGCCGACACCCGAGCCCGTGCCGACTCCGTCCCCCGCGCCCGCCGTGTCGCCGACCGCGACGCCCGCGGAGCCGTCGCCTTCTCCCTCACCGGACCACGAGCACGGCGCCGACGACCCGACCGTGCTCGACAAGATCGGCAGCTTCCAGGACATCGAGGACATCGACCTCGGCGATCTCCTCGCCGTGCGCTCCGGCGAAGGAGGCTCGCGCACCGCCGACGACGAGCCCGGCACCGCGTACGTCGTCACCGAGGAGGACATCCGGCGCAGCGGCGCGCGCGCCCTGCAGGAGGTGCTGGAGATGGTCCCCGGCCTCGAGGTCGTCACCGACAACCTCGGCCGCGGACGCGTGATGGTGCGCGGCGTTCCCGGCGCGCTCACCTCGGGCGGATCCGAGAACGTCCTCGTGATGCTGAACGGCCTGAAGCTGAACGAGAACATCACCGGCGGCGCCTTCGCGGTGAACCTCGACCTTCCCGTCGACAACATCAAGAGGATCGAGGTCGTGCGCGGCCCCGGGTCGGTGCTCTACGGCGCGGGGGCGTTCCTCGGCGTCATCAACATCGTCACCGAGAGCGTCGACACCTTCCGCCGCGACGAGCTCACCCTGGGCGGCGGCTCGTTCCGCAACTTCCTCTACAACTTCCGCTACGGCACCACGTTCCGCGACGTGAGCCTCGCCGGCTTCCTGCAGTACGCGTACGCGGGGGGCGCCTCGCTCGACATCCCCGTCGACCTCCAGTCGCGCACGGACGCCGCGCTCGCGCCCCTGGGCATCCCGGCCGCCAGCCGCGCCCCGGGCCAGACGCTGGACGATCGCAAGACGGCCGACGCGAATCTCGCCCTGGCCTATCGCGACTTCGGCGCCACCATCCGCATCAAGCGCGAGGACGCGGGCGGGTACGTGGGACTGCTGGACGTCCTCGGCGAGCAGAATCGCCTCACCAACACCCAGCTCGGCCTCGCCGGGCACTGGGGGCGCACGCTGCGCATTGGCGAGGTCGGGGCGCGCATCGGTTTCACGCAGAGCGAGCTCGCGCGCTTCCTGGACGTCCTCCCGCCCGGCTTCACCCTCGTCCCCGCGAATCGCGTGCAGGTCGTGTTCCCGGGCGGCGTCGCCTTCCAGGACGACCTCGGCACGCGCCAGGTGGGCGCGGAGGCCACCCTGACCCGCGTGGTGAGCGCCGACCACACGGTGACGGGCGGCGTGCGCCTCGAGCACGAAGCGACGTTCGACCTGGAGGCGAAGAGCAATCTCGATTTCGCCACCGCGCGCCCGCTCCCGAGCTATCAGGTGCTCGCGGACGACGTCCCGGAAGCGAGCCGCAACGTCGCGAGCCTCTACGCGCAGGACGCGTGGAACCCGACGGCCAGCATCGGCGTCACCGCCGGCCTCCGCCTCGACCGCTACACCGGCTTCGGGACCTCGGTCAGCCCGCGGCTGGCCGGGGTGTACCGCGCCCGGCCCGACCTCAACTTCAAGATCGCCTACGGCCGCGCCGTCCGCTCCCCGAGCTTCCTCGAGCGGTTCTACTCGTCCCCCGCGATGACGGCCAGCCCCGCCCTCCAGCCCGCGCGCATCCATTCCCTCGACGCCGCGGCCATCTTCCGGCGCCGTGAGCGGCGCATCAGCGCCACCGTCTTCGTCACCGCGCTGCGGGACGTGATCGCGCCCGCGGGCGCCGCGTTCGCGATCGGCTCGCGCCCCTTGGTCGTGAACGCCGCCGGCTACGACACGCGGGGGATCGAGATCGAGGGCTCGCGCTCCTTCGCGGGGAGCCGCACCGTGCAGATCACGTACACGCTGCAGCACCCGGAGGACAACGCGACCGGTCTCCGCCTGGCCGGCGTCCCCACGCACCTCGGCCGCATCGCGGGCATCTTCCCCGCCGGCGAGTACCTGCTCTTCTCGCCGAGCCTCACCTTCCGCAGCGGCCGGCCGCGGGCGGAAGGAGACGGCCGCGCGGATCTCGGCGGGTACTCCCTGGTCGACCTCGTCGTGCGCGGGCGCAACTTCCATCCGCGGCTCGAGGTGGCGGGAGAGGTCCAGAACCTCTTCGACGCCCGCTACGCCGATCCCTCGCCCCTCGGCGGCCTCCCCGGGGACTACCCGCGGCCGGGCCGCGCGGTCTTCGTGAAGCTGAAGTACAGGTTCTAGCCGAGCGATGCGCCTCTACCGCTGGATCGCCCTCGGCCTGCTGCTCACGGTGCCGGGCTCCGCGCAGACCATGCCGATGCCGGTCGACATCCAGCTCCCGCTCTTCCTGAAGATCCTCACCTACGACCGGTCGTTCCAGTACAAGGCGCGCTCCGCGATCACCATCGGCATCGTGTATCTTCCCGGCGACGCGGAGTCGGTGAAGGCGAAGGACGAGATGGTGGCCAACCTGCAGCGCTTGGCCGACCGCACGATCAGGAACCTGCCCATCAAGCACGTCGTCCTCGAGTTCCGCGACGTGGCTTCGCTCGACAAGGCGGTGAAGGCGGGGAAGGTGAACGTGTTCTACGTGGCCCCCGGCCTCGGCGACCAGCTGCCGCACCTCCTGAAGATGGCGCGCAGCTACGCGATCACCACTGCCACCGGCGTGCCGGAGTTCGTGCAGCGCGGGATCTCGGTCGGCATCGGGATGAAGGCGGACAAGAAGCCGGACATCCTCATCAACCTGCCCTCCTCGCGGTCGGAGGGCAGCGAATTCGACGCCAGCCTGCTGCGCATCGCCACGGTGGTGAAGTGATGCGCTGGTTCCGCCGGCTCTCGATCAAGGGCAAGCTGATCCTCATCACCCTGGCCGCGAGCTCCGTCTCCGTCATCGTGGCCTGCACGCTCTTCATCGTCTACGACATCGACAACTTCCGCCGCGGGATGAAGGAGAACCTCGGCGTGGTCGCGGACGGGATCGCGATCAACTCCACCCCCGCCCTCGAGTTCGAGTCGCTCGACTCCGCCCGCGACATCCTGGGCGCGCTGCGCGCCGACGCGCACATCGAGCTCGCGGTCATCTACGACAGCAAGGGCAACAGCGTCGACTACAAGCGGGCCGACCTCACCGGCACGGCGGTGCCCGCGCTCTCGCGCAAGGAGGGCGCCTACTTCGAGGACGAGAAGCTCCGGATCTACCGGTTCGTGACCCGCGAAGGCAAGATCCTGGGCACGATCTTCATCCAGTCGGACATGGAGGAGCTTTCCGCCCGGCTGCGCAACTACGCCAAGGTCGTGACCATCGTCGGCCTGGCGTCGCTCCTGGCCGCGCTGCTGCTCGCGTCGCAGCTGCAGAAGCTCATCTCGCGGCCGATCCGCCACCTGGCCGAGGTCGAGATGCGCGTGTCGCAGGAGAAGGACTTCAGCCTGCGCGCGGTCAAGGACACCGAGGACGAGCTCGGGGTCCTCATCGACGGTTTCAACGACATGCTGGTGCAGATCCAGCAGCGCGACGCCGACCTGATGCTGGCCAAGGAAGCGGCGGAGCAGGCCAACCGCACCAAGAGCTCCTTCCTCGCCAACATGAGCCACGAGCTGCGCACGCCGCTGAACGCCATCATCGGCTACAGCGAGATGCTGCAGGAGGAGGCGCAGGACGCGGGGCAGGAGGAGTCGATCCCCGACCTGAAGAAGATCCACGCCGCGGGGAAACACCTGCTGGCGCTGATCAACGACATCCTCGACCTGTCGAAGATCGAGGCCGGGAAGATGGAGCTGTACCTCGAGACCTTCGACGTGAAGGCGCTGGTGGACGACGTGAAGTCGACCATCCATCCCCTGATTGAGCGCAACTCCAACGTGCTCGAGATCCGCTGCCCGCCCGACATCGGCGCCATGCACGCCGACGTCACGCGCGTGCGCCAGGTGCTCTTCAACCTCCTCTCCAACGCGTCGAAGTTCACGGAGAAGGGGAAAGTCGGCATCGACGTCTGCCGCGACGAGAGCCCGGAGGGGGATTGGATCACCTTCCGGGTGACCGACACCGGCATCGGGATGACGTCCGAGCAGCTCGGGCGGCTCTTCCAGGCCTTCACCCAGGCCGACGCGTCCACCTCGCGCAAGTACGGCGGCACCGGCCTCGGCCTCGTGATCTGCCGCCGCTTCTGCCAGATGATGGGCGGCGACGTCTCGGTGGCCTCGGATCCGGGCAAGGGATCGGTGTTCGTGGTCACGCTGCCCGCGCGCATCAACCGCGAGAAGGACGGCGTCCGCGTCTCGACCACGGAGAGCGGGACGGTGCGCATGGCCGAGCCGCCGGCCCTCGTCCCCACCCGCGGGACGGTGCTCGTCATCGACGACGATCCCAACGCC
>JANMPI010000061.1:0-10679 GCA_031369785.1 Acidobacteriota bacterium
CAGAAGCCGGCGGAGCGCGCGCTGCAGGGGACGTTCGAGGTCGCGGGTCCCGGCGTCGCGGCGGGCGCCGATCTCGGCGTCATCGAGATGGTGTACATCGCGCCGACGCTCGCCGCGCTCCTCGGGATGGATCCCCTCGCCCACGCGGTGGGCAAGCCGATAGGTCGTGCGCTGAAGTATTGAAGCCCTACTTCACCAGAATCCCCGTCTCGTACGTCCGTCCGGTCTCGTCCCGGACCGCGATCGTGTGCGCACCCGGGGCGAGGGGCCAGTCGACGGCGGCGTCCAGCGTGCTCGTCCCCACCGGGCGGCCGTCCACCGACCAGATGAGCCGACGCGCCGCGGCATCGCCGATCGCGCGCAACGGCAAGGTCTGGAAGGTGGTGGGCAGCGTCGGATCGCGCAGGTACGTCCCCCCGGCGGGCGGATTGACGATCCGCAGCGTGGCCTCATCGCGGACCGCGGCCGACGGGCGGCGGTGCGGGGCGGAAGCGGCGCGCACCGGGGCGACGAGCCCGCGCGCACGCGCCCACGCGCGATAGACCGGCGGCCAGTCGACGATCGTCCGCCCGCCCTGGTGGCGATGCCACCGGCACGGGGGAAGATCGCCCGTGGGCAGCCACTCGGACGTGATCCGCGGGCAGGCTTCGGTCGCACCGCGGCCGGACAGCGCGCAGATCGACCGTCGCGCGAGCCCCGGCGCGGGAAGGGCGAGGGGCGGATCGGACGCCTCGGGCAGCCGGCCGCTCACCCGGCGCTCGGCGGCGAGCAGCACGTCGTGAAAGATGGGCGCTGCGCCGGTGACGCCCGACGAGTTGCGCAGCGGCGCGCGGTCGAAGTTTCCAACCCATACTCCGACCGTCACCGCGCGCGTGTATCCGACCGTCCAGTTGTCGCGATAGGCCTGTGAGGTTCCCGTCTTCACCGCCGCCGGGAACGGGAAGTCCAGGCTGCTGCGCTCGCCGAAGGCCCACGCGCGCGCGTCGGGATCGGACAGGACGTCGGTGACCCAGAACGCGGAGCGCGGCGAGACGATGGGCTCGTCGCGCGGGCGCAAAGGAGTCACGACTCCCGAATCGCGCGCGACGCGGTGAATCATCGAAGCGGGACGCCACAGGCCGCCGCGGGCGAGTGCGGCATAGGCGGAGACCAGCTCGTCGAGGCGCACCTCCGCATCGCCCATCGTGAGCGCGAAGCCGTAGTGCGCGGCGTTCTGGTCGAGGGTCGAGAAGCCCGCGCGACGGAGGAGGCGCAGGAGGTCGGGCACGCCGACCTGGGACAGCGTCCACACCGCGGGCACGTTCTCCGATCCCCCGAGCGCGAGCCGCGCGCGCAGTGGCCCGCGGAATTGCCCATCGTAGTTCCGCGGGCTGTAGAGGACGCCGCGCGCCGCGGTGGGAAAGTGCGCGGGCAGGTCCGGCAGCACGCTGGCGGGCGTGAACCCGCGCTCGAACGCGAGCGCATACGTGAACGGCTTGAGCGCGGACCCGGGCTGGCGCGGCGCGACGACCCCGTCGATGCGCCCTCCTTCGCCGCCGTCCTCGTACGCGCCGGAGCCCTCCCAGGCCAGCCACTCGCCGGTCGCGTTGTCGAGGACGGCGACCGCGGCGTGCCGCGCCCCGTGCTCGAGGAGCCGCGGGCGGTGCATGGCGACGATGCCCGCGACCTCGTCCTGCAATGCGGCATCGAGGGTGGTCTCGATCCGCCGCGGCGCGGGATCGCCCGCCGCCGCGAGCACGCGCTCCAGGAAGTGCGGCGCGGTGAACGCCCTCACGGGCGGGACGATGACCAGCTGCTCGGCGCGGGCCAGCCGCGCTTCGGCCGCCGAGAGAAGGCCGCGGCCCTCCATCCGCGCCAGGACCACGCGTTGGCGCGCGAGGGCGCGGTCGAGGTAGCGGTAGGGGTCGAGGGCGGAAGGCTGCTGGGGAAGCCCGGCCAGGAACGAGGCCTGCGCCGGCGTGAGGTCCGAAGCACTCGTTCCGAAGTACGCACGGCTCGCCGCCTCCGCACCGGTCAGCTGGTTGCCGTACGGCGCCACGCCCAGATAGAGGGCGAGGATCTCGCGCTTGCCGAGGCGATGCTCGAGGCGCAGCGCGGTGAGCATCTCCGCCGCCTTGCCGGCCACGGTGCGGCGCCGGCGAGTGAGGATCTTCACCGTCTGCTGGGTGATCGTCGATCCGCCCTCGACCATCCGGAAGGCGCGGAGGTCGTGCCAGGCCGCGCGGGCGATGGCGACGGGATCGAGGCCGGCATGGCGGAAGAAGCGCGCGTCCTCCGCGGCGAGGGTGGCGCGCACCAGCGTCTCGGGAAGGTGCTCGGCGTCGATGCGGCGGCTGCGCTGGCCGCGGTCGGAAAGCGCCTCGTAGAGTGCGATGCCGTGGCGGTCCACGACCTCGGTCGAGACGTGCGCGTCGAGGTCGAGCATCCCCGCGGGAAGCGGGCCGCAGCGGACCCAGGCGATCGCGGCCAGCGCGCCGGCCAGGATCGCCACGCGACGCCGCGGCACGCCGGGCGTCCTCATGGCCGCACGGTCACGACGGCAGTCGCCGTCCGCCCGAAGACCTCCGGCTCGTACATCTCCTCCGCGTGAGCGGGGGCGGTACGGAACGTCCCCGCCGTCGTCGCACGCGCGACGTAGGAGAAGACGTGCTCGCCTTCCGCGAGGCGGGTGGCGAAGAGCAGCACGCGATCGTCGTGGCGCTCCACGCGATCGAACCCGCCGCGCTCCGACCAGGAGTCCCCGCTCGTGTCTCCCTCCGGGCGGACACGATCCCGCGCCAGATCGGCGGCGGTGGTGGCAAACCACGACTCCACCGCCTCCAAACCGGCGGGCAGCGGATCGGTGACGGCGACGAACCTCCGCTCCTTGGGTACGGCGAGGGTGAGCGTGACGCGGACGAGCGCGCCGGCCGCGAAGGTCTCGGAGGCCGGACCGTCACTGGCGGCGTTCGAGCCCGCGGGCTGGTACGTGCGCGTCACCGCGAATCCCTGGTCGAGGCCGTCCGCCGCCGGCGCGTCCACCGCGTAGCGCAGGCGGGCGACGTAGAACAGCGTTCCCGCCCCTTCCTTCCGGAAGACGAGGTCGAGTGGCCGGTCGGTCGCGGTGGCCCCCAGCTCGCGCATCGGCACGTCCTTCTTGCGGGCCTCGGTGGAGCGGCCGCGGAAGTCACCGGCGTCCAACGCGCGGCCCCCGAGCGTGACGGCCGCGCGGAAGTCCGGCGCCTCCGCCTCGTACTTCCGGTAGTAGTCGACGAGGGCCTCCAGGGCGACGCCGTTCTCCTGCGTGTCGTCCCAACGTCCGTGTTTCCGCACCGCGAGCAGCCAGCGCGCCAGCGCGGGCACGAGCGGATCGGAAGGCGCGTTGCGCAGCAGCGTGCCCAGGGCGAGCGCGGTGGAGCGCACGTTCGAGCTCCACAGCCAGAGGAGATAGGGGTCGCGCAGCTCCTCCACGTGGGCGTTGCCGCCTTCGGGAAGGATCGCGTTCCGGATGCGGCGCTCGAGCTCGGCACGGCGGTCGCCCTGCTCGCCCTTCGCCGCCATGGCGTCGAGCAGGTAGGTCATCGCGAAGACGGGCATGCGATCGAGCCGCGAGGAGAGCCGGGTCACGTGGCTGTCCTGCGGCCGCCCGCCGTCGGCGAGCACCTTCACCGCGAAGGCCTGCCAGGCCGTGTAGGCCGGCCACCACCCGTCGTCCTTGGGCGCGCCTTCGGAGAGGGCATGCTCGAGGAACTCCAGCCCGCGCCCCTCGACGGTGGGATCGAGGGCGTAGCCGAGCCCGCGCCCGCGCTGCAGCACGTGCACGACGTAGCTCGTGAGGTACGGCGACCGCGTCGTGCAATCGCCCTTCCAGAACGCGAACCCGCCATCGGCGCACTGGAAGGACGGGAGCTCGGCGAAGGCGGCGGCGGCCGCCTGCTTCACGCTCGCGGCGTCGATGCCAGGGAGCGCGAACGCTCCGCCGATGTCGGCGGTGAGCGCCAGGGCGAGGGTCGCGGACGCCCGCTGCTCCGCGCAGCCGTAGGGATATTCGACGAGATAACGGGCGCCTTCGCCCAGGCCGACGAGCGCCGTGGACGCGGTCTCCAGGTGGAGGCCGCCGATGCCCGGCACGGCGCCCGCCGGAAGGACCACCGCCTCGCGTGCCTCTCCCGCGGTCTGACCGTAGGCGGCGACGACCTCGGGAGACGAGAGGATCTCGACGGGAACGACTTCCTCGATGGCGTCGGTCTCGCCCAGCAGCTTCGCGGTCATTCGCAGGCGCGCGCGACCGGCCTGACGCGCGCGGACCTCGAAGCGCACCTCGGCCGCGCCGCCCCCCGCCACCGGGACCGCCTGTCGCGCGTCGCCCGTCACCTCGAGGATCGTCGGATCGAGGCTGCGCATGGTCACGATCGCGGCGCCCGCGCCCGGAAGCAGGCTGTGCACCACGGCGCCGAAGCGCGCCGCGTCTCCCCGGGCGAGGAAGCGCGGGAACGCGGTCTTCAGCAGGACCGGCTGGCTGGTGCGGATCTCGCGCTCCGCGAAGCCGAAGCGCGAGGCGCGGTCGCCCGCGACGGCCATGATGCGGTACGTGGTCAGGCTCTCGGGCAGCGTGACGTCCGCCGCCGCGCGCCCGGAGGCGTCCGTCACCACCGAGCCCAGCCAGAAGGCGAGCACGCGGAAGTCCTTGCGGATCTCCGACGCGGGCCCGCCCTCGGAGCCTCCCCCGCCCCCCTCGTCCGCGCCCTTCGCGATGGTGACGCGGCGGCTCACGATGTTCTCGCGGGAATCCTCGGTCATGACCTGGAGGGACTTCGCGACGTAGACCGATGGCAGCACGTCCGGTGTCCGATACCCGGTGAGCGACAGCACGCCGTAGTCGACGGCCCACAGCGTGACCTCCGCCGCGCCGCCATGGCCCTTCGCATCGCGCACCGAGACGTCCACGTGCGCGCGGGAGGCGGGACGGTACTCCTCGCGGTCCGCCTTCACGGCGACGGCGAGACGGCGGCTCGCGTCATCCACTTCGAGCTGGACGTAGCCCACGCGATAAGCGGGCTTGCCGGGATCGCTGGCATCGTCCGGCGAGTAGGATCCGCTGCGCCCCTTCACCAGCACGACGGACACGTAGATGTTGGGGATCGCGTCGTCGGTGATCGGCACCACGACCGTCTCCTGGGTCGAGCGCAGGTGGAAGGTGCGGTGGGTGCGGATCCCTTCGCGCTCGGTGGTGAGGAGCGCGGTCGCGCTGTCCCACGGCGACTTGATGAGGATCCGTGCCTCTTCGCCGGGCCGGTAGCGCTTCTTCTCGGGGACGAGGTCGATGCGGTTGTGGTCGAAGCGCTCCCAGGCCGTGAACCCCGGCCCGAGGACATAGAAGGAGGCCGTCGATTGCGCCTTGCGGCCCTCGGGATCGGTCGCGGTGGCGCGAAGGACGAAATAGCCGCCCGCGCGGAGCGGCACGTGGAGCGGCTGCGGCTCGCCCGCGGTCGTGATCTGCCAGTGCCCGGCGGGGACCTCCCGCTTCTCGGTTTCCCAGGTGTAGAAGCTGCCGCCCTCGGCGCGGCGGACGGCGTGCCACTGAACCTGGGTCAGCGTGACCTCGACCGCGACGCCGGCGGCCGCGTGGCCGGCGAGATCGGCGGCGACGATCGCGGTGTCCGCGCCGGAGTCCATGCCGACGAAGAACGGCGGGCGCCGGATCCCGATGTACCACGGCGCCGGATCGACGCGGAACGGGGCGCGGCCCGCGATGGCCTGCCGCGACAGGTCGGTGACCTCGCCTTCGAGCGTGTACTGGTACGGCCGGCCGGAAAGCCGGTCGGTCTCGAGATCGAGCGCCAGCTGGCCGTCGCCGCCGAGCACGGCGTCGTGCTCCTGCAGCACCTGGCGCGCCGCCTGGAAGCGCTCGGAATCCTCCTCGTCGAACATCGAATAGCGCTCGGGCGGAAAGGCCTCCGCGATGACGCGCGGGACGTCGTACAGCTGCTGGCGGGACAGCGTCCAGCGCACGCCGCGGCCGGCCATGGTCGCGCCGAAGAGGTACCGCCCGCCGACGATGCCCTTCAACCCGACCCCCGCGAGCGACGACTCGCCGGCGAGGTTGACGTCGACGCGGAAGTCGGGGCGGCGGTAGGCGGCGACGAGGAAGTCGCCGGTGACGGGATCGCGGTGCCCCGCGGCGGCGGCGGTGACCTCGTAGCGGCCGAGCGGGCCGTCGGGCAGCTTCAGCGTCCATTCCGCGCTGCTCCACGCGCCCACGGTCACCGTGCGCTTGTCGATCTCCCGCCCCTGCGTGTCCTTCACGACGACTTCGACGGCGCTTCCGGCGGCCAGGGGCACGATGCCCGCCGGAGTGTCGCTGCGCAGGATGGCCTTCACATGCACTTCTTCGCCGAGGCGGTACACGCCGCGATCGGCGAAGACGGACCCGCGAAGAAGCGCGCGCGCCTCGCGCAGGTCGAGGGTCAGCCCGAAGGCCCACGGCGCCGTGCCTTCGTTCCAGTCGCTGCCGACGTACGCGACGTCGCCGTCCTTCTCCGCGGTGACGACGAAGCGGAACTCCCATTCGCGCTCGGGGTCCCGCAGCTCCGTCCGGGGCGCGAGGACGACCCCCGTCTCGTCGGTCGTCCCGCTCCAGAAGACGGCGTTGTCGAGGGTGCGGATCGACACCGTCGCCCCCGCCACCGGCGCGCCGTCATCGAGGCGCGTGACGAGGACGAGGGTGTTGGCGGGGCTGTCCTTCACGGTGAGCGCGAGGTTCGTGACCTGCACGATGCTCGCGTGCACCGGCGGCTTGGCGTCCTGCGCCGCGCGGGGGATGGGCGCGCCCTCCTGCACGGCAGCCCACGCGAGCCCGCTGGTCCGGGTCCCGAGCGCGGGGGCGAGCTCCAGTCCGGCGGAGGCGATCACGTCGGGCGGAGTGTGCAGCCGCCGATTCGTGCCGTGCGGGGACGGCGCGAGATCGAACGACTTCTCGACCAGCGACCGCAGCGTCGGCATCAGCTCGTCGGTACGCAGCGGGCGCAGCCACTGCGTCACCGATTGCAGGTTGCGGGTGTGGAAGGGCAGGATGCCGCCACCCGCGGATTCCCAGACCCCGTGGCCGCCGCCGAAGCTCACGAAGGCGCGCCTATGCCAGTTCTCGAGCAGGCCCGCCCACGTGTATCCGAGCACCTGGCCGTCGGCGGCGGTGAGATCGGGTGAGACGGTGACCGCGTACGTCCGGGCGGGGTCGACGCCGAGCCCTGCATCCTCCAGCGTCACTCCCGTCGACTGGTCGTATCCCTCCTCGTCCGCGTCGTCCTCCGGGGCGGCCGCCATCGCCGTCGCCTTCGCGGGCACGACGGCGCGCGGCCGGGCGGAGTCCGTCACGTCGGTGGCGCGGATTGCGCCCCGGGCCTGCGGCACCAGCACGCGCCCGCGGAATCGCAGGGGATTGTACGAGTCGGGATCGCAGGCGGTGTCGCAGCGGAACCCCTCGACGAAGAGCGTCGGCTCGAGCTGGACCGTCTTGTCGACCGCCTCCTTCGGCGTGGCCAGCCCCTGCGCGCTCCGCGCCCCCGCGCCCACGACGATGCGGATCCAGGTGTCCGGCGCCGGAACTTCCGTCGTCTCCAGCACCACGAGGGCCGGCGCAGGGGCGAACCGCTTCTTGTCCCAGTCGCGCGTCACGCGGACGGGAATGGGCGCGGCGCTCGCCGCCGCGGACGCGGCCGCCGCGATCTTCGCGGCCAGCGCCTCGCCCGCGCGGGGATCCGCGGCCAGGGCGTAGCTCATCGCCGCCGCGGGCAGGACGGGCGCGGTCCACGGATGCGGGGCGTGCGCGAAGGTGAGGTGCGGCAGCAGCGCCGCCGCCGACACCGGCTGGTTGAAGCGCAGCAGGAGGACCACGGGCTTGTCGTAGCGGCCGCTCCGCCGATACCAGTCGGCCTGGAGGAGGCGCAGCGTGGGGGTCGTGAACTCGAACACATGCGACGCGCCCAGGGCCGCCCCCCGCGCGGACACGGCGGACGCCTCGACGCGCACCCGATATCGCGTCGCGTAGCGAAGCGCGCCGGCCTCGGGCGTGAAGATGAGGGTGGTCGTGCCGGACCACCGGAAGCTCCCGGGGAGCGGCGGCTCGATGCGCACGAACGGCGCCCGCACCGGTTCCGGGATCCGGCCGAGTGCGACCATCGGCTCCGAGAAGACGAGGCGGATCTCGTTCGCCTGCTCGAGAGCATCGATCTCTCCCAACGGCGCCCCGCTGACGACGGACGGCGGCGCGGCAAGGGCGGCGCGGGACAGCAGGGCGGCCAGGATGGCAACCGTGGCAATTCTCATGATTTCTGGGAGTGGTCCTCTCTCGTCTCGGGCAAGCGAGACGCAGTCTAGCGGAGAGCAAGCGCGTTGCCACCGCGATCGGGCCCGTTTCGCGGCCTTCCGCCGGGAGCGCCGTCGCTCCGGGCCCACGTCCGCCGTGGGCGGGCAGACACGCTGCGGGCGGCCGAAAGCCGGCCTTGCGGTACACTACGTCTCCGCCCGGCGCGCCGGCGCGAAACGGCCCGGAGGGCCTCCTGACCTTGCACGACCGCGTCCGGGAGCCCATCCCCTCCGAGGACATCGACCGGCTCCGATCCCGCGAAGAAACGTTTCGAACGCTGTTCGAGCATCACCCCCATCCGATGTGGGTGTTCGCGGCGGACGACTTGCGCTTCCTCGAGGTCAACCAGGCCGCGACGGCCCGCTACGGGTACACGCGGGACGAGTTCCTGTCCCTGAAGATCACCGACATCCGCCCCGAAGCGGACGTCGCGCGGCTCATCGAACGCGTCGAGGCGACGAAGGGTGCGGGCGCCGACCCGCGCCCCGGCCAATGGCGCCATCGCCGCAAGGACGGCACGCTCCTCGACGTCGAGATCCGCACCCACGACCTCCTGGTGGAGGGCCGGCGGGCGTTCCTCGTCGTTGCCCAGGACATCACGGAGCAGAAGCGCGCGGCGGAAGCCCTGCGCCAGGGCGAGGAGCGCTATCGCACGCTGGTCGAGCTGTCGCCCGACGCGATCACGATCCACAGCCAGGGCATGGTGGTGTTCGCGAACTCCGCGGGCGTGAACCTCCTCGGCGCCACGTCGTCGGTCGAGATCATCGGGCGCTCGACCCTCGACTTCGTCCACCCCGACTCGCGGGCCGGCGTCATCGCGCGCATGCGCCGGCTCGACCGCGGCGAGAGCGTGCCCTTCGTCGAGGAAAAGTTCGTCCGGCTCGACGGCCGCGTCATCGACGTCGAGGCGGGCGCGGTGCCATTCACGTTCCACGACATGCCCGCCATCCAGATGGTCGTCCGCGACATCAGCAAGCGCAAGCGCGCGGAGACGCTGCAGGCGGCGCTCTACCGGATCGCCCAGCTCACGACGTCGGTCGAGGACATGCCGGCCTTCTATCGGACGATCCACGGCATCGTCGGCGAGCTCATGTACGCGGAGAACTTCTACCTCGCCCTCCGCGACGAGGAGACGGGGCTCCTGACCTTCGCGTACTTCGTCGACGAAGTGGACGAAGTCCCTCCGGCGGTGAAGCCCGGCAAGACCCTGACCGAGTACGTGCTCCGCACCGGCGAGCCGCTGCTGGTGAACCCCGCCGTGCAGGCGACCCTCGAGCGCACGGGCGAGGTCGAGCTCGTGGGGGCGGCGTCCCTCGACTGGCTGGGCGTGCCCCTGAAGCGCGGCGAGGACGCGTTCGGTGTCGTCGTCGTGCAGAGTTACGAGGAGTCGGCGCGCTACAGCGAGACCGACCGCGAGATCCTGACCTTCGTGGCCCAGCACGTGGCCACCGCGCTCGACCGCAAGCGGGCGGCGGACGCCCTGCGGGCCAGCGAGGCGCGCTTCCGCACGCTAGCCGAAACCGCGCCCTGCGCGATCGTGATCTACCAGGGCGAGCACTTCCGCTACGTGAACCCGGCCGCGGCATCGATCACGGGGAGCCCGCGCGACCAGATCACGGGGCGCGATTTCTGGAACCTCGTGCACCCCGACTTCCACCACCTGGTCACGGGGGCAGGAGCGGCCCGCGGCGTCGCCGCGCCGGCGCGCCACGAGTTCAAGATCGTCCGCGGTGACGGCGACGAGCGCTGGCTCGACTTCTCGACCGGCGCCATCGAGTACGGCGGCCGGCCCGCGGTCCTCGGGATCGCCTTCGACGTCACCGAGCGCAAGCGCGCTGAGGAACAGATCAAGGAGCTCGCCTACCACGACGCGCTCACCGGGCTGCCCAACCGCCTCCTCTTCAACGACCGCCTCTCGGTGGCGGTGGCGCAGGCGCATCGCAGCTCGTCGCGGCTGGCCATCCTGTTCCTGGACCTCGACCGCTTCAAGGTCATCAACGATTCCCTGGGCCACAGCCTCGGCGATCGGCTGCTGCAGGAGGTCGCCGAGCGCCTGCAGGCCGGCGTGCGCCAGGGCGATACCGTCGCCCGGCTGGGGGGCGACGAGTTCATCCTGCTCCTGCCCGGGATCGGACGCGCCGAGGACGCGGCCAAGGTGGCGGAGAAGATCCTGGAGACGCTGAAGTTCCCCGTCCGCCTCGAGGACCGGGAGCTGTTCGTCACCGCCAGCATCGGGATCAGCCTCTACCCGGAGGACGGGTTCGACGTCGAGAGCCTGATCAAGAACGCCGACACCGCGATGTACCGGGCCAAGGAGCAGGGCCGCGACAACTTC
>JANMPI010000093.1:0-7174 GCA_031369785.1 Acidobacteriota bacterium
CAGCCGGCTGGTGGGCCGCGTCGTGGCGGAGACCGAAGCGACGCTGACGGTGGCCACCGCGGACGGCCTCGAGGTCGTCGTGCGCCGGGCTTCCGTCGTCTCGATAGTGGACGGCGGCGATGGCGGACGGTCGATCTCCGCGGATCCCAATTATTCGCGGCTCCTCTTCGGCCCCACCGGCCGGCCCCTGAAGAAGGGCGACGGGTACTTCTCCGACTATGAGCTGCTCTTCCCCGGCGTCGCCTTTGGGCTCACCGACAACGTCTCGGTCGCGGGCGGCGTCTCGACCATCCCCGGCATCGGTCTCGGCGAGCAGCTCTTCTACGTCTCGCCGAAGATCGGGTTCGAGCTCGGCGATCGGGCCTCCCTCGCCGTGGGAGCGCTGGCGGCCGGATCGGGGCTCGGAGACCACGACACCGAATCGGCGTACATCGGGTTCGCGGTGGGCACGTTCGGCAGCCCGCAGCGCAGCCTGACCGTCGGCCTCGGGCTCGGGGACACGACGGGCGAGCTCACCGACGCCGTCCCCGTCGTGATGATCGGCGGCACGGCCACGGTGTCGCGCCACGTCGCCCTCGTCACGGAGAACTGGCTCTTCGTGGGCGACGGCTTCCGGCTGTCCGAGCAGCCGTTCGGCGTCGGCCTGCGCCTCTTCGGCGATGGCCTGTCCGCCGACGTCGGCGTCATCCTCGTGGGCGAGCTGCTCGACGAGGGCTTCCCGCTCCCGTGGCTCTCGGTGACGTACCACTTCGGGAAGGCGCCGGGCGGGAAGCGCTAGGCGAGGCGGAGCTTCGTCTTGAAGTAGGCGAGCGTGTGCGCGAGGCCTTCTGCCAGCGGCACCTTCGGCTCCCAGCCGAGGAGCGTCCGCGCCCGGGTGATGTCGGGCTGTCGCACCCGCGGGTCGTCGACGGGCAACGGCCGCGACACGATCCGGCTCCGTGATCCGGTGAGGGCAATGATCTGCTCGGCCAGCTGGCGGATGGTCAGCTCGTTCGGATTCCCGATGTTCACGGGATCGACGGTGTCGCTCATGATCAGCCGGTAGATGCCATCCACGAGATCGGAGACGTAGCAGAGGCTGCGTGTCTGCGACCCGTCGCCGAAGACGGTGACGTCCTCGTGGCGCAGGGCCTGGCTCAGGAAGGCGGGGATGGCCCGCCCGTCCTCGATCCTCATCCTCGTGCCATACGTATTGAAGATGCGGACGATGCGGGTCTGCACGCCGTGCACGCGGTGGTAGGCCATGGTGATGGCCTCCGAGAACCGCTTGGCCTCGTCGTACACCCCGCGGGGCCCCACGGGATTGACGTTCCCCCAGTAATCCTCGCGCTGGGGATGGACGAGCGGGTCGCCGTAGACCTCGGACGTGGAGGCGATCAGGAAGCGCGCGTTCTTCGCCTTGGCGAGGCCGAGCGCGTTGTGGGTGCCCAGGCTGCCGACCTTCAGGGTCTGGATGGGGACGCGGAGGTAGTCGATGGGAGACGCCGGACTCGCGAAATGGAAGATGAGATCGAGCGGCCCGGGCAGGTTGATGTAGTTGGTGACGTCGTGCTTGATGAACACGAAGTCGCGCCCGGTCAGGTGCTGGATGTTGGCCAGGTCGCCGGTGAGCAGGTTGTCCATCCCCACCACGGAGTAGCCGTGGTCGAGGAGGTAGTCGGACAGGTGCGAGCCGAGGAATCCAGCGGCACCGGTGACGAGGGCGCGAGGCACGATCTAGTACGCGTGCTTCTGGCCGAAGCCGCGGAACAGGGTGAGGATGAGGATCTTGACGTCGAGGAGCAGCGACCAGTTCTCGATGTAGTAGAGGTCGTACTCGATCCGCTTCTCGATCGACGTGTTGCCGCGCCACCCGTTCACCTGCGCCCAGCCCGTGATACCGCTCTTGACGCGGTGGCGCAGCATGTACTGGGGGATCCGCTCCTTGAACTGCCGCACGAAGGGCGGCCGCTCCGGCCGCGGGCCGACGAGGCTCATGTCGCCGAGGACGACGTTCAGCAGCTGCGGGAACTCGTCGAGGTTGAAGCGGCGCAGCCAGACGCCGATCTTCGTGCGCCGCGGATCCTCGGCGCTCGCCCACACGGGCCCGGTGTCCTTCTCGGCCTCCTCCACCATGGTGCGGAACTTGAAGATCTGGAAGGTCTTCCCGTCCAGGGTCATGCGCTCCTGGCGGAGCAGGATCGGCCCCTTGCCGCCGCGCAGCCGGATGAGGATGGCCACCGCGAGGAACCCGGGCAGGAGCAGGAGCAGGAGCAGCGTGCCGAGGACCACGTCCAGGACGCGCTTGATCATGCTGTTCCAGCCCCGCAGCGGGACCTCGTTCAGGCTGATGATCGGGATGCCGTCCAGGTCTTCGAGCGCGGCCTTGATCGTGGCGTACTGCACGAGGTCGGGGACGACCTTGATGTCCACGCACTCGTTGCCGACGCTCTTGATGAGCCGCAGCAGCTTGGCGTGATCCTCGAGCGGGAGTGCTATGTACAGCTGATCGACGCGATGCGAAGCGCAGACGCCCATCGCCTGGTCGAGCGTGCCGAGAATGGGCACCCCGGCGCGAGCGACGGTCACGTGGTCGTCGAGGAAGCCGACGACGCGATAGCCGAGCTCGCGATGGGCGAGGAGCGTCTCCGCGACCATCTCCCCGAGGTCGCCGGCGCCCGCCACCAGCACCCGGCGGACGTTGTGCCCCGCCGCCCACATGCGCTGCAGGTGCCGGCGGAGGGCGGAGCGCGCGAGGTTCAGGAAGAGGACGTCGGCCACGATGAAGAGGCCGAACACGGCCTGGCTGTACTCCCACTGCGGCGCAACCTCGGGCTGGTAGCGGTAGTAGACGCGGACGTACAGCGTCGCGCCGAGGGTGAGGGCGGAGGCGATGAGCACGCTGAAGAGAATCGCGAAGAACTCGTCGATCCGGCTGCGGCCGCGCTTCACCTGGTAGAGGCCGTGGAAGTACATCACCGCCGGCCACAGGAGGACGATCAGCGGAAGGAGCAGCAGGTACCGCGAGAGCTCGGGGACTCCCTTGTCGGCGGGAAGAAGGTCGAGCACGGGATCGGCGTGGAAGCGAAGGAAGTATGCGAGCACCCAAGCCGCGGCGGTGGCGGCCGCGTCGGCGGCCAAGAACATCGCCGCGAACACGCGGGTCTGGTGCTTCAGCATCGAGAAGGGTTGCTCAAGGCGGCGTCCAGGAAGGTCCGGAAGCGGGATTCGAAGAGCGGCCGGCTGAAGGTCTCCGCGCGCGCCCGCAAGGCCGCGATATTAAAACGCATGCCCGCCAGCGAGTCAACGGCGGCGCGGAGAGCGGCGGGGGTCGCCTCCCGGAAATGGACGCCCGTTTCTCCGTCGATCACCGTCTCCGCGCCCCCGCCTTCGGCAAAGGCAATCACCGGGCGGCCGCAGGCCATGGCCTCGACGGCGGTGATCCCGAAGTCCTCGACGTTCGGCAGCAGGACGGCACGGCAGCCCCGGTACAGCTCGCGCAGCGCGTCGTCGTCGACGCGCGAGAGGAACGTGACCTCCGACCCCGCGCGCGCGCGCAGCATCGGCTCGTCGGGCCCGGTGCCGACGATCCGCAGCGGCATCGCGCCGCCGCGATACGCGTCGAGCACGAGCCCGATGCGCTTGTAGGGGACGAGTGCCGAGACGACGAGATCGTACGTGCCCGGCGTCTCCGGCCCCGGCGTGTAGAAATCCGTGTCCACCGGCGGCGGGATGACCGTCGACGACCGCGCGTAGTACCGGCGGATGCGGCCGGCGACGTACGCGCTGTTGGCGGCAAAGGCGTCGACCCGCGGCGCGGTGGCCACGTCCCACGCACGGAGGCGACCGGCGGCCAGCGCGATCAGCGGTCGCAGCGGAGGGGTGATGCGATCGCCGCCGAAGTAATCGTCGTAGCGGTCCCACACGTACCGCATCGGCGTGTGGCAATAGCAGACGTGCACGGCGCCCAGTGCGCGCTTCACGCCCTTGGCCACGCAGTGCGAGCTCGAGATCACGACGTCGTACGCCGTCACGTCGATGGTCGCGGCGGCGGCGGGGAAGAGCGGCAGGTAGGACCGGTAGTGGCGCGCCACGCCGGGGAGGTCCTGGAGGAAGGTGGTGCGGATGTCGCGCCGCTCCAGCTCGGGCGAGAGCGACCCGGGCACGTGGAGCAGAGTGTGGATGGGCGCCTCGGGGAACATGCGCGCGAGAGACAGGAGGACCTTCTCCCCGCCCCGCATCCCGGTCAGCCAGTCGTGGACGATCCCTACCTTCAGCGCGCAGCCTGCTCGGGCGCGGCGACCGCGGGGACGGGGACCCCCAGCACCTTCATGTAGCTCGCGTGGATGGCGCGAACCGATCGTTCCCAGCTGAATTGCTTCACCCGCGCATGGCCGCGGCTCACCAGCCCCGCCCGGAGGGCGTCGTCGCCGAGGATGCGCTCGAGGCCGCTCGCGATGTCGTCGACGTCGTACGGGTCGACGAGGAGCGCGGCGTCCCCGACCTCCTCCGGCAGCGAGGAGATGCGCGACGTGAGGACCGGGGTCCCGCAGGCCATCGCCTCCAGCGGAGGAAGCCCGAAGCCTTCGTACAAGGACGGGAAGGCGAACGCCGCGGCCAGCCGGTAGAGCGCGGCGAGCGTCGTCTCGGGAACGAACCCGAAGAAGCGGACGTCCTGGCGGATGCCCGCCGCCTCGACGCTCCGCCGGAGCGCGCCGTAGCGATTCACCTCGTCGCCGATGATGAGCAGCTTCACGTCGTCGTGACCGGGACGCTGCTTCAGTTGGCCAAAGGCGGTGATCAACCGCTCGAGGTTCTTGTGCGGCTTGATGTTTCCCGCGTACAGGACGAATCGCCCGCGGATCTGGTAGCGCTCGCGGACCCGCTCCATCTCCTCCTCCCCCGGGTCCTCGAGGATCGCCCCGTCGATCGCGTTCGGGACCACCTCTACGTGCTCGGGCGCGGTCTTCGGATAAAACGACAGGATGTCCCGGCGCGACGCCTCGGAGACGGTGAGGACGAGATCGCTGCGGCGGATGGCGCTGCCCATCATCTCGCGCGCGTACCGCGGGGCGAGGCGGTTCGGCAGGTACTCGGGGAAGAGCAGGTGGATGCAGTCGTGGATCGTGACCACCGACCGCTGGCGGCAGAGCAGCGGCAGGACGTAGTGCGGCGAGTGGAGCAGGTCGGCGCCCAGGCGACGCACCTTGAGCGGGATCGACACGTGCTCCTTGATGCGATACGCGGTGGAGCCGTCGACGATGGGGACGAAGTTCTCGGCCAGGTCGCGGAGGGTGGCCTCGTCGGCCCGGTCACAGAAGAGGAAGTACGTCGTCTCCCGGTCGAGGTGCGCGAGATGGCGCACCAGGTTCCTCACATAGGTGCCGATGCCGTAATCCCGCCATTTGCGGGCGTCGATCGCGATCTTCATCGGTGGAGCGGACGCCGCGCAAGTTGTTCAAGGGACCTTCGTCGACCGTAGCATGCCAGCGACACCGCCGGCAACGGTAATCGCCTCCCGGGGGTCATTCGCCGCGGACGGCGAGTCGCACGAGGTCGGCCGCGGAGCGCCGCGCGTGCGGCCCCCGCGCGGTCAGCCAGGTGGCGAACCCTCGCGCCAGCAGCGCCCCACGCAGGGCGAGATGCAGCGCGCCGCCGTGGTGCCGCGCGTAGAACCGCAGGTGGCTGCGGTGGTACTCGAGACCGACGCCGGCCTGCGCCATGCTCGACCCGAGGTGGTGGACGACCTCCGCCGCCGGCGTGTAGACGATCCGCCATCCGGCCCGGGCGACGCGCACGCAGAGGTCGACGTCTTCCTCATAGAGGAAGAAGCCTTCGTCGAACAGCCCGACGGAATCGAGCGCGCGGCGGCGGGCCAGCATGCAGGAGCCCGAGACCCAGGCCGGCTCCCGTTCGCGGGCCGCCATCGCCTCCACCTCGCGGAGCACGGCGGGAAAGGCGCGCGCCACGCCGCGGACGAGCCGGCGCTGCCGCCATTCGCCGCGGGGGGTGAGCATCGGCCCGAAGGAGACCTGGATGCGGCCGTCGGGGAATCGCGTGCGGGGGCCGACGATGCCGACCTCGTCGCGCGCGTCGAGAACCGCCGCCAGCGCCTCCACCGATCCGGCGGTCACCTCGGCGTCGCTGTTGAGGATCAGCGCGTACTCGCCCTGTACGCGGCGCAGCCCCTGGTTGTTGGCCTGCGCGAAGCCGACGTTGCGCGCGTTCTCGATCACGGCCACGCGCGGAAACCGCTCGCGCACCGCGGCCACGGAGCCGTCGCCGCTCGCGTTGTCGACCACGACCACCTCGTGGGGCAGCGAGACGCGGGACTCGAGCGCGGCCAGGCAGGCCAGGAGGCGCGCGCGCGTGTTGAAGGAAACGATGACGGCGGAGATCAACCCGCCGCCGCCACGAGACACTGCCAGGTCCGGGCCGCCGTCTCCTTCCACGAGAAGCCGGCTGCCAGCGCGTGGCCGCGGCGGACGAGGTCGCGGCGCAGGTCGGCATCGCCGAGGACGGCCTCGATCGCGCGGGCGACGCCCTGCTCGTCGCGCGCCTCGACCACCAGCGCCGCCGCGCCGAAGATCTCGCCCATCGCCGGAGCGCGGCTCACGATCACGGGGATGCCGCGGGCCATGGCCTCCAGCGCGGGCAGCCCGAAGCCCTCGTAATCGGACAGGAAGACGGCGACGTCCGCGGCGGCGTACCGCGTGGCGAGCGCGACGTCGTCCACGAACCCGGCGATGCGGGCCGCGTCGCCCATCCCCGCGTCCTCTGCCGCCTGCTCGAGATCGAGCGCAGGGTCGGTGCGGTTCTCGCCGACCACGTGCACGGTGAGACCGGGAAAGCGATGGCGGATGCGTCCCGCCGCCCGCAGCAGCGTGGGCAGCGGCCGGCGATTGAGGATCGCGCCCACGGTCAGGATCATCGGGCCCTCGAGGCCGAGGGCAGCGCGCGCCGCCGTTCGACCCGGCGAGGGCGGGAGGTCGTCGTCGCATCCGTGCGCAATGTCCACGACGCGCCCGCGGAGATCGGGGAAGAGCCCCTCGATCTCGCGGCGGCTGAAGGCGGAGACGGTGATCACGAGCCGCGACGCCCGCAGGCTCGCCGACACCGTTGCGCGGCGCCGCAAGCCGTCGAGGAGCGCGAAGTCGTGGGGGAGCGCGAAGAACGAGACGTCATGGACGACGGT
>JANMPI010000140.1:0-4731 GCA_031369785.1 Acidobacteriota bacterium
ACCACACCCCAGCTCCTCGCGTTTGCCAAGGACGCGGTGGTGTTCGACCAGGCCATCTCGCACGCCTCCTGGACGAAGCCCTCGGTGGCCTCGGTCTTCACCTCGCAGCTCCCGGGACGCCACCGCGCGGTGCAGCTCCGCGACTCCCTCGACTCCGGCCACACCACCCTCGCCGAGATGCTCCAGGCCAAGGGCTACTCGACGGGCGCGGCCATCGCGAACTCCGTGATCTACGGCGTCGGCACCAACTTCGAGCAGGGCTTCGATTCATTCTCCGGCCTTCACGGCGCGGGCGACCGTCCGAGCAAGGCGGTGGACGCCGACGTCGTGGTGAACGCCGGGCTCGCGTTCCTCGACGCGCGAAAGGGCTTCCCCCGGTTCCTGTACGTCCACACCATGGACCCGCACGTGCCGTACGGCTCGCCGGCGCCCTTCGATCGCAAGTTCGATCCGCCGCCGGCCGCCGACCACGAGGCCGCGGATCCCCGCAGCGACTACAAGGAGCCGATCGATCGCGACCGGCTGATCGCGCAGTACGACGGCGCGGTCGCGTTCGGCGACCAGGAGTTCGGCCGCCTGATGCGCGAGCTCAAGTCGCGCGGGCTGTACGACCGCGCGCTCATCGTGTTCATGGCCGATCACGGCGAGGAGTTCCTCGACCACGGCCAGTGGACGCACGGCAAGACGGTGTTCGACGAGCTCATCCACGTCCCCCTCGTCGTCAAGTTTCCCGGCGGGCACGGTGCGGGCACGCGCGTGAAGCAGCAGGTCCAGGAGGTCGACGTGCTGCCGACCATCCTGCAGGCGCTCGGACTGCCCGTCCCCGCTCCGCCCGTCATCGCGGGGCGGCCCCTGCAGGCGGTGATGGCGGGCGGTGCGCCGGAGCCGCCGGCGGTCTCGGAGATCAGCCACCGCGGCTTCGTCGCCCACGGCATGCGCACGAGCCGCGACAAGTACGTCCAGCGCTTCAGCCCCGAGGAGGACGAGCTGTACTTCGATCTGGTCCGCGATCCGAAGGAGACGACCAACCGCATAGGCGAAGCCCGCGAGCGCGTTCGTTACCTGAAGGGCGGCATCGAGGCCGCGATGACCCCCAATCCGTTCCGCCACACGCTGCGCTTCGAGGGCAGCGACGCGTTCGAGGTTCGTCTCAAGACACGGGGCTGGATCGAGGGCGTGCAGCCCGTCGGGTTTGGTCCCGCCGACAAGTACGAGATCGAGGGGAACGGCCGCAAGCTCATCGTCCGGGTGCAGCCGCGGCCGGGACAGCCGCGGGAGATCGCGTTCGGCCTCCGCCCGATGGGCGCGCCGGTCGACCTCGAGGGCACGCGGCGCGGCCGGCCGCTCGCCGCGTCGGACGTCCTGATCGCGCAGGAAGGCGTGCATCCGCCGGCGGTGCCGTTCCGACTGCCGGAGATCGAGTCGGAGAAGGAGCGCGTCCTGAACATCTTTGCGCCGCCCCCCGCCGGACGGCCCGGCCTTCACGTCTGGCTGGAAATGACCGCGGGCAAGAAGCCGCCGGCGGCCATGGACCGCGAGACCTGCGAGCGGCTGAAGGCGCTCGGCTACATCGACGGCGAGTGCCCCGCCCGGTGACTCGGCCCCGCCCCCCGGAATGACCGCCCGCGCCCTCATCGTCTTCGACCTCGACGGCACGCTCGTGGATTCGAGCCGGGACCTCGCCGACGGCGTGAACGCCGCGCTCCACCGCATCGACCCCGCCGCCCTGACCCTCGACCTCGAGACGGTTCGCTCCTTCATCGGCAGTGGCGCGCGCAACCTCGTGGCGAAGAGCCTGGTGCACGCGGGGATGGCGGTTCCGCCGCCGGACGCGCTCCCGGTCTTCCTCGAGGAATACGAGCGGCGGCTCACCGCGCACACGCGCTTCTATCCCGGCGTGGAGGAGACCCTCGATCGCCTCGCCGCCCATCCGCTCGCCGTGCTGACCAACAAGCCCGGCGACATGAGCCGCCGCATCCTCGATGCGCTCGGGGCCGGCGCGCGCTTCTTCCGGGTCTACGGCGGCGGCGACCTGCCGTCGCGCAAGCCCGACCCCGAGGGCCTCCTGCGATTGATGGCGGAATCGATGGCCACTCCGCGCACCACGGTCATGGTCGGCGACTCCTCGATCGACGTGCGGACGGGGCGCGCGGCGGGCGCCTGGACGGTCGGCGTGCGCTACGGGTTCGACCCCGAAAGCCTCGTTTCGGAGCCGCCGGATGCGCTTTTCGATCGCATCGACGAGCTCCCGGCCTTCGTGGAATCGCTTCCTTCGACTGTGCTAGGCTGATGGCCCTCCATGGCCAATATTCTCGTCTGGGGCAAGGGCCGCGACATCCTTTCCGGTGAGCTCCCGGCGGGCATCACCACCGAGGAGGTCGACGGCCTCTCCGGCCTGCAGCATGCCCTCGAAGGCAAGGGCAGCACGCTCGTCCTCGCCGATCCTGCGCACCTCGAATCCGAGCGCGCCGCCCTCGAGGCCTGGGTGCGCTCCGGCGGCAATCGCCGTGCGCTTCTGGTCTGCGTCGCCGACCCCGCGGAAGCGGACGAGGTCGTCCGGCGCTTCCCCTTCATCGACGATCTCCTCATCAAGCCCGTCACCGCGGCTCGCCTGCGCCTTCGCCTCGAGCGCGCCCTCGACACCATCAACAGCCGGCGCGTGATCGAGCAGCTCGACGATGCCCTGGTGCGCAAGAGCCAGGAGTTGCACGAGCTCAACAACATCGGCGTCGCCCTTTCCGCCGAGCGCGACATCAACAAGCTGCTGGAGCTGATCCTGGCCAAGAGCCGCGAGATCACCGCTGCCGACGCGGGCAGCCTCTATCTCGTGAAGCGCGGCAAGGAGCACGACGCGTCGTCCGACGACCAGCTCTCCTTCGAGCTCACCCAGAACCACTCCGTCGTGGTCCCGTTCGAGAAGCGTACGATCCCGCTGAACGACACGTCGATCTCGGGCTACGCCGCGCTCACCGGCGCCATCGTCAACGTCGCCGACGCCTATCACCTGCCCGCGGGCACGCCGTACAAGATCAGCCGCTCCTTCGACGAGAAGTCGGGCTACCGGACGAAGTCGATGCTGGTGGTGCCGATGCGCGACCACGACCAGAAGGTCATCGGCGTCATTCAGCTCATCAACAAGAAGCGCGAGGCGCGGACCGTCCTGCGCCCGGTCTCGCTCGTCGAGGAGACGGTGATCCCCTTCACGTCCGTCGACGAGGAGCTGGCGTCGTCCCTGGCCAGCCAGGCCGCGGTCGCCTTCGAGAACACGAAGCTCATCCAGGACATCCGCAACCTGTTCCAGTCCTTCGTCAAGGCGTCGGTGACCGCGATCGAGTCGCGGGATCCGACGACGTCCGGTCACTCCGGCCGCGTGGCGACGCTCACCGTCGGCCTCGCGGAGACCCTCGACTCCATCGACCACGGCCCGTTCCGCGAGGTGAGCTTCTCCCCCGACCAGATCCAGGAGATCAACTACGCGAGCCTGCTGCACGATTTCGGCAAGGTCGGCGTCCGCGAGAAGGTCCTGATCAAGGGCAAGAAGCTCTACGTCGGCGAGATGCTCCTGGTGCGCCAGCGCTTCGGCTACATCAAGCGCTCGCTGGAGGCGGACTACCTGCGCGCCAAGCTCGAGCAGGTCCAGTCCGGCCGGGCGAAGCCCGAGCTGCTGGCGGAGATGGACCGCAACTACGAGCAGCAGAAGGACGAGCTGGAGCAGATCCTGAAGATGGTCCTTCAGTCCAACGAGCCGACCATCCTCGAGGAGGAGAGCTTCCGCACGCTCATGGACCTCACCACGCGCACCTACACCGATCTCGAAGGCGCGCGGCAGCCCTACCTGACGCCGAACGAGGTCTCGGCGCTCTCGATCCGCAAGGGAAGCCTCTCCGAGAAGGAGCGGCGCGAGATCGAGAGCCACGTCACGCACACCTTCCTGGTCCTCTCCGAGATCCCCTGGACGGGCGAGTTCCGCCGCGTGCCCGAGATCGCCTACGCGCATCACGAGAAGATGGATGGCACCGGCTATCCGCGGCGGCTTTCCGCGGCGGAGATCCCTCTGCAGTCACGAATGATGGCGATCTCCGACATCTTCGACGCCTTGGTGGCATGGGACCGGCCGTACAAGAAGGCGGTGCCGGTGCCGCGGGCGCTGGACATCCTGCGCATGGAGTCCGACGGCGGCAAGCTCGACCCCAACGTGCTCGACGTGTTCGTCGAAGCCAAGATCTACGAGAAGACCCTGCCCCGCGCCGGCGCCGAAGCCGAGCTGACCCGGTAATCCGCTCCGTGCCACCGCTCGTCATCGCTCACCGCGGCGACTCTGCCCGCCGCCCCGAGAACACGCTCGCGTCCTTCGCGTCCGCGCTCGAGGTGGGCGCGGAGATCCTCGAGTTCGACGTGCACCTCACCCGTGACGGCCACGTCGTCGTCCTTCACGACGCGGCGGTGGACCGCACGACCGACGGCGCCGGCTTCGTCCGGGAGATGACGCTGGCCGAGGTCAGGAGCCTGTCCGCCGGATACCCGTCGCGGTTCGGCGACGAGTACCGCGGCGAGCGGATTCCCACCCTGGCCGAGGTGCTGGGGCACATCCGCGACCGTGCCATCGGGATGATCGAGATCAAGCACGACGCCGTCACCGCCGACGCCGAGGGCGGGATCGAAGCGCACACCGTGGCCGAGGTGCGCAAGGCGGGCATGGAGACGCAGGTCGCGCTCATCTCGTTCGCGCGG
>JANMPI010000031.1:0-2290 GCA_031369785.1 Acidobacteriota bacterium
TCCTCGAGCTCGATGCGCGTGGCGTTGGCGGTGGATCCGACGCCCGGCGTCAGCGGGTCTCCGGGATACGTCGGCATGTCGGCCACGGAGCCGCGCTGCGCGCCCATCTCCGGCCGCCAGGCGCCCTTCGGGTAGACGTCGCCCTGGAAGTAGCCGTCGCCGCGGGGGTCGGAGTAGATGATGCAGCCCACGGCGCCGTGCTCGGCCGCCACCTTGGGCTTGATGCCGCGCCAGGAGCCGCCGTACCGCGCGATGACCACCTTGCCCTTGACGTCGATCCCGCGCCTCTCGATCTCCTCGTAGTCGGCGGGAAGGCCGTAGTTCACGTAGACGAGATCGCCGGTGACGTCGCCATCCGTCGAGTACGCGTTGTAGGTCGGGAGCTGCTCGCTCGCCTGCGACGAGGTGACGTCCTCCTTCAAGGCGGGCTCGAGGAGCCGCGCGGTGAACCGGGTCGGGCCGACGAGCTCGAGGACGCGCGTGGTCGGCGTGGGGAACAGCACCGAAAACTCCTCGATGCGCGTGTCGTAGCCCCAGGCGCGAAAGAGGCCGGCCAGGAATTCGGCGTTTTCCTTGCCGCGGGCGGAGCCCACCGGGTGGGGATGCGCGGCCAGCCGGCGCATCCACTCGCGGAGGTCATCCGCCTTCAGCGAAGCGTCGAGCTGCCCTTCGCGCGCCCGTTCCGCGGCCGACGCCTCGGGAGTGAACCCGAGCAGCGGGGCGGGCTCGGGCGCCGCCGCCCCGGAGGGCACGGCGAGGGTCAGGGCGAGAAGGCCGATGGCCAGGCGGCGCGCGGCGGCGGAGGAGTGCAGAATCATGCCGGGATGATACCAAGCCCCCGCCTTTCACCCCCGGAAGGACCGGTGATCCGGTTTCCGCCGCCCTGGCGCGTTAGGGACAAGGAAGGGGTGACACATGAAAAAGCAGATTGCCGGCGCGCTGGCGGCCGTTCTTTTGATGACCTCGGTGCCGGGGTGGGCGGAGGAAAAGGCGGCGGCCGCACCGGTCAAGGCCGAAGCGACGGCGGAAACGAAGCTGCAGGCTTCGATTGATCGCGCGATCGCGCTCTCTGCTCCGGAGCGGGAAGACCTGGCCACGCGGCACGCGGCGCTCCGGACCGACCCGGTGGCCAGCGGCGCGGGGGGCATCGTGCTGAGCCTCATCGCCACCGCGGCATCGATCGGCCTCACCCTGTACCTCCTGAAGAAGACGAAGGAGGAGCTACCGCCGCCGACCATGGCGCGCCCTTGACCAACCGCCCCTAGTCCAGCGCGCCCCGCCACCAGCCGGTGACGAGGGCGCGCTCCTTTTCGTCCCAGACTCCGAGTGCTACCGTGGCGGCGACGAAGACGCCCGAGGCGACGACCGCGACCGCGAGCAGCGGCAGCGACCGGCCCGCCCACAAGGCGAGCGCGAACGCGGCCGTGGCCGCGAAGGGCCGCCACGCGGACGAAACCCACGCCGCGCGCACGCCCTCGGACCGCAAGGCGATCGCGCCGAGCGCGAAGTACGCCGCCTCGCTGAGCAGCGTCGCCCACGCCGAGCCCACGAACCCGTAGCGGGGGATCCAGGCCAGGTTCAACCCCACGTTCAGCACGAGGGTCAGCGTCGACACCACCACGATCGTCCGCCAGCGGTCGATGCAGGCGAGCGTGGTCTCCCCGAAGTTGGAGAGGAACATGAACGCCGCCGCGGGGAGGAGGACGCGCGCCGCGGCCCCGCTCAGCGCGTACGCGGCGCCGAACAGCGCGTGCATGAAGCGTGGGGCTTCCAGCGCGCCAAAGGCCGCGATGGGCAGCCCGACCACGAGCAGGTACTTCGAGCCGCGGCGATAGAGCTCGGAGACGGCGCCCGGCGACGTCGCGTGGAGCGCGGCCATCGTGGGGATGAACGCGTAGCCGATCACGCGCGGAACGAGCGTCAGGCCGCCGAGGACCGAAACCGGCGCGCGGTAGAAGCCGACTTCGGTCGCGCCGCGCATCGCCTCCAGCAGCACCGCGTCGACGTCGAACAGCAGCGTGATCATCGCGCCCGCGTACGCATACGGCAGTCCCTTGCGGAGAAGCTCCCACCACAGCGGCGGGTCGTAGCGCGGACGCAGGGGCAGCACGCGCGCGTGAATGTACGCCCCCACCGCCGTGGTCTCCACCAGGCGCACGACGGCGAAGACGATGCACAGCGCGACGACGCCGCGGCCGGAGGCGAGGACGCCGACCCCGAGCACGAGGAGCAACGCACGCTCGGCGAGGAGCGAGACCGCCTCCGCGTCGAACCGCTCGAGGGCCTTCAG
>JANMPI010000229.1:0-4020 GCA_031369785.1 Acidobacteriota bacterium
GCTTCTCGTTACGATCATCGACGGTGACGCGCACGCGCTTCGACTTCAAGGCCGCCGCGATCTCACGCCCGTACTCCTGGTGCTTCTCGCTCACCGGAATGACGACCGCCTGCGTGGGCGCGAGCCACAGCGGGAACGCGCCCCCGTAGTGCTCGATCAGCACCCCGAAGAAGCGCTCGAGGCTGCCGAGGAGCGCGCGGTGGATCATCACCGGCTGATGGGGCTTCCCGTCCTCGCCGATGTACTCGAGGCCGAAGCGGTTCGGGTTGTGGAAGTCGACCTGGATCGTCGAGCACTGCCACGCGCGGTCGAGCGAGTCCTTGATCTTGATGTCGATCTTCGGGCCGTAGAAAGTGCCCTCGCCGGGATCGACTTCGTACTTCAGGCCGCGGGCCTCGAGTCCGGCCTTGAGCGCTGCGGTCGCGATCTCCCACTGCTCGTCGGTGCCCGACGCCTTCTCCGGCTTGGTGGACACGTAGACGTCGTACTCCTTGAACCCGAACGCGGACAGCATCGAGGTCACGAAGTCGATGACGCGGATGATCTCGGCCTCGAGCTGATCGGGCCGGCAGAACAGGTGCGCGTCGTCCTGGGTGAACCCGCGCACGCGCATGAGGCCGTGCAGCACGCCGGAGCGCTCGAAGCGATAGACGGTGCCGAGCTCGGCATACCGGAAGGGCAGCTCGCGGTAGCTGTGCAGCTTCGACTTGTAGATCGTGATGTGGAACGGGCAGTTCATCGGCTTCAACTGGTACTCGACGCCCTCGATGTCGATGGGCGAGTACATGTTGGCCTTGTAGTACTCGGTGTGGCCGCTCGTGTGCCAGAGCTTGATGTTCGCGATGTGGGGCGAGAAGACGATGTCGTACCCGCCGTTCAGATGTTCATCACGCCAGAAGTCTTCGATCTGCTTGCGGATGAACCCGCCCTTGGGGTGCCACAGGATGAGGCCGGCGCCGGTCTCGTCCGCGATCGAGAAGAGGTCGAGCTCGCGTCCGAGCTTGCGATGGTCGCGGCGCTTGGCTTCTTCGAGATTGTGGAGGTGCGCGTCGAGCTCTTCCTTCGTGAAGAAGGCGTACCCGTAGATGCGCTGCATCGCGGGGTTGCCTTCCTTGCCCTTCCAGTACGACTGGCTCGGCTCCGGCTTCAGCTTGAAGGCCTTGATCTCCTTCGTGCTCGGGAGGTGCGGTCCTAGGCAGAAGTCCATGAAGTCGCCCATCGAGTAGCACTGGACGGTGTCGCCGGGGACCTTTTCGGTGATGAGCTGGACCTTCAGGGTCTGGCCCTTCTTCGCGAAGACCTCGAGCGCTTCCGTCTTCGGCAGCAGCTTCTTCTCGATCCGCCGGTTCTGCTTGACGATGTGCGCCATCTTCTTCTCGATGGCGACGAGGTCCTCGGGCGTGAACGGGCGGGCGACGAGGAAGTCGTAGAAGAACCCGTCGTCGGTGGGCGGGCCGATGCCGCACTGCGCATCGGGAAACAGCTCCGTCACCGCCGCCGCCAGCAGGTGGGCGGACGAGTGGCGGTAGATCTCGAGGGGCGAATCGGCCGGCTTGGTTTCTCCGGAAGGACCGGTGGTGTCCGGTGGCTCGGCGGGCGGGACCGTCGACATCAAAGGGAAAGGATCATCGTTTCTCACGGGACGGAACTGGTAGGCGCGGGTGGAATTGAACCACCGACCTCCTCCGTGTCAAGGAGGCGCTCTACCACTGAGCCACGCGCCTGAGGCAGACGAAACGTGAATGTTAGCGGACGGATAGCCGGAGTGTCAACGCTCTCCGCCACGCTTTCCCGTTGACAGCGATGGTCGGCAAACATATCCTGCGCCGCAATCCACCCACTCCGCCGAGCACGCACCAATACGGGGCGCGCGCCTTCCCAGGCGAGCTGCGACCCAGGAGGTCATCGATGCCACGCGACGGCCGCAGGGCCACCGGCGCCCTAGTCGCTCTCACCTGCCTTTCCGTCGTATTGGCCATCCGTCCGGCCGCCGCCCAATCGACGTACGGGGCGGTGGTCGGGGTGCTCACCGATCCCAGCAAGGCGGTCGTGCCGGGCGCGACCATCACGCTGAAGGAGGTTCAGACCAACATTCTGCGCACCACAACCTCCGGCTCCGACGGCAACTACGAGTTCCTGAACCTGACCCAGGGCCGCTACCAGGTGTCGGTGGAGATGAGCGGGTTCGGCAAGCGGTCGACCCAGACATTCCCCGTCGCCGCGCGGCAGACTGTCCGCATCGACATGGAGCTGCAGGCCGCCGGCCGCACCGAGGAGGTGACGGTGAGCGGAGGCGCCCCTCTGATCAACACCGAGAACCCGACGGTGTCGGACAGCAAGACCAACCGCGAGATCCAGCAGCTTCCGTTCACGTTCCGCACCTTCAATACCTCGCCCGTGGACGTGATCGCGGTCCTGGCGGAGGTGCAGAAGGACCCGACGCGGTCGGACTTCTCGCTCTCCGGCGGCCAGAGCTACCAGAACGAGGTGTCGGTCGACGGCATCTCCACGACCAACGTCCGGCGCAACGGCATCGGCGAAGGCGCCCGCAACCTCTTCCCCTCGGTGGAAGGCATCGAGGAGATCCGCGTCAGCTCCATCAACAACAACGCCGAGTTCGCCCAGACCGGCGACATCACGACCATCACCAAGGCCGGCACCAACTCGTATCGCGGGACCGCCTTCTTCAACTTCAACAACGACGGGCTGAACGCGAACCCGAACTACTTCTCGAAGAACATCCCCAACAAGTCCGACAACCGGAACTACGGGGCCAGCCTCTCCGGCCCCATCAACCACGACAAGACGTTCTTCTTCCTGACCTACGAGCGGCTCTCCATCGGCAGGACGGGCGTGGCCACGGCGACGGTGCCGGAGGCGGACTACCGGACGGGCAACTTCGCCCGTCTCGGGCGCCCCATCCTCGACCCGCGCACGGGCCAGCCCTTCCCCGGCAACGTGATCCCCTCGAACCGGATCAACCCCGTGAGCGCCCGGCTGCTGTCGCAGTACATCGCGGCTCCCAACGAGGGATTGGCCACGCACCGTTACTCGATCGACGCCACCGAGATGAGCAACCAGGTGGACCTGCGGCTCGACCACAACTTCCGCCCCGGCCACACCGCCTTCGTGCGCGCCAGCGCCAAGGACCTCGAGAGCCTCAGCGCCACCGATCAGGAGGCCGCCGGGCCGCGGATCGACGAGAAGCCCAGCCGCAACCTGGCCCTCTCCGATAACTGGGCGCTCACCCCCGGCCTTCTCAACGAATTCCGCTTCGGCTTCAGCACCGCCGACCTCAAGTTCAGCACCGGGATCGTTGGCCGCGATTTCGTGCAGGACCTCGGCCTGCGGCTCCTCTCCCAGAGCCTGCCTGAAGGGTCCGGCTCGAGCCGCTTCGAGATCGCCGGCTACACGAACTTCGGCGAGAACAAGGAAGAGCCTCTCCACACACGGGTGATCCAGTTCGGCGACAACGTGACCTGGCTTGCCGGCCGACACAACTTCAAGGCCGGCGGCGACGTCCGCAACTACCACTGGACGAGCCCGCTCAACTTCACGGGCGTGGACGACTTCGGCGTCTTCCGATTCCGCGGCACGCTGGCCGGCGGCACCACCAACGCGCTGGCCGACTTCCTGCTGGGCCTTCCCGAAAGCGTGGATCAGACCGCCACTGGCCCCGGCGTGGACGGAACGGCAACCCATTACGGGTTCTTCGTCCAGGACGAGTGGCGCTTCAACCAGAAGGTGACGCTGAACCTGGGGCTCCGCTATGACCTGTACCCGGGCTTCGCGGACGCCGAGCTGAACGTCACGAACTTCCTGCGCGACACCCCCAACGGGGACGTGGTGGTTCCCAACGAAGCCTCGCGGCAGATCGCCCAGCCCGATTTCACCAGCGGCCTGGGCACCTCGCGCATCCTCACCGCCGCGGAAGCGGGGCTGCCGGAGTCGCTGCGCGTCACCGACAAGAACAACTTCGCCCCGCGTCTCGGCATCGCCTGGCGGCCTTTCGACGACAAC
>JANMPI010000238.1:0-4310 GCA_031369785.1 Acidobacteriota bacterium
GTCGGCGTTCACCGCCTCGTGCGCATCAGCCCCTTCGACTCGGCGGCCCGGCGCCACACCTCGTTCGCGTCGGTGTTCGCTTGGCCGGAGATCGACGAGGACATCAAGATCGACATCCAGGAGAAGGACCTCCGCGTCGACACCTATCGCTCGAGCGGCGCGGGCGGCCAGCACGTGAACGTCACCGATTCCGCGGTGCGCATCACGCACATGCCCTCCGGCCTCGTCGTGTCCTGCCAGAACGAGCGCAGCCAGATCCGGAACCGCGAGGTGGCGATGAAGGTGCTGAAGTCGCGCCTCTACGACCTCGAGAAGCAGAAGCAGCAGGTCAAGCTCGACGCGGTGGAGAACGCGAAGAAGGACATCGCCTTCGGCAGCCAGATCCGATCCTACGTGCTGCACCCCTACCGGATGATCAAGGACCACCGGACCAAGTTCGAGGTGGGGGACGTCGACCGCGTGATGGACGGCGACCTCGATCCGTTCATGAAGTCGACGCTGGCCGCGCGCGCCCGCGGCACGCTGGGGCAGGCCGCGGCGGCGGAGGACTGATCGGGCGCCCGGCCGTGATCCGACTGGCGATCGCGCTCTCCGCGGCGGGCTTCGGCTGCCAGCCCACCGCCGCGCGCGAGCCTCCGCCACCACCCGCCGGCGGCGGCGCACCGGCCGCGCCGTGGACGATCGTCTACGAGCACGTGGTGGGCGGCAACCAGGACCTCTACGTCCTCCCCGCCCAAGGCGGAGTGCCGCGCCGGCTCACCGATGATCCGGCGCACGACAGCCTGCCGCGCTTCACGGCGGACGGACGACGTGTCCTGTTCACGTCCGATCGCACCGGCAGCTACCAGATCTGGGAAGTGCCCGCGCCCGGCGGGCCCGCGCGGCGGGTGCGCGCGAACGCGCACACCGAGTACCAGGTGGACCTCGCCCCCGACGGGCGGTCGCTGGCGTTCCTCTCCGACCAGGACGGCTCCGAGCAGTTGTTCGTCCTCGACCTCCCGTCCGGGCGCCAACGCGTGCTGACGCATCACGGCGCGCGGTCGATCCTGGGCAATCCCGATTGGGACGCGGCGTCGCGCCGCATCGTGTTCTCGTCCAACACGCGCCTCGGCCACCAGGTCTACGTCGTGGACACGGAGAGCGGAAAGGAGACGCGGCTGTCCGCCTTCAGCGCCGGCGGGTGCGAGCCGCGGTGGCGGCCGGACGGCAAGCGCGTCGTGTACGTGAAGCGCGGCCACCTCTCGGAGCGGAGCCGCCTCGTCGAGCACGATCCGGAGACGGGCGCGGAGACCGTCCTCGTGGACTGGCCCGCCCTCAACTACGACCCGGCCTATTCCCCCGACGGCTCCGAGCTCGCGTTCGCCTCCAACGTGACCGGCGAGTACGCGGTCTACCGCCAGCGCCTGTCCGACGGGAAGTCCTGGCGGCTCACCTACGGCGCCGGTGACGCCCGCTATCCCGACTACGCGCCCGTGCCCTGATCAGACCGGCGACGCCATGACGTCGCGGATCTTGCGCAGCAGCGCGTCGGCGCTGAACGGCTTCTGCAGGAAGTGCGTGCGCGCGTCGATGGCGCCCTCGGCGCCCATCGCCGCATCCGCGTACCCGGACATGAGCAGCACGCGCATCTGCGGGCGCGTCGCCTGCAGGCGCTCGGCCACCGCGGGCCCGCTCAGGCCCGGCATCACGACGTCCGTGATGATGAGGCCGATGGGGCCGGGGTGGGCGGCCGCGGCCTCGATCGCCCGCTCGCCGTTCTCCGCCGCGATGACGCGGAAGCCTTCCGCCTCCAGGATCTCCGTCACCATCTCGCGGAGCGGATGCGCATCCTCGACGAGGAGGATCGTCTCCGCTTCGCCGGGAGCGGGGGTGATCGGTGAAGGCGCGGGCGCTTCGGCCGGCGCGTCGGCGTGGGGCAGATACACGGTGAACGTGGTCCCTTTTCCGATCGTGCTCTGGACGTCGAGGTGGCCGCCGCTCTGGGTGACGATCCCGTAGACGGTGGCGAGGCCGAGCCCGCCGCCGAGCCCCTGGTCCCGCGTGGAGAAGAACGGCTCGAACATGCGCTCCAGGACCTCGGGCGCGACGCCGCGGCCGGTGTCGCTCGCCAGCAGCGCGACGTAGCGGCCCGGCCGGAGCGCTGCGCGCGAGGCGGCGGCGGAGGACGCGTCGAGCTCGACGTTGCGTGTCTCCAGCGTGAGCCTTCCGCCTCCCGGCATGGCGTCGCGGGCGTTCACGGCGAAGTTCAGGATCACCTGCCGGAGCTGGCCGGGATCGGCGCGGACGCGTCCCAGCCCCGGGTCGAGCACGGTGACGATCTCGACGTCCTCGTTGATCACGCGCGACAGCATGGCACGGGCGTCGAGGACGAGGGCGTTCAGGTCGAGGACGCGCGGCTGGAGCACCTGCCGCCGCCCGAAGGCCAGCAGGTCGCGGGTGAGGGCGGCGGCACGGTCGGCGGCACTGCGGATCTCGGTCAGTCGCCGCGCGGTCGCCGACCCGGCGGGCGCTTCGCGCAGCAGCAGGTCGCTGTACCCGGTCACGACGCCGAGCAGGGTGTTGAAGTCGTGGGCGACCCCGCCCGCGAGCTGTCCGATGGCCTCCATCTTCTGCGACTGGTGGGCCTGGGCCTCCATCCGCTCCAGCGCGGCGGCGGCGCGGCGGCTCTCCGTGATGTCGACCGCCATGGCCAGCGCGGCGGCGCGCCCCGCGAAGAGGATGGCGCTCGAGGTGACGTGCACGTCGAAGATCGTGCCGTCCTTCTTGCGATGGCGGACGTCGCCGATGCTCACGATGCCGCCGCCGGCCGCGGCGGCGTAAAAGCGCACCTTCATCGCGGCCACGTCCTCCGGGGGGCGGATGTCGGCGGCGGTCAGCCGGAGGAACTCCTCGCGCGAAAAGCCGTAGGACGCGACGGCGGCGGCGTTCGCGGCCAGGAAGGCGAGCGTCTCGCGGTCGATGACCCACATCGGGTGGGGGTTGGCGTCGAAGAGGAGGCGGTACTGCGATTCGCTGTCGCGCAGCCGCAGCTCGGCCATCTTCCGCTCGGTGATGTCCTGCACCGTGCCTTCGATGTGGAGGATCCGGCCCTCGGCGTCGAGCGCGGCGCGGGCGCTCTCGAGCGCCCACAGCGCCGTTCCGTCCCGCCGCCGCAGCTCGGCCTCGAACGCGCGCACCAGGCCTTCCGTCTCCAGCCGGCGCGTCCACTCGCGGCGCACGTCGGGCCGGACGTAGAGGTCGACGGCGGCGCTGCCGACGAGGGCTTCGACGCTCTCGAAGCCCAGCATCTGCGCCATCGCGGGGTTCGCGTTCGCGATGCGCCCGTCCGAGGTCGTCCGATACAGGCCGACGGGGACGGCGTCGAACAGCGTGCGAAAGCGCTCCTCGCTCCGCAGCAGCGCATCCTCGGCGCGGGCGCGGCGGCGATCGGCCTCCGTCATCACCATCCGCGAGCCCGCGGCGTCATGGGGCGAGATCGGCGGAAGCGGGTGGCGCGCCTCGCGGCTCGGTGCCGGTGACGAACGGCTCCATTCGGACGCCGGGAGCGCCGGGGGCGCCCGCGTATCCGTCACGGTCGACGGGCACGAAGACGATGTTGCCGGGGACGGCGAAGTCCTCGACCGGCTTGTCCTTCATGATCTCGGCCCAGAAGTCCATCCAGATCGGCAGCGCGGCCTTGGCGCCTTCCTCGTGCTTGCCGAGGCTCTTGCGCTTGTCGTCGTACCCGACCCAGACCCCGGCCGCGATCGTCGGCTCGTAGCCGATGAACCAGGCGTCGGTCATGTCGTTGGTCGTCCCCGTCTTGCCCGCGATGGGACGGTTCAGGGACGAGGCGCGGGCCGCCGTCCCGCGCTGCACCACGCCGCGCAGCAGGCTCGTCATGATGTAGGCGGTATCGGCGCGGATGGCGTCCTTGGCCGCCGGGCGGCCCTCCTCGATGATGTTTCCGTCGCGGTCGGTGATGCGCGTGATGAGGTACGGCTTCATGCGCAGCCCCTGGTTCCCGAAGGCGCCGTAGGCGGCGGTCATCTCGGTGAGCGTCGCTTCGCCCGCTCCCAGCGCGAGGGGGAGATAGGGCTGGAACTCGCCGGAGAGGCCGAGCTTGTGCGCGTACTCGATGCCGGTCTTGATGCCGATGGTCTGCAGCGTCTTGATCGCGGGGATGTTGCGGCTGTGCTCGAGGGCGCGGCTCACCGGGATCGGCCCCCAGAACTCGTAGTCGAAGTTGTGCGGCGACCACACGCCGCCGTTGTCGGGGAACGAGATCGGCGCGTCCACGATGATCGTGGAGGGCGTGAAGCCGGCGCGCT
>JANMPI010000282.1:0-11722 GCA_031369785.1 Acidobacteriota bacterium
CCGCGCCTCGCCCTCGATGGGAATGACGCGCACCGTCGCCCGCGTCTCCTCCTTGATGCGGGCCTCGCAGGCCGCGTTCCCGCACCATCCGGCGACGATGAAGCCGCGCTTCTCGGCCATCACGGACTTGAACTCGTCCCACGACGCGGCGTGGGTCGTGTGATCGGCCACGAACGCGCGCGCCCGCTCGAGCAGGTCACGCTGCATGGCGTCGAGCCGGCCGCGGACGTCGGCCTCGAGGCCGGCCTGGGGCACGAACGCCTTCTCCCGGGTGTCGCGCCGAACGAGCACGCACTGGTCCTTCTCGATGTCCTTGGGCCCGAGCTCGAGGCGCAGGGGCACGCCGCGCATCTCCCAGTCCGCGTACTTGAACCCCGGCAGATGCGTGTCGCGGTCGTCGAGGTGGACGCGCACCGAGGCGGCGCGAAGGCGCGCGGCAAGCTCGCGCGCGCGGGGCAGGACGACCTCGTTCACATCGCCCTTCCGCGGGGGAATGGGGACGATCACCACCTGGTACGGGGCGACCCGAGGAGGAAGGATCAGGCCCGCGTCGTCGCCGTGGGTCATGATCAGCCCGCCGATCATCCGGGTCGACGTCCCCCAGGACGTCGACCACGGGAGCGCACGCTCCTGGTTCCGGTCCAGGAACTCGATCCCGTAGGCGGTCGCGAAGTGCTGCCCGAGGTTGTGGCTGGTCCCCGCCTGCAGCGCCTTGCCGTCACCCATCAGGGCCTCGATGGAGTACGTGCGCAAGGCGCCCGCGAACTTCTCGCTCTCCGACTTGCGCCCCCAGACCACGGGCATGGCGAGGATCTCCTCCGAGAAGCTGCGATACACGTGCAGCATCTTGAGCGTCTCCTCCTCCGCCTCCGCTTCCGTCGCGTGCAGCGTGTGCCCCTCCTGCCAGAGGAACTCCGTCGTGCGCAGGAACGGCCGCGTGACCTTCTCCCAGCGCAGCACGTTCGCCCACTGGTTGATGAGCACGGGCAGGTCGCGCCACGAATGGACCCACTTCGCGTACATCGAGCAGATCATCGCTTCCGAGGTGGGCCGGATCGCCAGCGGCTCCGCGAGCTCCTCGCCGCCGCCGATGGTCACCCACGCGCACTCCGGCGAGAAGCCAAGGACGTGCTCCTTCTCCTTCTCGAGAAAGCTCTTCGGGATGAGGAGCGGGAAGTAGGCGTTGACGTGCCCGGTCTCCTTGATGCGGCGGTCCATGTCCGCCTGCATCGCTTCCCAGATCGCGTAACCGTAGGGGCGGATCACCATGCAGCCCTTCACCGGCCCGTAGTCCGCGAGCTCGGTCTTCAGCACCACGTCGAGGTACCACTGCGAATAGTCCTCGCCCTTGGGCGTGATTTCCTTCGATGTCCGTTCCTTCTCCGTCAGTGCTTTTTCTCCTTGTGCGAAGGGCCGTGATGGCTGTCCTGGGTCATGACGCCGTGACCGGGCGGCAACGGGAAGGGCGGCTCGTCCGCCGCGTGGTGCTTCTTCGCCGGGAACACGAGCGACGCCACGATGGAGAGGCCGATCACCCCGAGGATGATGCCGAGCGACAGCTCGATGGGCACGTGCCCTTCCGCGAAGAACCGGCCGAGGAAGGTCATCTTGCAGCCGACGAAGATGAGGACGATGCCGAGCCCGTACTTCAGCAGGTGGAACTTGTCGATGGCGCCCCGCAGCATGAAGTAGAGGTTCCGCAGGCCCAGGATGGCGAAGATGTTGGACGTGAACACGATGAGCGGCTCGCTGGTGAGGGCGAAGATCGCCGGCACCGAGTCCACCGCGAACACGATGTCCGTCATCTCCAGGAAGAGGAGGGTGATGAACAGCGGCGTCGCGTGGCGGCGGCCGTCGATCTTGACGAAGAACTTCTGCTCGTGGAGGTCGATGGTCACCGGCATCCGCTTCTTGAACATCTGGATGGCCGCGTTCTCCTCCGGCTCCACCCCTTCTTCCTTGGCCAGCATCATCCGGATGCCGGTGTAGATCAGGAAGACGCCGAAGAGGATGACCACCCAGTTGTACTGGATGAGGGCGGCGCCGATGGCGATGAAGATGGCCCGGAAGATGAGCGCGCCCAGGATCCCGAAGAAGAGCACGCGGTGCTGGTACTCGCTCGGGATCTTGAAGTAGTTGAGCACCACGACGAACACGAAGATGTTGTCGATGGAGAGCGAGTACTCCACGACGTAGCCGGCCAGGAACTGGAGCGCGACCGTCCACGCCGTCGCCGCGGGGTCGAATCCCGGGATCGCGAGCAGCCGCTCGTCGTGGGCGAGGCGGTGCAGCATGTACCGGTAGAGCCCGAAGTTGAAGAGCAACGCGAGCGTGATCCAGACCACGCTCCAAAGCGACGCCTCCTTGATCGACACCGTGTGCGCGTGGCGGTGGAAGACGCCGAGGTCGAGGGCGAGGAGGACGCCTACGAGGGCCAGGAACGCGAGATAGAACCACCAGTACTCGGCGAAGGGGAATAGCTCGACCCCCTTGGGGACGGCGGCCCCCGCGGCGAGCAGGAAGGCGCTCATCGCGCGGCCGCCGCGACGGGTAGCTCGAGCGGGACGAGCCCGCGATCGCGGCCAAAGACCCGCGTATGGCCGAGAAACCGCCGGTCGTCGGGGATCGGGAAATCCGTGCGGAAGTGCGCGCCGCGGCTTTCCTCGCGGAACTCCGCCGAGATCGCCATGGTCCAGGACACGTCGAGAAGGTTCCGGTCTTCCGCGCTCACCCGGGAGGCGGCGGACGGCATCCGCCCGCGGAGGTCGTCGAGGAACGCCAGGTGGGCGCGCAGCTCGTCCCCGTTACGCTCGAGGCCGAGCGCCTCCCAGTTCCGCCGGCGGAGCTCGTCGCGGGGGCTCGCGACCTCCGCCGCCCTGCCCATCACGGGACCGGGCTCGATGTCATCGCACGGCTCGGGATGCGCGTCGGCGGCCATCGCCTCCGCCGCGCGGGCGCCGAAGACGAGCCCTTCGAGGAGCGAGTTGCTGGCCAGCCGGTTCGCGCCGTGGACGCCCGTCGACGCCACCTCGCCCGCGGCATAGAGGCCTGCGAGCGAGCAGCGCCCGTGGAGGTCGGTCGCGACGCCGCCCATCACGTAGTGCGCGGCGGGAGTGACCGGGATGGGATCGGTCGTGATGTCGAGCCCGAAGCGGGCGCAGGTGGCGAGGATCCGCGGGAACCGTGTGCGCACGCGGTCCGGATCGAGATGCCGCAGGTCGAGCGTCACCGGCCCGCGTCCGGCACGGACCTCGCGGGCGATGGCGCGGGCGACCTGGTCGCGCGCGGCGAGCTCTTCCGTGAACCGGGACCCCGCCTCGTTCAACAGATACGCTCCTTCGCCGCGCACCGCCTCCGAGACCAGGAAGCGCGGCGCGCCGGGAATGGCGAGCGCCGTGGGATGGAACTGCGTGAACTCCATGTCGAAGAGCGACGCCCCCGCGCGCCAGGCCATGGCCACGCCGTCGCCCGTCGCCACCGGCGGGTTGGTCGTCTCCGCGAAGACCTGCCCCGCCCCTCCCGTCGCGAGCAGCGTCGCGCGCGCGAGCACTTCCGTCGTGTTGCCGTCCTCGTCGAGGAAGCGGCATCCGACCACGCGGCCGCCGCTGGTGACGAGGTCGATCGAGCACGAGAACGACTGCACGCGGATGGCGGGCGTGCGCCGCGTCTTGTCGAGGAGCGACCGCACCATCTCCCAGCCCGTGGCGTCGCCGAGGGCATGGAGGACCCGGTTCCGGGAATGCGCGCCTTCGCGCGTGAAGTGGAGGCGCCCGTCCTCGCGGTCGAAGCGGGCCCCCCAGGACGCGAGCTCGCGGATCCGCTCCGGGCCTTCTTCCACCAGCACGCGGGCCGCGGGCTCGGAGACGAGGCCGGCCCCGGCCTTGAGCGTGTCCTCGAGATGGAGGTCGGTGTCGTCGTCGGGGGCGATGGCCACCGCGACGCCGCCCTGCGCGTAGCCCGTGTTGCTCTCCGTGGGCTGGTCCTTGGTGACGACGAGGACCGTGCCGTGCCGGGCGAGAGTGAGCGCCGCCCGCAGGCCCGCGATCCCCGACCCCAGGACGAGGAAGTCGGCCCGAGTCACCGCGTCGGCCCGGATGTGCAATTCATGAAGCCTCGGATTCTACCAATTCCCCCCCTTGACCGCGGCGCGCGGCGGATGCTACCGTCCGCTCGCCTCGCGTCCGCCCTCTCTCCTCCCCATCCTCTCCGGAAAGGTCGTTCTCGATGACGCAACGCTCCCCGATCCTCGGGCTGGCCGCGGTGTGCCTTCTCGGCCGCGCGGCGTGGGCGGCGGAAAAGACGCCGCGTGTCTACACCAACGAAGACCTCGCGCGGGTGGCGGTCCCGCAGGCGGCGCCCCCCGCGGATGCGGCCGCGATATCGCCCTCGCCCGTTCCATCGACGGCTCCCACTTCGGAGAACCGCCGCGAATCGCACTGGCGGGCGGAGTCCGAGCGGGTGCGACGCCGCCTCGAGCCGTGGCGAGACGAGGTGGCCTCGTTGCGCGCCTCCATCTTCGCGCGCCAGGCGGAGCCCGGCGTTCGCCCCTACACGGACCCGAAGGTGAGGGCGATGCAGCGCAAGCTGGAGGCGCTCGAGGCGCGCGTCCGGGAGGCCGAGGACCGCCTGGAGGAATCCGCGCGTCGCGCCGGAGCGCTTCCGGGCTGGCTGCGCTGACCGGAAGGGCCGCGCCGCGGGTGGTATCCTCGCCGCCTGATGACGGATGTCGCGGTCGAGCTCGGCGCGCGCGCCTACAGCGTCCACGTGGCGGGCGGCGCGCTCGAGATCCTCCCCGAGATCCTCGCGCGGCTCCATCCCGCGCGGGTGATCGTCGTCTCCAGCCCGCGGGTCTGGCGGCACCAGGGTCCCGCCCTGCAGCGCGTGCTGGGGACGGACGTCGCACGGGTCCTCGTCCCCGACGCCGAGGGCGGCAAGAGCCGGCGGACCCTGAACCTCCTCCACGACGCGTTCCTCGACGCCGGCCTCGGCCGCGACGGGCTGGTGATCGCGTTCGGCGGCGGGGTCATCGGCGACCTCGCGGGCTTCGCCGCCGCGACCTACATGCGCGGCGTGGATTGGATCGGCGCCCCCACCACGCTTTTGTCGATGGTCGACAGCTCCATCGGCGGCAAGGTCGGGATCAACCACCCGCGGGCCAAGAACCTGATCGGCGCCTTCCATCAGCCGCGCGCGGTGGTGGCCGACCTGCGCCTGCTCGCCACGCTGCCGCGCCGCCAGGCGAAAAGCGGCGCCTACGAGATTTTGAAGTGCGGCGTCATCGCCGACCGCGGGCTGTTCGTCGCGATCCGGGGCGCGCCGAAGACGCTCGCGCGCTGGCCGGGGATCGAGGTCGCGGTCACCGAGGCCTGCCGCATCAAGGCCGGCATCGTGTCCCGCGACGAGCGTGAAGGCGGCCTGCGGCGCCTGCTGAACTTCGGCCATACCGTCGGGCACGCGCTGGAGACCGTCACCGGCTATCGTCGATTCACCCATGGCGAGGCGGTGGGCTGGGGAATGATCGCCGCCTCCTGGATCGCCGCCGCCCGCGGCCGGCTGGCCGAGCCGGCGCGGGACGAGATCGTGGCCGGAGTCGAAGCGCTCGGGCACCGTCCACCGGTGGCCGATCTCGCCCCGGACGCGATCCTCGGAGCGCTGGCGCGGGACAAGAAAGCGCTCGCCGGCCGGGTGCCGTTCGTGCTGCCGACCGCCGTCGGCTCCGCGGTCATCGAGCCGGACGTCACGGAAGAGGAGATCCGGGCCGCGCTGCGCAAGCTGGCCTGACGGCTACTTCTCGATCACGATCTCCACGCGGCGGTTCTGCTGGCGCCCCGCCGCGGTGTCGTTGGACGCCACCGGCTTCGCCTCGCCCCAGCCCTTCGGCGTGATGACCGCCTTGACCCCGCCCCGCGACGTGAGCCAGGCCTGGACGCTCTGCGCGCGGCGCTCCGACAGCTTCTGGTTGTAGTCGTCCGACGCCACCGAATCCGTGTGGCCCTCGATGCGCATCGGCCGCTGCGCGTACGCCTTCATCACTTCCGCGACCTCGGTGAGCGTCCGCTCGGCGTCGGGACGGATGTTGGCGGAGTCGAAGTCGAACAGCACCGAGCCCGGGAGGCGGATGGTGATCTCGGTGCCCGTGGTCACCGCATTCAGGCGGGTGAGGCGCTCGTCCACCGTCGTCGTCGCGGCGGCGACGCCCGTCTTCGCGCCCACGAGCCCCGTCGTGGCGCGCACGAGGCTCGTCATGGACATCTGCAGGCCGGTCGTCTTGTCGGCGTTCCAGGGCTGGGCTACGTTCTGCTCCGCGATGGCCTGCGCGCCCGCGGGCTCCGGGTCGGCCCAGGCGCCGGCCGGCGGCGCCACGGAGATGCTTCCACCGGCGGCGGACGCGCGCGGCGGCGCGGAGGCAGCGGTGGCGGCGGCCGGAACGGGCGCGGTCTCGCTGCAGGCGGCAACGGCGACGGCGACGCCCAGGCAGGCGGCGAGCCGTATCGTCATTTGTCGGTGATCGCGACGCCCTCGAACGGATCGCTGTTCGTGAAGAAGACGTTGATCGCCTTGACCGCCGCGGGCGGCGCCGGGAACTTCGCCCAGTAGCGTTGCATGCCCCCGGGCGGGACCTGTCCGTTGATTCCGTAATTATTCGATCCGATGTACACGTGCTCGGAGGCGAGCGTGTTCTTTTCCTTGTCGGTGAGCGCGTAATACTTCGTCCCGCTCTCCTCGTCGAGGAGGTAGGTCGTCTGCTGAGGCCCGGTGAACGCGAACTGCACGCCGGCCCTCTCGGCGCCCTGGTTCCGGACGGCCCACTTGACGGTGACGATGCTGCCCTTGCGCTCCACCGACATGAGGTCGATGGTCACGCCGGGCCAGTTGGTGGGCCCGCTGACGAGCGGCTTCGCGGCGGTGGCCACCTGTGCCGCCGCGGGAGCGACGAGTGCCGCCGCGAACACGGTGAAAAGGACTAACGCGGCGCGTCTCATCATCGGAAGCCTCCTTGTGTAAGCTCGCGGCGGACGTTACGCCCGCGGCGCCTTCCCGTCAACGGGGCCGCCGAGGAGCAGCACGAGCACCGCCTTCTGGGCGTGCAGGCGGTTCTCCGCCTGGTCGAAAACGATCGACCGCGGACCGTCCATCACGTCCGCGGCCACTTCCTCGCCGCGGTGCGCGGGGAGGCAGTGCATGAACACGGCGTCCTTCGTCCCCGCCGCCATCATCTTCGCGCTCACCATGTACCCCTGGAAGGCCTTCACGCGCGCCGCCGCCTCGGCCTCCGGCCCCATCGACGTCCACACGTCGGTGTAGACGGCATCCGCGCCGGCCACCGCCTCCATCGGATCGCGCGTGAGGATGGGGGCGGGCGTGCCTGCCTTCTGCGCCTCCCGCGCCGAGCTCTTGGCAATGAGCGGATTGGGCTCGTAGCCGGCCGGGGTCGCCACCGCGATCCGGACGCCCAGACGCACCGCGGCCAGCATCAGCGAGTGGCAGACGTTGTTGCCGTCGCCAACGTACGCGAGCTTCAAGCCGTCGAGCTTGCCCCGCCGCTCGAGCAGGGTCATGAAGTCGGCGATCGCCTGCACCGGGTGCGAGAAGTCGGAGAGCCCGTTGATGACGGGGACGGTGGCGTGGCGCGCCATCTCCACGAGGTCTTCGTGGGAGAACACGCGCGCCATGATGCCGTCCACGAACCGCGACAGGACGCGCGCGGTGTCCGCCACCGTCTCGCCGCGCCGCAGCTGGATGTCGCTCGCGCCGAGGTTCAGGGCATGGCCGCCGAGCTGGAACATGCCCGCCTCGAAGGAGACGCGCGTCCGCGTCGACGGCTTCTGAAAGATCATCGCCAGCGTGCGCCCCTCGAGCGCGTGTCGATAGGCGGCGGGATCCTTCTTGATGCGGCGGGCGAGGTCGAAGATCTCGAGGAGATCGGCCCGGGTGTAGTCCCGGAGCGTGACGAGGTGCTTCTGCTTCATCGCGGGAGCCGATGATACCAGCCCGCGACCCCCGCGAAGCCGTGTTCCAATGCGGCGTGCGCATCGCGGCCGTGATCCTCGCCGCCGGCCGGGGCCGCCGCGCGGGCGGTCCCAAGGCCCTGCTGCGCCTAGGCGGGACGACCTTCCTCGCCCATCTCGCCGCCCGCCTGCTCCGGCCCGGCGTGGACCGCGTGATCGCCGTCGTCGGTCACGATGCGGCGCGGGTGCTGCGCGAGTCCGCGCTGCTTCCGGCCGTGATCGTCGTGGTGAACGACCGCCAGGCCGACGGCATGCTGGGCTCCGTGGTCGCCGGACTCGACGCCGCGGAGGGCGACGGTGCGGACGCCGTCCTCCTTCATCCCGTAGACCATCCGCTGGTCGAGGAGGCGACCGTCGACGCCGTCATCGCGGCGCTGCACGAGGGGGCGCGGATCGCGGTGCCGAGCCACGCCGGTCGCCGCGGCCACCCCGGGGGCTTCGCGCGAGAGGGCTGGGAAGCGCTGCGATCGGCGCCGCCGTCGGAAGGCGCGCGCTTCGTCCTCGCCTCGCACCCGGAGTGGGTCGTCCACGTCGCGGGCGGCCCCGGCTGCCTGGCCGGCGTCGACACTCCCGACGACTATCGGCGGCTCGTCGGCGGCTGATCGGTCTCGGCGGCCGGGAAGCCGAACAGCGTCGGGAGCTCCGGGTAGCGCCGCACGAGTCCGTCGAACTTCCGGCGGAAGTGGCGCGCCAGGGCGATGGTGTGGCGATTGGTCTCGTGGATCATCGACGCCGAGTGCACGCGATACGCGCTCAGGATCTCGGGGACAAGCGCGCCGGGTCGCCCCGCGGCGGCGAGCTTCAGCCAGAGGTCGTAGTCCTCCCAGCCCATCCATTCGAGGTCGGTCGAGTACCCGTCGACGGCACGCAGCGCGCCGAGGTCGAAGAGCGCCATCGCGTCGACGTAGGGCTTCCGCACCAGCTCGCGCTCGTCCCACGCGAAGCAGGACGCGAGCCCGGCCGGCGCGCCGCCGGCGTCGATCTTCCCGATGATCCCGTAGACGGCGTCACGCGCCCCGGCGCGGATCGCCTCGTGGAGAACGGTCAGACAGCGCGGGTAGATCCAGTTGTCCGCGTCGAGGATGAACGCGTATGGCGCTCGGGCTTCGCGCAGGCCCAGGTTGCGGGCGTCGGCCAGGCCGGTGTTCCACGCCTTGCGGATGAGACGGACGGGGGTGGCGGTGGCGCCCATCGCACGCTCCACAACGGCGGCGGAATCGTCCGTCGACCCGTCGTCCACCACCACGACCTCGACGCCGCCGGGGATCCCGTCCGTGAGCGCGCCGCAGGCGCTGGCGAGCGCGTCGCCCACGCGGTCCGCGTAGTTGAAGACGGTGATGACCACCGTCACCCCGGGCGTGCCGTGGGCGCGCGCGGGGTCATTCGCCTGTTCCTCGGCGAGCCGATGGCCGGCGAGGGCGAGCGCGCGCGCCTGATCGCGGCGGGCCGCGCGCTCCCGGGCGCCCCGCTCCGATGGCTCCGACGAGGGATCCGGCGCCGGGGGCGCGGGGGCGGGCTTGCCCGCCCACGCCGCCATTGCCGTGGCCGGAAGGTCCGCGATCCCCCGCGCGACGCGCTGCGCGGTCCACGCGGAGGGCCGCCGCGCCGGACGTTCTGCCGGGGGCCGCGGCGTAGGACGGCGGGCGGCAGGAAGACGGATCGCATCGAGCAGCCGGCGGCAGACGGCGGTGGCGCCGAGCTCCTCCTCCGCGCGGCGCCGCGCGCGCTCGGCCATCGCCGCCCGCGCATCCTCATCACCGAGCAGGCGCCGGCACTCGTCGACCAGGTGGTCCAGCTCCTCGATGACGAGATCCTCGCCGGGGCGGAGCGGAGCGGGATCGGCGGCCTCGGACACCACCGCGCACCCGCTCGCCACCGCGGCCAGCGTGCGGTGCCATTCGAAGTACGCGCTTTGCTCGCCGCGGACGTTCAGCAGCACCCGGGCCGACCGCAGCAGCCGCCGCAGCGCGGCGCCGGTCACGAACCCCGGCGTGGCGGCGAGGCGGGGCTGCTCGAGGCGCGCGAGGTGGACGCGGCACGGCCGCTCGGCGAAGAACCGCGCGTACCGCGAGAGGAACATCTCGCGGCGCGGGGTGGACACGCCGAGGAAGACGACGTCGATGTCCCGCTGCGCCGGACCGGCCTCCGACGGTGACGGGACGTAGCCGAGAGGCGCGTGCAGGGCCGGCAGGCCGCGTCGCCGCAGCTCGGCCGCGGACATGCCGTTGATGTCGAGGACTCCGGCCGCGCCTCCCGCGAACCAGCACGCGTCCTCGAACCAGAGGCTGCCGGGCTGCTCGACGTTCAGCAGATGGACAGCATGGAGCGCGCGGGTCGCCTCTTCTTTCGCGCGCGGGACGGCGAACAGGATGTAGAACTCGTGCGGCGCCACCACGATCTGCAGCAGGCCGGGCGTGGGGTCGGCATCCGGGAGGACGTCCACGACGACTTCGGACGCGACGCCGTTGCCGGCAAAGCCCGCCGCGAACACGTCGGCGATCTCGCGCATGACGTGGTTGCCCGCGGAGGCGACGAAGAGGCGCACGGATTCCGGCCGGCGGCCCCCCGGGCTCAGCGCAGGAGCCGCCACAGCCGCTCCGCCAGGACGTCCGCCCGCATGGCCTTCACCTCGATCCGGGGCAGGCGCAGCGGGTCCGCGCTCCGCCGTACCGCCTCCTCCACGCAGGTGACCGCGGTGGCGAAGCCCGCGCCGCGAACGGCGTCCACCGCGCCGTCGGACACGTCGCCGTAGGGATAGGCGAACGCGGTGACGGCATGGCCGAGGATCTCGCGGAGCCGCCGGGCCGCGTCCTCGACCTCCGCGCGGACGACGGCCGCGGGCTGGAAGCCGAGGGCGAGATGGTGCACCCCGTGACACCCGATCTCGTGACCCGGGCGCGCCGCCAGCGCCCGCACCTCGTCCGCCTGCAGGGGACGCGCGGCGGAAGGCGTGACCGGTGTCCCACTCCACTCCAGCACGCGCGCGATGGTGGCGCGCCGCTCCTCCAGGGGGGCGGCCACCAGCCGTTGGTGGAGCGCGGCGTGGGCGAGGCGCCGTCCGTCCGCGGTGGAGGTGTCGAACCGCTCGGGGGCCTGCGCGCCCTTCATCTCGAGGGCGGGCGGGAGCGGCCGCTCGGTGAGCAGCGCGCGCTCGAGGGTGTCCCACCACAGCTCGCCCGGCCGGTCGAGATGCTCGGTGGTAACGAAGAACGTGGCCGGCAGCTCCAGCTCGGCGAGGATCGGTGACGCGAGCTCGAGGTTGTCGAGGTAGCCGTCGTCGAAGGTGAGGGCCACGAGGCCCGCGGGATCGCGCCCGGCATCGATCCACCGCCGCAGCTCGGAGAGCGGGACCACCTCGTACGCGGAGCGCAGCATCTCGAGCTGGGCGCGGAATTCCGCCTCTGGCACGGCGAGGCCGTGGACGTCGCGCGCGGGATCGCTCACCCGGTGATGAAGGAGGACGGCGCCGCCGCTCACGCGAGGGAGGCCGGCGCGGCGGACGCCGCGGGGCGCGCTCTCCGCGGGCGGCGCGCCGCCCGCCGGCTTCCGGGCGCGCACGCCGATGACGGTCGGGAAGTACGCGTCGTACGTCGCGATCTCGTCGCGGTCGAGCTCGTGCGCGCCGAGCCCGTGGAGGAACGCCGTCGTCGCCATCACGTTCCCGTAGGCATGGACCTCGATCGTCTCGGGCGGGAACGCGGATTCGACGAGCG
>JANMPI010000301.1:0-3875 GCA_031369785.1 Acidobacteriota bacterium
GGACGCGGGGCTCCCATGGCGGGTGGGACCAGATCGCCGAGACGTCGCAGATCTTCGAGGCCGAGCTGATCGCCCTCCGCCTTCGCGGCTCAGGCATCGAGGCGGAGATCGTCGACCAGACCTTCAACCAGGAGCCGTTGCCCAACGTGCGCTCGTTCGCGGTGGTCCGGGTCCTCGTGCCGCAGGCGCAGATGGCCGAGGCCCGGCGTATCCTCGACGGCTCCCTGCCGCTGCCCGAAGATGGTGAATCCGAAGGACAACCGTGAGGTCTCCCAATGCTTTCGTTTGAACTCGAGGACTCCCACAAGGACGTCGAGAAGGCGGTGCGCGAGTGGGCGGCCGCCGAGGTCGCCCCGAAGATCCACGACCTCGACCGCGAGCACCGCTTCGAGCGGAGCTTCCTGAAGGGGATGGCGGACCTGCAGATGCTCGGAATCTGCATCCCCGAGGAATACGGGGGGGCGGGGATGGACTACGTGAGCCTCGGGATCGTCTCCGAGGAGCTCGAGTACGTGACACGCACCTGCGCGTGATCATGTCCGTCCATGTCGGCCTCAACTGCATGACCCTCATGACCTGGGGCACCGAGGAGCAGAAGCGGAAGTACCTCGTGCCGCAGGCCAAGGGGGAGAAGCTCGCGACCTACGGCCTGACCGAGCCCAACGCGGGATCGGACGCGGTCGGGATCCAGACCACCGCGGTCCGGAAGGGCGATCGCTACGTCCTGAACGGCGAGAAGGTGTGGATCAGCCTCGCCGACGTCGCTGACAATTTCCTGGTCATCGGATGGACCGATCAGGAGAAGAAGAAGAACCGCGACCACAGCGGGCTCTCGGCCTTTATCGTGGAGCGCTCGTTCAAGGGGTTCAGCTCCTACACGATCAAGGAGAAGTGGGGCATCCTGGCCGGCAACACCGGCGGGTTCGCGATGCAGGACGTCGAGGTCCCGGTCGAGAATCTCGTGGGAGGGGAGGGCGAGGGGTTCCGGGTCGCGATGTTCGCGCTCGAGAACGGGCGTTACACCGTCGCCGCGGGCGCCACGGGGCTCATCCGCGCCTGCCTCGACGCCTCGGTCAAGTACGCGAAGGAGCGCAAGACCTTCGGGCAGGCGATCGGCGAGCACCAGCTCGTGAAGGAGATGATCGCGCAGATGGTCTCCGACTACGACGCGTCGCGCCTCCTGTGGCTGCGCGCGGGGTGGATGAAGAACCAGGGGATACGCAACACGCGGGAGACGTCGCTCGCCAAGTGGTTCTCGACCGTGGCCAGCGAAAGGGCCGCCTCCGACGCAGTGCAGATCCACGGCGGCAACGGATACTCCGACGAGTACCCGGTGGGGCGCTTCTACCGGAACTGCAAGGCCGCGGTGATCTACGAGGGCACCCGCGAGATCCACAAGCTGATGCAGGCCGACTACGCGCTCGGATACCGCCAGGACAAGCCACGCCGCGTCGACCTGCCTCCCTTCAAGGGCTAGCACTTCCAAGGAGCCAAATGCATCGCGAGGATCTGTTTCTCGAATTCGTGAGGGTGGTGGAGAACGCCGCCATTGCCGCCGCCCGCACCATGGGCCAGGGGGACCGCAAGTACTCGGACCAGGTCGCGGTCGAGGCCATGCGCAAGGACATGGAGACGGTGGACATCGACGGGACCATCGTCATCGGCGAAGGCGAGCGCGACGAGGCGCCGATGCTGTACATCGGCGAGAAGGTGGGCCGGGGCGGATTCGCCGTCGACATCGCCGTCGACCCCCTCGAGGGCACGAACCTGTGCGCGACGGGCGCCGGCAGCGCCATCGCCGTCCTCGCCGCGTCCGAGAAGGGCGGCCTGCTGAACGCGCCCGACATCTACATGGACAAGCTCGTGGTCGGCCCCAGCTCGCGCGGGAAGACGGACATCAACGCGCCGGTGGAGCAGAACCTGAAGGCCATCGCCAAGGCGCTCGATCGCGAGGTCAACGATCTCGTGGTCATCGTCCTCGATCGACCCCGCCACGAGCGGCTGATCGCCGAGATCCGCAAGACCGGCGCCCGCATCCGCCTGATCGGCGACGGTGACCTCTCCGCCGGCATCTCGGCGGCCGTGGTCGGGACTGGCGTCCACGCGGTGATGGGAACGGGCGGCGCGCCCGAAGGCGTCCTCACCGCGGCCGCCATGCGCTGCCTGAACGGCGAGATCCAGGCCAAGCTCGTGATGACCAAGGAGTCCGATCGCGAGCGCCTGAAAAAGATGGGCATCAACGATTTGGACCGCGTGTACCGCACGGAGGACCTGGCGCCGGGCAAGAGCATCATTTTCGCCGCGTCCGGTGTCACCGACGGCACGCTGCTGCGCGGCGTCCGCTTCTTCGGCGAAGGCACGCGCACCCACACGCTCGTGATGACTACGATGCCGCATCGAGTGCGCTTCATCGACACCATCCACGCGAGCGACGACCCGGACGTGAAGATCCGGTTTTGATTCGTTCCGTTGCGCCGGGGGGTTGGGCGTCCCGTCCCCCCGCTTGACGAAGACAGTGAGTGATTTTCAACACTTACTGGACGACCCCTCATTTTTTCCTTGACAGTCCTCGGAGCCGATGTTAGGTTCGCCCAGCACTTTAACTACTGACCGTAAAGACGCACCTCGTCTCGGTTCTGTTTTGGGCCGACGTTTAAAAGAGCGAGAGGCATTCTTGGGCCTGTTCGGAAAGAAAAAGGGACTGGTCGGGCTCGACATCGGGTCTTCCGCCGTCAAGGCGGTCGAGCTGAAGTCCGGGGGCAAGGCCGGCGCCGAATACCAGCTCGTGAACGTCGGGATGGAGGCCCTGCCGCCAGAGGCCATCGTCGACGGCGCGATCATGGACTCCGGCGCGGTCATCGAAGCCATCCAGCGGGTTTTCAGCGCCCAGAAGATCAAGACCACCGACGTCGCGACCGCCGTCTCCGGCAACGCGGTGATCGTCAAGAAGATCAGCCTTCCGCAGATGAGCACGGACGAGCTCGCGGAATCGATCCACTGGGAAGCCGAGCAGTACATCCCCTTCGACATCCAGGACGTGCAGCTCGACTACGAGGTCATCGAGGGCGGCGGCACCGGCGGGAACATGGACGTCCTCCTGGTCGCGGTCAAGAAGGACAAGATCAGCGACTACACCTCGGCCATCAGCCAGGCGGGCAAGACCTGCCAGGTGGTCGACGTGGACGTCTTCGCCCTCCAGAACTGCTACGAGATCAACTACGGCATCGATCCCGGCCGGGTGATCGCGCTCCTGAACGTGGGCGCCTCGATCATGAACATCAACATCGTCAAGGGGGCGACGTCGATCTTCAACCGCGACATCGCGGTGGGCGGCAACCAGTACACGGACGCCATCCAGAAGGACCTGAACCTCTCCTTCGACCAGGCGGAAGCGCTGAAGCGCGGCGCCCGGGTGGAAGGGGCGGCCCCGGAGAACCTTTCTCCCATCCTGCAGGGCGTTTCCGAGAACATCGCCCTCGAGATCCAGAAGACCTTCGACTTCTTCAAGGCGACGAGCTCCGAGGACCGCATCGACCGCATCTTCCTCGCCGGCGGCACGAGCAAGGTCCGCGGCCTCCAGGAGCTCCTGTCCGACCGCTTCGAGGCCGGGGTCGAGATCATGAACCCCTTCAACAACATCACCTACAACCCGCGGGACTTCGATCCCGACTTCATCAGTGAGATGGGGGCATCGGCCGCCATCGCCGTCGGGCTGGCCGTCCGAATGGTTGGCGACCGATGATCCGAATCAACCTGTCGGGCGCAGACCGCCCGACGAAGAAGCGCAAGGGTGGGGGTGGCGGCGGCGGAGCGGCCACGCCTTCCACGCCGGGAGCCGTGCAAGCGTACCTCCTGCTCGGCATCTTCCTCGGCGG
>JANMPI010000309.1:0-1887 GCA_031369785.1 Acidobacteriota bacterium
CAGGATGGTGCAGACCACGAGGGACCAGAGGATCCCGATGGGAACGTCCTTTTGCGGGTTCTTCGCTTCCTCGGCGTGGGTGGAGACGGAGTCGAAGCCGATGTACGCGAAGAAGATGACCGCCGCTCCCGCGAGGACGCCGAGTGGCTCGCCGCCCACCGCGGTCTGGCCGAAGAGGGTGTGCCCGAAAAAGCTGATGCCGGTGTAGCCGAAGGGCGCGAAGGGGTGCCAGTTGGCGGGGTTGACGTAGAACGCGCCGACCACGATCACGAAGAGGACGATCGCGACCTTCAGCATCACGACCGCGTTGTTGACCGACGCGCTCTCGCGGATGCCGTAGACGAGCAGGACGGTGACGAGCAGCGCGATGATGACGGCCGGCAGGTCGAACCAGGAGCCGGTGGCGACGAGGTGCCCGACCTTGGGGTCGTAATCGAAAGGCGAGTTGGACAGTATCAATGGGACCTTCAGCCCCGTGATCTGCAATATGTCCTGGAAGTTCTTCGACCAGCCATGGGCGACGGTCATGGAGGCGACCGCGTACTCGAGCACCAGGTCCCAGCCGATGATCCACGCCATCATCTCGCCCAGCGTGGCGTAGGCGTACGTGTACGCGGACCCCGCGACCGGCGCCATCGAGGCGAACTCCGCGTAGCAGAGGGCGGCGAAGATGCACGCCAGCCCGGCGGCCACGAAGGAGAGCATCAGCGCGGGGCCGGTGCGATCGTGCGCGGCCACACCCGTGAGGACGAAGATGCCGGTCCCGATGACCGCGCCCACGCCGAGAGCGGTGAGCTCCAGGGGGCCGAGGACGCGCCGCAGGCGGTTCTCGCCCGCGGCCTCCTCGAGGAGGATGCTCAGGGGCTTCTTGGCGAACAGCGAATGTGAGGGCACGAAGGCTCCTTTCGGTCTAGGCCGTCCGGGGTCGACGCCAATAGAGATACGCGGGCAGGCCGAGCGCGGTCAAGATGAGCCCCAGCCCCGAGTTTCGCGGGTCGCCTTTGAGGATGAAGAAGAGGAAGAAGACCGAGACCACGATGTAGAGCGCGGGCAGCACCGGATAGCCCCACGCACGATACGGCCGCGGAAGGTCGGGCTGGCGGCGGCGCAGGACGAAAAGGCTCACGACGGTGAGGGTGTTGAAGAGCAGGGAGGAGAACGCGGTCAGGGTCAGCAGGTCGCTGTAGGTGCCGGTGAGGGTCAGCAGCCCGGCCACCACGCCCTGGATGATCAGCGCCCGCACGGGCGTCCGGTACTGGGGATGGATCGCGGCGGCGCTCGGGAAGAAGAGCCCGTCGCGAGCCATGGCGTACACGACCCGCGCGCCCGCCAGCACGAGCCCATTCACGCACCCGAACGCGGAGATGAGGATGGCGATGGCGATGAACGCGGTGCCCGCCTTGCCCATCATCCGCTGGGCGGCCTCGGCCGCGATGCGGTTGTCCTTGATGCCGGCCATCTCCGTGATCGGCACCATGTAGAGGTAGACCAGGACCGCGAAGACGTACACGAGCATGATGCCGATGGTGCCGAAGAGGAGCGACCGCACGAGGTTCCGCTCCGGCTCGCGCATCTCCTCGGCGGCGAAGGTCACGGAGTTCCAGGCGTCATAGGCGAAGAGCGCCTTGCTCATGGCCACCGCGATGGCGGCGAAGAGGCCGAGCTTGACGCCTTCGGGGCCGAGCACGAAGAGGCCGGCGGGCGAGGAGAAGTTGGCCGCATTGCCCTTGCCGAGGGCGATGGCCAGGATCACGAGCGCCGCGACCGCCGCCACCTTGGCCACGGTGAACAGGTTCTGGACGCGCGCGCCGGTGCGCAGCCCCGTGATGTTCAGCCACGTGAGGGCGGCGATAACCACGAGCGCCACCGCCTGCGCGCTCGAGAAGG
>JANMPI010000340.1:0-5510 GCA_031369785.1 Acidobacteriota bacterium
GGATTCAGGCTCGCTCATGGCACGAAGGGTTCCACCGTCCGGAGAGGGCTAGCGGACTTGTCCGGTGACGGCGAAGTGGTCGCGGCGGTTCCGCGACCAGCAGTCCTCGTTCGACTGCTGGCACATCGGGACCTCCTTGCCGTACGACACGCTCTTCAGCCGGTCGGCGCCGACGCCGAGCGAGACCAGGTAGTCGAGCGCCACCCGCGACCGGCGCTCGCCGAGGGCGAGGTTGTACTCGACGGTGCCGCGCTCGTCGCAATGCCCTTCGATGGTGACCCGGATGAAGTCGAACTTCTTCAGGACCGAGGCGTTCTCGGACAGGGCCTGCCGATCACTCTCGCGGAGGTCGGCGCTGTCGTAGTCGAAGTGGACGTCCTTCAGGAGCCCCAGGCGGTCGATCTCGTCCGACGCCATGACCTTCAGGCGCCCGTACTCGTCGAGCACGGGAGCCACGTCCTCCGCCATGGGCGGCGCGGGGGGCGGCGTCGCGGGCGCGGCCGGCGGCGCCGGTGGCGCGAGCGGCGGGGGCGCGGTCTTCTCGCGGTGGTGGCAGCCCGCGAAGGGCAGCGCTCCGACCACGATCACGGCGACCAGCCACTGCTTCATTCGGACACTCCTCACTTCTTCTCGTCGTCGCCCTTCACGGACTTCCGGAAGTTGCGGATGCCCTCGCCGAGGCCGCGTCCGAGCTCCGGTATGCGGCTGGTCCCGAAGATGAGGATGACGATGACCAGGATCAGGATGATCTCGGGAAAGCCTAGACCGAACATTGCGCCTCCGCTCCGGCCCGCCGCCGGGGCGGCGCAGCCGGCCGATGATACCGCAGAGTCATTCCTCCCAGTCGTCCTCCTCCAGGGGCGCCAGGTCGAGCTCCAGGGGAGAGAGCCCCACGACCTCCAGATCCACGCCGCATTCCGGGCAGCTGATGATCTCGCCCTTGTCGACGTCGTACTCGTCGATCTCGATGTCGGCCTCGCACTCGGGGCACACGGCCATGCACGCCACCTCCCAGGAGAACGCTATTGCTCGTGGATCACCCGCCCGCCGACCACCGTCATCACGATCGTCGTCTTCAGCAGGTCGGCGGGGGGAGCCTTCGTCGGGTCCTGGCTGAGGATGGTCAGGTCCGCGCGCTTCCCGGGCGCGATGGTGCCGCGGTCCGCCTCCTCGAAGGCCGCGTACGCGACGTCGGACGAGAACATGCGGAGCGCTTCCAGCGCCGAGACGCGCTCGCGCGGGTGCCACCCGCCGGCCGGCCAGCCCTTCGCGTCCTGCCGCGTGATCGCGGCGTAGAGGCCGGGCACGACGGCGATGGATTCCACCGGCGCGTCGCTCCCCGCGGGCAGGCGCAGTCCCTGGTCGCGGAACGTCTTCCAGAGATAGGCGCCGAGGGCGCGCGTGGCGCCGAGGCGATCGGTGGCCCAGTACATGTCGCTCGTGCAGTGCGTCGGCTGCACGGAGGGAATGACGCCCAGGGCGCGGAACCGATCGACGTCCTCGGGGGCGATCACCTGCGCGTGCTCGATGCGGAAGCGCTTCGCCGCCCCGCGGCCGTGGAGCACGCGCGCGTAGGCGTCGAGGGTGAGACGGTTGGCGGCGTCCCCGATGGCGTGCGTGTTCACCTGGAAGCCGGTCTCCACGGCGCGGTCGAGAAGGCGCGCGAATGCCGCGGGATCGACGGTGAGGAGACCCTTCGTGCCCGGCTCATCCGCGTACGGAGCGAGCAGCAGCGCGCCGCGCGAGCCGAGCGCGCCGTCGGCCACGATCTTGATCGAGCGGATGGTGAGCTGGCCGTCGCCGAGGCCGATCTCGGGCCGGAGCTCGGGATGGGCGAGGAACTCCTCGGGGCCGCGGATCATCACATAGGCGCGGACGGGCAGCGGCCCCTCGGCCAGCAACTCCTTGTAGAGCGCCACCGCGGCAAGGTCGACGCCGGCGTCGTGCACGGAGGTGAGGCCCGCGTCCGCGCAGGCGCGCAGCCCCTTGGCGAGACGGCGCTTCCGCGACTCCCGCGACGGGGGCGGGACGCGGTCCTCGACGAGCGCGGTCGCGGCATCCACGAGCACGCCCGCCGGCTGTCCCGCGTCGTCCCGGAGGATGCGGCCGCCGGTGGGATCCGCGGTGGCGGCGACGACGCCGGCGGCGGCGAGCGCGCGGGTGTTCACCCAGACCGCGTGACCGTCGACGCGCTCGAGGAGGGCCGGGTGCGTGCCCGTCGCCGCATCGAGGGCGGCGGCGGTGGGAAAGCGCTGGCCCGGCCAGTCGTTCTGGTCCCACCCGCGGCCGCGCACCCACTCCCCTTCCGGCGTCGTGGCGGCGGCGGCGCGGATGCGCGCCAGCGCCTCCTCGAGGGTGGCCGCGCCGGTCAAATCCACGTGCTCGAGCGCATCGCCGATGCTCTCCACGTGCGCGTGCGCATCGCCGAGGCCGGGCACCACGGTGGCCCGCGGCAGGTCGATGCGCCGGGTGGCGAGGCCGGTGAGCGCGCGCATGTCCCCCGCGTTACCCACGGCGATGATCCGTCCGCCGCGGATCGCAATCGCGGTCGCCCGGGGGCGCGCGTCGTCCAGGGTGATCACCGTTCCCGCGGTGACCACGAGATCGGCGGGGGCCTCGTTCGCCCCCGACGGGCCCGAGAACGCCGCGCTCAGCGCGGCCAGCGTCCCGACGATCGTCGCGCGCATGAGCACCTCGATGGAGAAAGCGCGGCCGGGCGCGGGGTCAAGAGCGGCGCGGGGGATTGCGCCGCAGCACGGCTTCGAGCCGTTGCGCCTTGGCGACCTCTTCCCGCGCCGCGTCCGCGCGGCCCTGCCGATTGTAGACGTCGGCCAGCACGTAGTGACCGAGCGGCGCCACCGCGGAGACGGGCTGGGCCGCGATCCCGCGCAGCGCGAGAGCCTTCGCCTGCTCGAGGCGGCCCGCGCCCAGCTCCTCGCGGGCGAGATACCAGTACGCGGGACCGAAATCCGGCGCCTTGTCGATCGACGCCCGCAGCGTCTCCAGGTACCGGTCGCGCTCGCCGCGCGCGCGGCGGATCTGCGCGAGGTTGAACCACGCGCGCCCGTTGTCGGGATAGGTCGCGATCTCCTCGGTGTACAGCGCCTCCGCCGAAGGGGTGTCGCCGCGCGCTTCGCGGATGCGGCCGAGGTTGAAGAGCGCGGTGCGGAGGCCGGGCTCGCGCTCGATTCCCTGCCGCACCAGCGTCTCCGCGCGGGCGAGGTCGTCGGCCTCGAAGGCGATCACGCCGAGGCCGTTGTAGGCGGCGCCCATCTTGTCGTTCACGGCCAGCGCGTCCTTGAAGGCGCTCTCCGCGTCGGCCAGCCGCCCGGCGTCCAGATACAGCGTGCCGAGCTGATACCAGGATTGCGGGTTCCTGGGGTTCACCCGGAGCGCACTGCGGAAGACCTCGAGGGCGGCGAGCTCGTCCTCGGTGCGCCCACGGGAGCGATAGAGCTGCGCGAGGTTGCCGAGCGAGATCTCGTCGTCGGGCTTCAGGGAGAGCGCGGCCTTGAAGGCGGTGATCGCCCCCTCGACGTCGCGCGACTTCACGAGCCAGTTGCCGAGGGTCAGGTGCGCGTCCATCACGCGCGGGTCCGCCTCCGTGACCGCGCGCATCTTCGCGATGGCGCCCGGAAGGTCGTCGTCCTGGGCAAGGCCCTTGGCCGCGTTCATCATCGCGAAGAGCGGGAGCTTCTCCTTGGGGTCGGGAAGCACCGCGTTCGGATCGACGTCGATGACGTTTCCCACGTAGCCGAGCGCGGCCAGGCGCTGCAGGGTGTCGGGGTCGAGGCTCTGGCGCTCCGGCGACGCCTGCGCGGTGCCGGCCGACATCGCGTCCATGCGGACGCGCAGCTCCTCCGCCCGCGCGCTGTTCGCCTTGTAGACGTTGGTGCGCTCGCCGGGATCGGAGCGAAGGTCGTAGAGCTCGGGCTGCGGCGCGTCGATGAAGCTCCAGGTGTCGTCCCGGAGGCCGCGCAGGTGCTGCCAGCCGAAGTGATAGCGGGGAAAGTAGGTCTCCGAGTACGCCACGTGGCGAAGGTCGGCCTGCGGGTCGAGCGCGGCGCGGGCCAGCGAGTGGCCGTCGATGCCGGGCTCGGGGGCGAGGCCGGCGAGCTCGAGCACGGTCGGCATCACGTCGACGCCGGAGACGCGCGAGGCGTTCCGTCCGCGGAGCCCCCACGGCGTGCGCACGATGAGGGGCACGTGCATCGTCGCGCCATAGATGAAGTAGGCGTGTGCCGACTCGCCGTGATCGCCGAGGCTCTCGCCGTGATCGCCGACGAGCACGATTACCGTCTTCCCGAGCTGGCCGTTGGCCGCGAGCCACGCGGTGAGGCGGCCCACCACGGCGTCGGTGTACGCGATCTCGCCCAGGTAGGGTTTGTCCCGGTAGCGCGACGCGTAGGGCTCCGGCGGCTCGTACGGCGAGTGCGGGTCGTAGAGATGGATCCAGGCGAAGTACTTCCGCGCCTTCACCGTCTCGAGCCAGGCGAGCGCGTCCGTCATCACCTCGTCCCCCGGCTTCTGCACCGTGCCCAGCGAGATGACCTTGTACTTGCTGAGCTCGAAGCGATCCGAGTACTTCTCGAAGCCCTGCCCGAGGCCCCAGCGCGATTCGAGGACCCAGGCCGCCACGAAGGCGCCGGTCGCGTAGCCGGCCGATTTCAGCCGCTCGGCCAGCGTGGTCCGGGAGTCGTCGAGGAAGAAGCCGCCGTTGTCGCGCACGCCGTGGTGGGGCGGGATGAGGCCCGTGAACATCGACGAGTGCGACGGAAAGGTGAGCGGCACGACCGCGCTCGCGTTCGTGAAGACGATGCCGTCGCGGGCGAGGGCATCGATGTTCGGCGTCTCCACTCCGGGGAAGCCGTAGCAGCCGAGGCGGTCGGCGCGGGTCGTGTCCAGGGTCACCACGACGACGTTCACGTCGCGGGGGGCAGGGACCATCGTTCGGAGGCGCGCCACGACGTCGGCATCCGTCCGCGGCACGCGCGGCCATCTCCAGGCCGCCAGCCCGATGGCGACGGCCGCGACGGCGGCGAGGACGCCCACGAGCAGCCGCCGTGAGGGGCGTCGGGGGGCTTCGGCGCGCGGCGCCGGGGGGACATCCGGCGCAGAACCCTCCCGCTTCCGGCTCTTCCGTCCCACCAGTGGACGCTAGCCGATGGCGCGACGCCAGGTCAACCGCGGAGGCGAAAGGAACGATCGCTCGCCGCGCGTTCCGAACCGTTGGATCCGGGCCGTTGGATCCGCCGTCCGGCAGCGCGGCGGCTTGACCGCCAAGTCGTTTGGTACTAAGAACCTGCCAGCGAATGATGGCGTGGCACATCCGTTGCTCCGCTTGTCGCGTACGTCGCACCAAAGTCACGCGCAGATCCGCCGCGCCCCGTGGCGGGGCAGGGAGGTTGATCCGTGAGACGAACTTCGATTTCGTGGGTGTCGGGGCTGCTCGCGGTGGCCGTCGCCGCCGGTGGCTCTCGATCGGCGGTTGCGGCGCCGCTTCCGTCCCA
>JANMPI010000357.1:0-2701 GCA_031369785.1 Acidobacteriota bacterium
GAAGCAACGTAGAAATTCAGGTCCGCGCGGTCAAACCGGCCGAACACCTGCTCGCTCTCGTACACGTTGTGCGCGCGGCACCGCAGCGAGATGTTGTCCACCGTCGCGGGACCCTGGTGACCGAATGGTTGAACATGGTGCTCCACTTCCGTCTTGCTGCGACGCCGCGCTTCCGTCAACACGCCGAGGTAGTTCGCCGACGTCAGGATGGGGCGAAGCATCCGCACCGCCGTGAGGCTCAAGGTTCCGTCCGCGAGCCAACCGAGAACGACCGGGAATCCCCGAACGACGTTGGCGGTTGCGGCCCGGCTCCACGCCGCGTCCTCTGAGTACCCGAGGACGTCGCGGCAATACGCCGACACGCTGCCTAAACCTTCCCCGAGATGCGTCTCTGATCAAGCGCGCGGCACGGTCACCGCACGCGCGACGTGCCATTCGTCGAAGCATCACGGACATGCAGCGACCGCCTCATGGCGAGTTACAAAGAATATTTTTGAGAATCGCCACAAGCCAGGTTGATGACGGTGAGCGCTTACGCGCGCGAGATCGAGTGTTGATCAGACGGACGACCTGCTTGCGCCGCCGCCTCCCGCCAAACGCGCCGGCCCACCCATCTGCTATCGTCCGCACCATGAAGACCGCCAGCTGGGTGATCCTGACCGTCGTCGGCATGCTGATGCTCCTGGGCAGCATCGCGTCGCTCTACACCGCCTATGCTCCCGGCACCGGCGCGCGGGATGCGCTGGGCCAGAGCGCCACGGTGCAGGACGTGGAGACGTGGCGGCCCGAGGTGGCCACGGCGATCCGTGCGCGGCGCGGGACGGCCGCCTCTTTCGCCGCTGCCTACGCCGTTCTCTTCCTCGCCGTCATCCTGGGCCCCTACCGCCGCGGCGACGCGTACAGCTGGTGGGCGCTCCTGGCCGGCGCGCTGACCCTCGGGCTCCTGACGGCATTGCGCGTCCCCGCCCTCGGCACACGCTCCGGCGCGGGGACCGGGCTCGTCCAGCTCGCCGTGGTGGTGGTCGCCCTGCTTCTCGACGTCAGGCGCGTGCGGGCGGCGACTCCCTGAGCAGCCGCTCGAGAAAGCCCTCCGTGCGCCGCTCGACGACGTCCCAGTCGTACTCCGCGCGCACGTAGGCACGTCCGGCGGCGCCGATGGCCGCGCGCACCGGCTCATCGGTGACCAGCCGCCGCAGGGCGTCCGCGAACTCCGAATACCCGCGGTAGAAGAGCCCGCCGCCGCTGCGGATGCACTGCCCTTCGAGGACGCGGCAGGCGGCGTTCACGAGCACCGGGCGCCCCATGGCCCACGCCTCCAGCACCACGACGGACAGGCTCTCGTACGCGCTCGGCATCAGCAGCACCGCGCAGTCGCGGAGGAGCGCGAACTTCTCCTCCTCGGTGACGAACCCGAGATGGCGGACCTTCGGGTCGTCGGGGATCGGGAGCGCGGCCGTCCCGATGAGCACGAGCGGCGGCGCGTCCGGCCACTCCGTGCGCAGCCGCGCGTAGTAATCGAAAAGCCGGTCGGCGCCCTTGTTGCGATCGATCCGCCCCGCGTACAGGAGGAAGGGGCCGGCGATGCCGAAGCGCGCGCGCGCATCAACCGCCGCCTGACCGGGAGGGACGTTCACGCCGCTGCCGATGATCTCGGAGGGCACCGACCCGTTGCCGGTCGCGGTGTGGACGAGCGTGCGTTCCTCCGGGGTCAGGTAGAGGATCCCCCGCGGCTTGCGCAGGAAGGCGTGGAAGATCGGGAGCTCGATCGCCGGATCCTCCTCTGCGGTGGGGACGAGCACCGCCCGCGCCGCCACCTCCGGCAGCCCGAAGAAGCTCGGATAGTACCGGTAGGAATAGAAGATGAAGAGGTCGACGTCGCGCATCGCGGGTAGCGCGCGCACGAGGCCGGGGACGAAGGGCCCATTCTCCTCGACCCAGGCGATCTCGTCCGCCCGCGCGTGCTCCTCGCGGAAGACGCACTCCGACAGGGCCGCGAAGCGGCGCATCGACCGCGGCCGCTCGACGCGATGACGGACGACGGGGATCCCGTCGACCATGGTGGGCCCGGCCGGAAAGTGATTGGCCCACTCGAGGTAGTCGAGCGCCGTCGTGGTGACGATGCCGATGTCGTGCCGCGCGGCGAGACGGCCGGCCAGCCACCGGCAATGCAGCTCGGAACCGCCCGCGACCTCGAGCCCGTAGCGCTGGATGACGAAGCGGAGCTTCAAGGCGCGGACCACGGCCTCAAGCGGCGGGCCGGTCCCGCCTTGCCATCGCGAGCAGCCGCTCGTACTTCTCGAGGATGACGCTCCACGAGTAGTGACGGTCGAAGTAGTCGCGGCCGGCGCGTCCCATCGCCGTGCTCTCCAGGGGATGGTCGAGCATCCAGTGCAGCGCCTCGCCGAATTCCTCCGGCGTCGCGTAGTAGAGCCCGCCGTTGGCGCGCGTCACCTGCCCGCGCAGCACCGCGCACTTGGCGTTGACCAGCGCGGGCCGCTCCATCATCCAGGCCTCGAGGAGGGCCATGGACAGGCTCTCGAAGGGGCTCGGGTGCACGAGCAGGCGGCTTCCGCGGATCGCGGCCAGCTTGTCCGCGTCGGACAGCACGCCGAGGTGGGTGACGTTCACGTGGGTGGGAATGGGCAGCACGGCCTTCCCCACCAGCACGAGGTTCAGGTTCGGCGAGCGCTGCTGGATGTAC
>JANMPI010000369.1:0-13162 GCA_031369785.1 Acidobacteriota bacterium
CTCCGCTAGGTGCGCGAGCAGGTCGGCGGTTGACGCACGGCCGATCGTCGCGAGTTGCTCGAGGCGGACGAGCAAGTCGTCCTCCGAGAGTGCGGCGGCGGCGTCGAGTCGGTTCGTATTCATCATCACCGAGTAGTAACACGCACGTGGGCGCTCGGTTTTCGGAAGCTCGCACGGGCATCAGGATCAACGATTGAACGGTGTTTTGTTGGCGCGCGAGGAGCGAGCGAGGCTGTCGCGCCTCAACTAAGCTGCTGCGTCGAGGCGCGTATTCGGCGGCGCATCACGGGGGTTCGAGCGCACGCTCGTGGCGAGTTCGCGGATTTATTTTGGGTCGATGTCTTTTGTGCGCGATCTGTCCCAGGACAGATTTGCTGCGGCGACGGGCGGCGGGGAAACGAAGGCCGCAAAAAGCCAGGGCGGGGGAGGAAGTGGGGTCACCGCCAGCGGGATACAACCGAACGAAACGCCGGCTTTAGGTGGGCGATCTACGAGGAACCCACAAGCCCCACGCCCATTCGAGCGCGCACTCGGGGCCAGTTGGTGACTCTATTTGTGGTGGACGTTCTTGTTCGCAATCTGTCCCAGGACAGATTTGGCGCTGCCGATAGGACGGCCAACGAACGCGACGTCAGGTTGATCATCCACGAACCGACGGCCGGACCAACCGCCCGCGATCCACGAGAGATTCCGTCGACCCTACGCCTTCGTCCGCATCTCCTCCTTCAGATGATCCATCGTCCGCCAGCACATGGCGAGGATCGACCATGTCGTGTTCTGCGTCCCTCCCGACACGAACGGCGCGGCGTCGGCCATGTACACGTTGGGCACGTCGTGCAGCCGGCAGAAGCGATCCGTCACTGACGTCTTCGGGTCGTCGCCCATGCGCGCGGTCCCGATCTCGTGGATCGACCAGCCGGGCGGCAGCATCGTCCCGTCGATCTTGATGTTCTCCGCGCCCGCGGCGCGCAGCATCTCGTCGGCGGTGTCGGCCATGTCCTTGGCCATCCGGATCTCGTTGTCGCTGAACTTGTAATGGAACCGCACGGCGGGAATCCCCCACGCATCCTTCACCTCGGAGTCGAGGGTGATGCGGTTCTCCTTGCGCGGGAGCACCTCGCCGAACCCGCCGATGGCCAGCTGCGCGGGGTAGTACTTGCGCACGGAGGACTTCCAGCCGCGCCCGAATCCCGGCGTCTCGTGCGCGTGCCCGGGATACTCGTACGATCCGCCGCCGCCCTGGAAGTGATAGCCGCGGATGAAGTCGGGATGCTTGTCGGTGACGTTGCGGAATCGTGGGATGTACGGCGAGGTCGGACGCCCGTCGTCGAGGGTCGGCTCGGTGCCGATGCGGGTGGGAATGAACCCGCTCCCCCGCGGGCCCATGTGGTGCTCGCTCAGATAGCAGCCGAGCAATCCCGACGAATTGCCGAGACCGTTCGGATGGCGAGAAGACTTCGAGTTGAGCAGGATGCGCGTGCTGTCGAGGCACCCCGCCCCGAGCACGACCACCTTGGCCTTGAAATCCATCACCGCGCGCGTGTTGGCGTCGATCACGCGGACGCCGGCCGCGCGCCCCGTCTCGGGGTCGAGGAACACTTCCGACGCCACCGAGTACGGGCGCACCGCGCAGTTCCCGCTGTCGCGGGCGGGGAAGATCAAAGCCGTCGGCGAATGGAACGTCGCGCCGATGTCGCAGCCGCGCGAGCAGCGCCCGCGGCCGAGACAGCGCGACCGATACTTGTTCCCGAGCACGCCGTCGGTGGTGACGCCGGCGCGGCCCGGGATGAAGCGCCGCCCCATCTTCTCCACCGCGTCCTTGAAGTGCACCTCGACGCAGTTCAGCTTGTGCGCGCGCTGGTAGATGCCGTCCGGCACCTGGTCGAGCCCCTCGCGCGTGCCGGACACGCCGAGGAGCACGTCGACCTTGTCGTAGTACGGCTTCACGTCCTCGTAGCCGATCGGCCAGTCGACGTCGAATCCGTCGCGGCTCGCGGCCTGGAACTGCAGCGGCCCGTAGCGGATGGCGACGCGCCCCCAGAAGTTCGTCTTGCCCCCGAGCACCCGCGCGCGCACCCACGAGTACGGCGTCCCCGTGGTCGGGTGCTCCTTCTCGTTCACCACCCAGTTGCGGGTGAACGAATTGGCGGCGTACGACGCGAGCTTCTTGTAGGGCGCGAACTCGGGGTTGTTGCCGTACGGCCGGTCGAGGAAGTTGTACTCGGCCACTGCGAGCGAGCGCTCACCGGGGGGCAGGCGCGAGCGGCGCGGCGACGAGTACGGCCACTCCATCGTGCGGTACTCCTTGCGATGGTCGACCATGCGCCCCGCCTCCAGCACCAGCACCTTGATGCCGGACATCGCGAGCTGGTACGCGGCCATGCCCCCGGCGGCGCCGCTGCCTACCACGATCACGTCCCAGGGGCCGGAATCAGGAGTGATGGCCGCCGCGAGCCGGCGCGATTCGTCGAGCACGGCGGCGAGATCGAGGTCGATGGTCGGATCCGCGGGCATATCAGGCCTTCGCCTTCCGCCCGCAATGCGGGCAATCCTTGCCGTCTACTGTCTCGCACCCAACGAACTCGGCGAGGATCTGGTTTCCCTTGTAGCGGAGGTCCTTGTGGATCCCGATCTCCGACGTGTAGTACCCGTGGATCGTCGCCTGCTTGGTGTTCGCGAAGAACGCCTCGAGCGCCGTGCGGTCCGACGGATGGCGGACGTCGCCGAGCAGCGTGTCGACCTGCGGCGGCTTCAGCTTCGGCTGCTCGTTGCGCGGGATGTCGAGGGCGGGGTCGGCCGCTTTCGGCTTCGCGGTCTCGTAATGGCTGATGTCGGTGAGGAGCGCGACCGCATCCGCCTCCAAGAGCTTCACGAACGGCGACCCGAAGCGCTTTACGGCCTCGGCGTCCAGCGCGGCCAGACCGGCCAGCCACTGATCGCGCATGGCCGGGCCGGCTTCGCTCAGCAGCAGGTCGATGTAATCGGCGACGCGGGCCTCGCGCGCTCCCGGCGACCGGTCATCGGCGGGGATCAGCGTCTCGACCAGGGCGCCCGTGGTCGCGTACTGCGCGGCGGTGAGTACCTTGAGGCGCGGCGGCCTCTTCTTTGCCTGGATCGCCGCGAAGGCTTCTTCGCCCTCCGCGGACAGCCAGGGCAGGATCGCGGTGGCCGCCCCGAGCGCTTTCAGCGCCGTGCGGCGGGTGACGAGCGGCGTGGTCATGGGACACCCCTTACAATGCCCACCTTATATCCCGGTCGAGGAGGTGAATCCATGCGCATCAGCCGGCGGGACGGGTTGCGGCTCATCGGAGGCGGCGTCGTCGCGGCGGGGCTCGCCCCGCGGGCGTCCGCCGCCCGCGCGCGGTTCAAGATCGGCGTCACCGACTGGAACCTGAAGATGGAGAACGACCCCGGCGCGATCGCGCTCGCCAAGCGCCTCGGGTTCGACGGCGTGCAGGTGAGCCTGGGCAAGGGGGCGGATCGCCTCCCTCTCGCCGACCGCGCGCTCCAGCAGAAGTACCTCGCGGAATCGCGCCGCGTCGGCCTTCCCCTCGCGTCGGTGTGCCTCGAGATCCTGCACGTGAACGGCCTGAAGAACGATCCGCTCGGCCCGCGGTGGGTCGCGGACGCCATCCCGATCGCGCACGCGCTCGGCGTCGGGGTCATCCTGCTTCCGTTCTTCGGCGCCCGCGCCTTGCAGACGGCGGCGGAGAAGGACCGCGTGGGTGACATCCTCCGCGACCTGGCCCCGGCGGCGGAAAAGGCCGGCGTCGTGCTCGGCCTCGAGGACACGATCTCCGCCCGCGACAACGCGCGCATCATGGACCGCGCCAAGTCGCCCGCGGTGCGCACGTACTACGACGTCGGCAACTCGACGCGCAACGGGTTCGACGTCGTGGAGGAGATCCGCTGGCTCGGCGCCGAGCGCATCTGCGAGGTCCACCTGAAGGACAACCCGCACTACCTCGGCCAGGGCACGATCGACTTCCCCGCCGTGGTGAAGGCGCTGGCCGACATCGGCTTCCACCAATGGGCGCAGCTCGAGACCGAGTGCCCGTCGGGCTCCGTCCCCGACGACATGGCGAAGAACCTCGCCTACATCCGCGGCGTGGTGGCGCGGGGCTGAGGCCGGACTAGACCTCGCCCGTGCGCAGCCGTTCCTTCAGCTGGTCCATGGTCCGCCAGCAGAGGGCGAGGATCGACCAGGTGGTGTTCTGCGTGCCGCCGGAGACGAAGGGCGCGGCGTCCGCCATATAGACGTTGGGCACGTCGTGGAGTCGACAGAAGCGATCGGTGACCGACGTCTTCGGGTCGTCGCCCATGCGCGCGGTCCCGATCTCGTGGATCGACCAGCCCGGCGGCAGTAGGTCGCGCTCGATCTTGATGTTCTCCGCCCCCGCCGCGCGCAGCATCTCCTCCGCGGAGTCGGCCATGTCCTTCGCCATCTTGATTTCGTTGTCGCCGAAGCGATAGTCGAAGCGGAGGACGGGGATGCCCCAGGCGTCCTTGACCTCCGCGTCGAGCGACACGCGGTTCTCCTTGCGCGGCAGCACCTCGCCAAAGCCGCCGATGGAGAGGAGTGCGGGATAGTACTTGCGCACCGACGACTTGAACGCCTTGCCGAAGCCGGGAAGATCGTGCGCGAGGCCGGGATACTCGTACGATCCGCCGCCGCCCTGGAAGTGGTAGCCGCGGATGAAGTCGGGATGCTTGTCCGCCATGTTGCGGAAGCGCGGCACGTAAGGCGACACCGGGCGGCCGTCGTCGAGCGTCGGCTCGGTGCCGATGCGGGCGGGGATGAAGCCGCTGCCGCGCGGGCCCATCAGGTGCTCGCTCAGGTACGCACCGAGGAGGCCCGAGGAGTTGCCCATGCCGTTCGGGTGCCGCGCGGATTTCGAGTTCAGGAGGATGCGCGTGCTGTCGAGGCATCCCGCGCCGAGGACGACGACCGGCGCTTTGAAGTCCATCACCTCGCGTGTATTGGCGTCGATCACGCGCACGCCGCCCGCGCGGCCCGTCGTCTCGTCGAGGAACAGCTCGGAGACGACCGAGTACGGGCGGATGGTCAGGTTGCCGGTGTCACGCGCGGGGTAGATGAGCGCGGTCGGCGAGTGGAACGACGCGTTCACGTCGCAGCCGCGGCCGCAGCGCCCGCGCCCGAGGCATCGCGTCCGGTACTTGTTGTTGAGGACCCCGTCGGTGGTGACGCCGGCGCGGCCGGGGATGTAGCGGCGCCCCATCTTCGCGATGGCGCGCTGGAACGCGACCTCGACGCAGTTGAGCTTGCTCGGCCGCTGGAAGATCCCGTCCGGCACCTGCTCGAGGCCTTCCTTCGTTCCCGAGACGCCGAGGAGGACGTCGACCTTGTCGTAGTACGGCTTCACGTCCTCGTAGGTGATGGGCCAGTCGACGTCGTATCCGTCGCGACTCGCGGCGTTGAACTGCATGGGCCCGTAGCGGAGCGCGCCGCGCCCCCAGAAATTGGTCTTGCCGCCGAGGACGCGCGCCCGCACCCAGGAGTAGGGCGTGCCGGTGGTGGGGTGCTCCTTCTCGTTCACCACCCAGTTGCGGGTGAAGGTATTCGCGCCGTACGACGTGACCTTCTCGTGCTTCGCGAGCTCCGGGTTCTTCGCGTACGGGCGGTCGAGGAAGTTGTACTCCGCGACCGATATCGGGCGGTGGTCGGGGGGCAGCCGGAACCGGCGCGGAGACGCGTACGGCCACTCCATCGTCCGGTACTCCTTGCGATGGTCGAGCATGCGCCCCGCCTCGAGCACGAGGACCTTCACCCCCGCCATCGCCAGCTGGAACGCGGCCATGCCGCCCGCGGCTCCGCTGCCGACGATGATCACGTCCCAGCGCGCGGTGCCGGGCCGGATGGACGCCGCGAGCCGGCGCGAGTCGTCGGTGATCGCGGCGAGGTCGAGGTCGAGGGTGGGATCGAGCGGCATGTCAGGCCTTCTGCCCGCAGTGCGGGCAATCGCGGCCGTCGACCGTCTGGCACCCGACGAACTCGGCCAGGATCTGGTTGCCCTTGTAACGCAGCTCCTTGTGGATGCCGATCTCGGACGTGTAGTAGCCGTGGATCACCGCCTGCTTGGCGGTCACGAAGAACTTCTCCACCGGCGACTTCCCCGCCGGCGTCGCGGGCGCGTTCAGCGCCGCATCGGCCGGCTTGTCGGCCGGGCTCACGTCCGCCGGCCGCTCCTTCTGCGAAGGCTCCGGCTCGCGCGCGGCGCGCCGCGGCTCGCGCACCTTCTCGTTGCGGCTCACCTCGGTGAGCATCGATTCCACCTGCGCGGCGTCGAGGGCCACGAAGGCCACGCCGAATCGCGCTACGGCATCCGCGTCGAGCGCGGTCAGCCCGTCCAGCCACTCGGAGCGGAGCTTGTCGTCGCCCTCGCTCAGGATCAGATCGACGTAGTCGGCGACGCGCGCCTCCCTCGCTCCCGGCGAACGCTCGTCTCCAGGGATGATGGCTTCCGCCAGCGCGGCCAGCGTCGCGTACTGCGACGCGGACAGCACCTTCAGCACGGGCGCCGCCTTCGTGCGCTGGATCTCGGCGAAGGCCGCTTCCGCTTCTTCCGAGAGCCACGGCAGGACGGCCACCGCGGTCGCGCCGGCGCCGAGGACGCGCATCGCCTGCCGCCGCGTGACGCGGGTCATGAGCGTCCCCGCGGGCGGAGGAGCGGGAGGCGCACCGGCTTTCCGCCGCGCTCCGCGGACAGGTCGGCGGCCAGGCAGACCTCCATCGTCTTCTGCGCGTCGAAGACGCTGAGATGGGTCTCCCGTCGCTTGCGCACGGCGTCCACCAGCTCGTCGATCTCGCCCTGGAAGGGATGGTGGCTCACGTCCATGCTGTCCGGCATCACGCACTCGATGCGGATGGCGGGGCTCCCGCTGCCGTAGCGCGCCTCGTGGAGGGTCACTTGCGGAAAGGGGTTCGCCGCGCGCAGCTCCCCGAGGTCGACCGGGGTGTCCTTCCAGGCGATGAGGTTCTCGCGCAGCGTCGCCTTGTCCCCCATCAGCTCCACGCCGAAAGTGTACGGGAGCATGAAGTCGGTGGAGCTCGTCACGTGCCCGATCGCCTTTCCTTCGAGCTCGAGGTTGGCCACGATCGTGGTCGGCCACTGGTAGCCCTTCGTGAAGCGCGTGTGGAATGCGCTCACCGCCTCCACCTCCAGCCCCGAGCACCAACGGAGCGCGTCCACGGCATGACAGCCGGCGGCGAGCAGATGGCTGCGGCCGCTCTTGCGGGTGCGCACCCAGTTCCACCCCGCGTAGGAGTCGGTCACCCGCGACAGGTATTGCGTCCGCGCGAAGCGGATGCGCCCCAGCCGGCCCGACGCGCGCAGCCAATGCACGAAGCGCAGGTACGGGTTGTAGTGCAGCTCGAAGGAGACGATGGTGCGCACGCCGGCTTTGCGAACGGCGTCCCGGATCGCGGCCAGCTCGCGGGTGTCGAGGCCGGTGGGCTTCTCGAGCACGAAGTGCTTCCCGGCGCGGGCGGCGGCCACCGCTTGCGCCGCGTGGAGATGGTTGGGGGTTGCGATGGACACGATGTCGATGGCGTCCGACTCGAGGAGATCGTCATACCGCTTCGTGAAGCGCGCGCCGCGCGCGTCGACGCCGTAGCGCGAGAGATTCGCACGCACGCGCGACTCGTCGCGCCCATGAAGAAGGCGGACTTCCGTATGGGGGTTCTTGTGGAAAGCCTTGATGTGCTCGCCCGCGCACCAGCCCACCCCGCTGATGCCCACGCCGAGCGTGCTCACCGGATCTCGCGGATGCGGATGTCCTTGAAGCGCATGCGCCCCTCGCCCCCGGCGTGGAGCTGGAGCGCGATCACGCCGTCCGTGTATTTGGGGGCGGGATCGACGTAGTCCACGGCGGCCACGCCGTTCACCCACGTGCGCACGTGCGGGCCCTCGACGAGCACGCGCATGTCGTTCCAGCCGCCGACGCGCAGCGCGTTCTCCGCGGCCGGCTCCGGCTTCACGAGCCATTCCCGGCCCGCGGACTCGTAGAGGCCGCCGGTGTGCATCCCCGGCCGCGGGTCCACCTCGGCCTGCACGCCCGCGATGTCGACCCCGTTGAGCGAGGAGTGGAAGAAGATGCCGCTGTTGCCCGTGCCCTCGGCCTTGAACTTCACCCAGAGCTCGAAGTCGCGGTAGGTCTTCTCCGTCGAAAGGTAGCCGTAGGCCTTGGTGACGGCCTCGCCGAGGATCTCGCCCTGGTCCACCCGCCAGCGCTCGTCGCCGTGCGTTTTCCAGCCCGCCAGGTCGAGGCCGTCGAAGAGCGGCACCGAGGCTCCGGACCCCTCTTCCGCGGGGGGAAAGAAGGGGAAGAGCCGCGCGATCTCGAGCCGGGTGGGCTGGCGCCCGTACTCGCTGACTTCGAACGCCTCCGCATGACGGATGCCGGCGGCCCGCGCGGGGCCGTACCACTCGCCCAGCCGGGAGCGGAACCGGTCGGCGGTGGACGCGAAGCGTGCCGCGAACCGATCGCGCACCTCTCGGGCGCGGGCGGCCCTTCCCGCCGCGTCCGCCGGAACGCCGCCCCCCGGCACGTCGCAGCATCCCCCTTCGAAGAACTGCGACTCCATGGCGTCCACCGCGGCCAGCTTCTTCTCGATGACGTCGTCGATGTCGACCACGATGTCGCCGCTGAACTCGTTCGGCTTCCTGAAGTGGTCCTCGGAGAAAAGGAACACCGGGTTGTGGGCGAGCGGCGGCACGTCGGGGACGAAGAAGGGCACCTGGACCATGTAGGCGGCATCCATCACGAGCACGCCTGCGTAGCGGTGGTCAGGGTGATAGTCGCTCGGCCGATGGCTGATCACCACGTCCGCCCCCCACGCGCGGATGAGGCGGACGATCGTACGCCGGTTGTCCAGGGTGACCATGAGCTCGCCGTCATGGTTGTCGAGAACCTCGGTCTCGATGCCCAGGATCCGGGCCGCGCGCTCGGCCTCCGCGCGGCGGCGGCGGGCCAGAGCGCCCCCCGCCTGCACGGAGTGCCCGATGTCGCCGTTGGTCACCGCGACGCACTTGAACTTGTGGCCCAGGGCGGCCCACTTCGCGCCGACGCCGGCCGCGGCCAGCTCACAGTCGTCGGGATGGGCGCCGAAGGCGATGATGCGCTTGACGTCCGCGGGGGGCTCGGCGAGTGCCGGCGCCGCCGCTCCGCCCAGCGCGACGAGCAATGCGAGAGTCGGCGCCCCCGTTCCGCGATGGCTGCTCTCGACGTTGGATTCGCGGCGCCCGATCATCCGCCCTCCTGGACCGAGGGATTCTACTGCCAAGCCTGTGCCGCTGCTCCTCGTCGGGGCCGTGCAGCGCCGCGAGACGGTTGACAACCCTGACGCGCGGCGCTATTTTCCCCGCCACTCGAAACCCATCGTTCGGAGACTCGTCCCCTCAGGGCTCAAAAGGAGACCACGCCTATGACTCACCTCTCTCGCCTTTCGTCGCGGGCTGCGGTGCTGGCGGCGATGTTGGCCATTGCCGCCGTTTCGCTCGCCCCCACGACTGCGTCTGCGCAGGCCCTCTACGGGTCGATCGTCGGGACAGTCGCCGATCAGTCGGGCGCCCCCGCTCCCGGCGCGACGGTGAGCGTCACCAATACAGGGACCGGCCACAGTCTCAACGCGGTGACGGATCGGGACGGGAGCTACGTGTTCCGCAACCTGCTCCCGGGCGAATATGCCCTCACGGCGTCCCTCCAGGGGTTCCGGGAGATCCGCCAGACGGGCATCCGGGTCTCGGCCGGCAACCCCGCTCGCTTCGACCTGAAGCTCGAGGTCGGCGCGATGGCGGAGGCCGTCAACGTCATCGGGGAGTCGACGCTCCTGCAGACGGAAAAGTCCGACCTCAGCACCGAGTTCACCTCGAAGGAACTGTCCAGCCTCCCCCTGAACCAGTTCCGGAACTACCAGAGCCTGCTCAATCTGGCCCCCGGAACGACGCCGGCGCAGCTCCAGAACGCGGAGATCGACACGCCGGGCCGCGCCCTCCGCACCAACGTGAACGGCAGCCAGCCCAACAGCAACGCGTTCCGCATCGACGGCGCGGTTTCCGTCAATGTCTGGCTCCCCCATCACGTGGGCTACGTGCAGCCGGCGGAGACGATCGAGACCGTCAACGTCGCCACCAACAACTTCGACGCCGACCAGGGCATGGCGGCCGGGGCGGCCGTCACCGTCATCACGAAGTCGGGGACCAACAAGCTTCGCGGCTCCGCGTTCCTCCTCCGGAACCAGGACGAGTTCAACGCCAACACGTTCGCAAACAACGCTTCCGGCCTCGCGAGGTTGCCACTCACGAACAGCATCTACGGCGGCACCCTCGGCGGCCCCATCATCCATAACAAGCTCTTCTTCTTCGGAGCCTGGGAGCGCTACGCGGCACGCCGCGGAAACAACCTGACCTACAGCGTCCCTTCATTGAGGATGCGCAACGGGGACTTCGGCGAGGTCGTCGGCGCCTATCCGAACTTCATCTTGTATGACCCCACCACCGGCGGCCCCGGCGGGGTGGGACGGACGCCGTTCCCGGGCGGCGTGATCCCCGCGAACCGGATCAGCCCCATCTGGCAGCAGCTCCTGAGCTTCTACCCGAGGCCCAATACCGCCGACGACGTGAACCGCAACGGGTTGCCCGACGATTTCGTGCAGCAGCGCACGGTCACGAACGACCGGGACAACTTCGACCTCAAGCTGACGTATCAGCGCTCGCCGGCGCATACCCTGTGGGCCAAGGCCTCCATGCTCGACGCCGAGGTCGTCGGCGGAACCAGCGGCGAGTTCGTTCTGGGCTTCGACAAGGGCTCGGTGGGTGACACCCGCGTCTACGTTCTGGGACTCGGACACACCTGGACGCTGAGCCCGAACCTGGTGCTCGACGGCAACCTCGGGCTCAACCGGCAGGACCAGTCGGTGACCGGCCCCGACTATGGGGAGAACATCGGGCTCGAGGTGCTGGGCATCCCCGGCTCCAATGGTCTGAACGAACGTGCGGGCGGACTCCCCGCTTTCGACATCCCGTCCTCGCCCTGGGCCAGCGGCACCCCGATCTACGACATCGGTACCACGCCCAACTGGATGCCGCTGTTCCGCAAGGAGCGCAGCTACACGTTCGGGACCGCGCTCACCTGGGTGAAGGGCCGCCATCAGGTCCGCACCGGTGTGGACATCGTGCGCCACGAGCTGAACCACTACCAGGCCGAGTTCGGCAGCTTCGGCGGCGTGCGGGGCGGGTTCTCGTTCGCGGGCACGCTGACGGGGACGCCCGGGTACGTGCCGCAGGTCTGGAACGAGCTGGGCGCCTCCGTTCTCGGCCTGGCCTCGGTGCGGCAGAAGGACGTGCAGGAGATACAGATGACGGGCCGGGAGTGGCAGCGTGCCGTCTACGCGACCGACCGCTTCCAGGTGGGCAACAAGCTCACGTTGAACGTGGGCCTGCGCCTCGAGATGTACCCGCTCATGAAGCGCGCCGATCGCGGCATCGAGCGGCTCGACCTCAACACCTTTGACGTGCTCCTCGGCGGTCTCGGCAACACGCCCGAGGACGTGGGCATCAAGGTCAAGAAGTTCTACGTGGCGCCGCGTCTCGGTGCGAGCTACCGCGCCAACGAGCAGACGGTGTTCCGGGCCGGTTACGGGCGCACCTTCAACCCGCTCCCCTGGTCGCGGCCGATGCGCGGATCGTTCCCGTTCGACATCTTCTTCAACCAGACCGCGGAGCAGTACTCGGGATTCCCGGTTGCGGCCGGAATACCTCCTGTCCCGGTGCCGGACCTCAGCTTGGGCCGCGTCCGGCTGCCGCCGGCCACCTTCATCCGCACGCCCGACCCGAATCATGTCGACCGCGCGACCATCCAGCAGATGAACGTCGCGGTGGAAAGGCGCCTGCCCGGGGACATCTCGGTCGAGCTGGCCCTCGTCCACACCCGTACCGACGGCGGATACGCGGATCGGGACATCAACCACTCCGAGCCCGGCGCGGGCCAGGCGGGCCGCAGGTACTTCGCGCTCGCCGGATCCACGGCGATCAACGAGTGGGCCTCGCGCACCAAGAGCCGGTACAAGGGCCTTCAACTGGCGGCCAACCGGCCTTTCCGGGCCGGCCTGCTGTTGAAGGGCGCCTACACGCTCAGCCAGTCGAAGAACGAAGCCGACGAGGACGGGTGGGTGGGCCTCACCTGGAACCATCCGGCCCTGCTGGAGAGGAACTTTACGCTGGCCGGCTTCGACCGGACGCACGTGTTCCAGATGGGGTTCCTGTACGAGCTGCCGTTTGCCAAGGCATCGAAGAACGTGCTGGGCCGCGTGGTCCAGGGCTGGCAGGTCAACGGGATCGGGTCGGCCTACTCCGGCACGCCCTTCTCGGTCAGCGGCTCGAACCCGGCGCTCAACTGCCCGGGGTGCGGCTCCGTGCTCATCGACGTCAATGGCACTCCCAAGCCGACGGGCACCCCCGGCTCCGCCACCGAGCCCTGGTACGACCCGGCGCTCTTCACTCAGCCCACGGGGGTGAATCTGACCACGGGCTTCGGCAACAGCAGGCGCAACCAGTTCCGTTCGCCGTCGGTGTGGAACGTCGACCTGGGGCTCTTCCGGAAGTTCGAGGTCGGCCGCTTCCGGCCCGAGCTGCGTATCCAGGCCAGCAACGTCTTCAACCACACCAACTGGGCGCGGCCGAACATCACCCGCACCTCGCCCCAGTTCATGACGTTCTCGCCGGCGGCCGCCCACCAGGCGAACCCGACCTTCGGCACCGCCACGCGGGAGCGGACGGTGACCGCCGGTCTGCGTCTGGAGTTCTAGCGCAGCCGTGAGCACGTAAGGGCAGGCGGGCCGGGACGCAGTCAGTCCCGGCCCGTCTTTTTTTCAGCGACCCTGTGCCCCGTCCTCCGGCCAGGGCACCCCCTCCCCCTCCCGCAGCGTCAAGAGCGCCCCGATCCGCGGGTGCCTCCACGCCTCTCGCCGCCCGCGCGGCCATTCCACGAGCAGCGCGTCGACGGCCGGCGCGTCACCCAGGCCGAAGTGCACGCGGGGGTCGCTGGCGGTCAGATAGCTGCCGTCGGTATGGACCCGCCTCCAGAGCGTCGGCCGCCCGCGCCGGACGAGCCCGATCCGTGCCCCCAGGCCCTGGGAGTTCTC
>JANMPI010000379.1:0-9375 GCA_031369785.1 Acidobacteriota bacterium
GAGGAGGTGGCGGAGCACGTCCGGAACTTCAACCGGGACCTCCTCGGGCTCGAGCGCGGGCAGGGCGACTCCCCGGCCCTCCTGCAGTCGCTTTTCCGCACCGCGCACAACCTGAAGGGCGCCGCACGCGCGGTCGACGTCGCCGCCATCGAGACCGCGTGCCACGGAATGGAGGACATCCTCGCCCGCGCGCGCGACGGTGAGCGTTCTCTGGACGCGGAGGCGTTCCGCGTGCTGTTCGCGGGCGCGGACGCGATCGAGGAGGCCGGTGCAGCGATCAAGGAAAAGCTCGTCGCCGCGCCTTCGCCCGCGCACGCTCCCCCCGCGGCCGCCGCGGTTGCGCCGGCGGCCGCTGCAGCGTCCGCACCCGCGCCGGCGGCCGCGCCGGTCGCCGACCGCCGCGACGGCGATGGAGACACGCTCCGCGTGGCGGCGGAGAAAGTCGACACCGTCCTCGCGCGGAGCGGCGAGCTGCTGCTCGCGGTGCGCCAGACCGAGCGGCGCCGTGACGAATGGACGGCGCTGGCCGATGCGGGAACGGGGTTGGCGACGGATTTCCGCCGGCTGCACGCGCTCATTGCCGCGAGCGCGCCGCGCGACATCCGCTCGGCCGCGCTCAACCTCGGGGCCGGCATCGACAAGCTGAAGGACGGGCTCGAGCGCGCGGTCGCGGAGGCGGCCACCGTCGGGCGCGCGCTGATGCGCTCCGCCGGCGACCTCGATTCCGGCGTGCGCAGCCTGAGGATGGTGCCCTTCCGCGAAGCGGCGCAGGGCCTGGAGCGGATGGTCCGCGACCTCTCGCTGGCGGCGGGCAAGGACGTCGCGTTCCGCCTCGTCGGGCAGGAGGTCGAGCTCGACCGCGCGGTGGCGGAGCGCCTCAAGGACCCGCTGATGCACCTCGTCCGCAACGCGGTGGACCACGGAATCGAGTCCCCCGCCGAGCGCGCCGCGGCGGGAAAGGCGGCGACCGCAGTCATCACGGTCTCCGCCGCGCTCAAGGGCGCGCAGGTGGAGATCGCGATCGACGACGACGGCCGCGGCCTCCACCGCGAGCGCATCCGCGAGGCGGCGCGCGCCCGGGGCATGGCGGTGTCCACGGACGACCGCGACCTGCTCGCCCTCGTCTTCCATCCCGGGTTCTCCACCGCCCGGACCCTGACCGCGGTCTCCGGCCGCGGCGTCGGCCTCGACGTCGTGAAGAGCCAGGTCAACGCGCTCCACGGCACCGTCGGCCTCGAGTCCGTGGACGGCGTGGGCACGACGTTCACCCTCACCGTCCCCCTCACCGTCACCCTCATCCGCGCGCTCCTCGTCGAATGCGCGGGGCGGACGTTCGCCATCGCCACCACGCAGGTGATGGCGTTGCGGCGGCTCATCCCACGCGAGGTGCGCAACGTCGGCGGGCGCGAGATGCTGGCTGCGGCTCACGGCCTCCTGCCGCTGGTGTCCATGGCCGAGGCCCTCGGGCTGCCCGCCCCCCGGCGTGACCGCGGCAAAGGCGGGTTCGTCGTGATGGTGGAGGCGGGGACGACGCGGCTCGCGTTCGTGGTCGACGAGTTGCTGGCCGAGCAGGACCTCGTGGTCACCGGCCTCGGCCGCCGCCTGCGCCGTGTGCCGCACGTCGCCGGGTGCGCGCTGCTCGAGGACGGCGGCATCGCCCTCATCCTGAGCGCGGCCGAGCTCGCGGAGACCGCTCTCGGAGCGCCCGCCGGTCCGCCGCGCGCCGCCGCCGTGGGACCGGTGGTGGCGCGACGGCGCGTGCTCGTGGCGGACGATTCGGTCACCACGCGGACGCTCGAAAAGGCCATCCTCGAGGAAGCCGGCTACGAGGTGCGGCTCGCCGCCGACGGTCACCAGGCCTGGCGCATCCTCCAGAAGGAGACCATCGACCTCGTCGTCGCGGACGTGGAGATGCCGGGCATGGACGGATTCACGCTCACCGAGACGCTGCGCCATTCGACGGTGCTGCCGCGCGTGCCGGTGATCCTCGTCACCTCGCTGTCGAGCGACAAGGACCGCGCGCGCGGCCTCGAGGCGGGGGCCGACGCCTACATCGTCAAGAGCGGGTTCGACCGCTCCCGCCTCCTCGAGGCGGTCGCCCGGCTCGTGTGAAGCGCACCCGCGTCGTGGTCGTGGACGACTCGGCGACCGCGCGCCTTCTCCTCGTCTCCATCCTGCGCAGCGATCCCGAGCTCGACGTGGTCGGGCAGGCGGCAGACGGCGTCGAGGCGGTCGAGCTCGTGAAGAAGCTTAACCCCGACATCGTCACCATGGACGTCCAGATGCCGCGCCTGGACGGCTTCGCGGCCACCAAGCGCATCATGATCGAGGCGCCGACGCCGATCCTGATCACGACCGGTCTGGACGCGCGCGCGGTTTCCGTCTCGCTGGAGGCGGTGCGCATGGGCGCCCTGGCCGTCCAGGCCAAGCCCGGCGACCCGCGATCTCCGTCCTTCGACCTCCAGGCGGCCGAGCTCATCCGCCAGGTGAAGGCGATGTCGCGGGTGAAGGTGGTCCGCCATTTCGACATGGATCGCGTCACGCCGGCGGTCCCCGTCCCGCCCACGTCGGTGCGGTCGCTGCACGATGGCCGGGTCCAGGTGGTCGCGATCGCCGCCTCGACCGGAGGGCCGGCCGCGCTCCACCAGATCCTGAGCGCGCTGCCCGCGGCCTTTCCGGCGCCCGTGCTGATCGTCCAGCACATCTCGCTGGGATTCACCCGCGGCTTCGCGCAGTGGCTGAACGACGCGTCGCCACTACGGGTCAAGCTCGCCGAGGACGGCGAGCCGCTCCAGGCGGGAACGGTGTACGTCGCGGCGGACGATCGCCACCTGTGCGTGTCGAAGAGACGGACGGCCCACCTTTCGGTGGGCCCGGAGGTCGGCGGCTTCCGGCCCTCCGGCACGCCGTTCTTCCGTTCCGTCGCCGCCGCCTACGGTCGGGGCGCGCTCGCGGTGATACTGACAGGAATGGGACGAGACGGCGTCGACGGCCTGCAGGCGATCCGCGCCGCGGGCGGTCGGACGATTGCGGAGTCGGAAGAGACGGCCGTCGTCTACGGCATGCCCATGGCGGCGGTGCAGGCCGGCCTCGCCGATTTCGTCCTCCCGCTCGGCGAGGTCGTCACCACGCTCGCCGGGCTCGCGACCTCGGAGACACGCAAGGAGGTCACCCCGTGACCGCGGTGCGGGTGATGGCGGTCGAGGACAGTCCCACCCAAGCCCGTCTCCTCCGCCTGATTCTCGAGAGCGAGGGTTTCGAGGTCGAGTCGGCGGCCACCGCGGAGGCGGCGCTCGAGCGCCTGGCCCAGGCGCCCTTCGACATCGTGGTGAGCGACGTCCTGATGCCGGGCCTCACCGGCTTCGAGCTGTGCCAGACGATCAAGGGCGATCCCGCGCTGTGCGAGATCCCCGTGGTCCTGGTCACCACGCTTCGCGAGCCGATGGAGATCGTCCAGGCCCTGGAGGTCGGGGCGGACAGCTTCATCCGCAAGCCATACGAGCCTGACGCGCTGGTCGGGCGGCTCCGCTCCCTGCTCGCGCAGAAGGCGTCCGTCCCGCGCGCCGAGGGCTTCACGCACCGTCGCCGCAAGGAGGACGACCCCCGGTCCCGCGGCGTGCAGACGATGGTGAACGGCAAGACGATCGAGGTGCACGCCAATCGCGAGCAGATCCTGCGGCTGCTTCTCGGAACCTTCGAGGACGTGGTGCGCGCCAATACCCTGCTGCGCGAGCGCGAGGAGGAGCTCGAGGTCGCGAAGCGCCACCTCGAGGAGGCGGCGCGCATGAAGGACATCTTCTTCGCCACCCTCTCCCACGAGCTGCGCACGCCCCTGACCGCCATCGTGGGCTGGGTCCATATCCTGAAGGAGGGTCAGGACGACCCCGCCCTCGTCCAGCGCGCGGTGGAAACGATCGAGCGCAACCTGAACGTGCAGAACACGCTCATCGCGGACCTCCTCGACGTCTCCCGCATCGTCTCCGGCAAGCTCGATCTCGAGATGAAGCCGCTCGACCTTCCCGCGCTCGTCCGCGTGTGCGTCGACTCCGCGCGCCCGTCGGCGGCGGCCAACGGCATCCAGCTGGAGGTGGTCATCTCCGAGGTGGCGGCGCCGATCTCGGGCGATCCCGCGCGCCTCCAGCAGGTGGTCACGAACCTGCTCAACAACTCGCTGAAGTTCACGCCGCGCGGGGGCAGCGTCCTGGTGGCGCTGGCGCAAGAGGACCAGACCGCGGTGCTGAACGTCTCCGATTCCGGGTCGGGGATCCGGTCCGAGGTCCTCCCTTTCGTCTTCGAACGCTTCCGGCAGGCCTCGGTGGCCGACACCAAGGCCGGCGGCCTCGGCCTCGGCCTCGCCATCGTCAAGCACATCGTCGAGATGCACCACGGCACGGTCACCGCGGCCAGCGCGGGGCACGGCAAGGGGGCGACGTTCACGGTCACCCTGCCCCTCGCGCGAGTGGTGAATGCGCCCGTCCTCACCATCCAGCCGCCCGGCAAGGCGGCGGAGACGCCCCTCGCCGGATTGCGCATCGTGGTCGCGGACGACCAGGTGGACTCCCGCGACCTCATCGAGTTCCTGCTCACGAGGCAGGGCGCCATCGTCACCGCCGCCGGCACCGGCGCGGAAGCGTTCGCGGCAGTCACCCGCGAGCCGCCCGACGTCCTGCTCTCCGACATAGAGATGCCCGACGAGACGGGCTACGCTCTCATCGCGCGCGTGCGCGCGCTGTCACCCGAGCAGGGCGGCACCGTTCCCGCGGCGGCGATGACCGCGCACGGCAGCCGGGAGGACAAGGAGCGGGCGCTGGCCGCCGGGTTCCAGCGGCACATCGCCAAGCCCTTCCAGCCTGCCGACCTCTTCGTGGTCGTGGCCGAGCTCGCCGGGCGCGCCGCGCTCGCTCGCTAGGGCTCGCGAGGGTCAGCCGGACGGACGGTACACGTCAACCGTACGCGACCCCGGAGTCCAATTGAGCAAAGTGCACACCACGCCGGTCTCTTCCGTCCGGAACACGAAGGCATTCACCCCCTACGCGCGCTCGAGAGGCACAATGTCCGATGCTCCGATTCTGGCGGCCGCGCGCGCCGCCTCCCGCCGATAAGCCGCTCCGCGACGAGCTGCTGAGCATCGAGCGGCTCGAGGAGCGCGCGAAGGCCCTCGCCGCGCGCTTCACGCTCGATCCCAATCCCCGCCGCGTCGCGCGCAACGTCCTGCCCCGCTTTCGCGACAACGCCCGCGTCCTCCGCGCCGCGTATCTGACCATGGCGGAGGACGTGCACCGCGGCGCGTTCGTCACTCCCGCCACGGAGTGGCTGCTCGACAACTTCCACCTCGTCGTCTCCGTCCTCCTCGACGTGCGCCGGAACCTCCCCGCGGGGTACTACCGGGAGCTGCCCAAGCTGGCGCTCCGCGAGCTCGCCGGCGACGCGCGCGTCTATGCGATGGCCGTCGAGCTCATCCGCCACAGCGACAGCCGCCTCGACCGGCCGCAGCTCGTGCGATTCCTGAACAGCTTCCAGGCCGTGGCGCCCCTCACCATCGGCGAGCTGTGGGCCTGGCCGAGCATGCTGAAGCTGGCGCTCATCGAGAACCTCCGGCGGCTTGCCGCGGAAACGCTGGAGGCCAGCGCCGCGCGCCACGAAGCCGACGCCTATGTCGCCCGTCTCGACGCCGACGTCGAGGCCGCTCCCCCGCCCCTGCCGCGACCGCTCCACGCCGCGTACGTGGTGCAGCTCCTGCAGCGCCTGCGGGAATATGGGCCGGGCCTCGCGGCCGTGCGCACGGCGATGGACGAGCACCTCGAGGCCGGGCAGACGACGTCGGAGGACGCGATCCGCGGCGAGCACCAGCGGCAGGCGGCGGCGCTCGTCTCGGTGGCGAACGTGATCACGAGCCTCCGCCTCTGCACGACCCTCGACTGGAGCCAGTACTTCGAGAGCGTGAGCCTCGTCGAGCGCGTGCTGCTCCGCGATCCCGCGGGCGCATACGCGCGCATGGATTTCCTGAGCCGCGACCGCTACCGGCAGGCGGTGGAGCAGCTCTCGGAGCCCGACCCGACCGGCGAGTCGCAGATGCGCGTCGCGTTGCGCGCGGTGGAAAGCGCGCGGCAGGCCGCGGAGGCGGGCCCGGGCGAGCGCGCGGCCCACGTCGGCCACCATCTCATCGGCAAGGGACGCCGCGACCTCGAGACGGACCTCGCGTTCCGCCCGCGGCTGTGGGGCCGCATCCGCCGGTTCGGATTCGCGCACACGACCGCGGTGTACCTCGGGTCCCTGGCCGCCGTCACCGCGTCGCTGGTCGCGCTGGGCGTCGCCGTCGTGGAGCGCGCGGGCGCCTCCGTCTGGATGCAGGTGGCGGCGGCGCTCCTCCTGATCGTTCCCGCGAGCGACACCGCGACCGCCTTCATCCAGCGCCTGGCCGCGCGGCTCGTCCCGCCGCGGCGGCTCCCGCGCCTCGAGCTCGCCACCGGGATACCGGAGAGCGCGCGCACGATGGTGGTCGTCCCCACCCTGCTCGCCAGCGTGCCCGGTGTGACGGCGATGATCGAGCACCTGCAGGTCCTCGCCCTGGGCAACCCCGATCCGTACATCCACTTCGCGATCCTCGGGGACTTCACCGACGCTCCCTCCGCGGAGATGCCCGGAGACGAGGCCATCCTCGCTGCCGCGCGCAGCGGCATCGACGACCTGAATGCCCGCCATCGCGAGGGCCCGATCGACCGCTTCTACCTGTTCCACCGCGCGCGGCAGTGGAACGAGGGCGAGGGCGTCTGGATGGGCTGGGAAAGGAAGCGGGGCAAGCTCGAGGAGTTCAATCGGCTGTTGCGCGGCGCCGGCGACACGAGCTTCACGGTCAAGGTCGGCGCCCTCGAGATCCTGCCCGGCGTCCGTTACGTTCTCACCCTCGATTCCGACACGCGCCTTCCCCGCGACGCCGCCAAGGAGCTGGTCGGCATCCTCGCGCATCCGCTGAACCGCGCGCGCTTCGATGCCGGCGAAGGCCGCGTCACCGAGGGGTACGCGATCCTCCAGCCGCGCGTCAGCGTGACCATGGCCAGCGCCGCGGGATCGCTCTTCGCGCGCCTCTACGCCGGCCACACGGGCGTCGATCCCTACACGACGGCGGTTTCCGATACCTACCAGGACGTCTTCGGCGAGGGGATCTTCACCGGCAAGGGGCTCTACGACGTCGACGCGTTCACGGCTGCCCTCGAGGGACGCGTGCCGGAGAACGCGCTCCTCTCCCACGATCTGTTCGAGGGGCTGTACGCGCGCACCGCGCTCGTGACCGACGTCGAGGTCGTCGACGACTACCCGGCCAGCGTCCTCACCCACGCCCGGCGCGCCCATCGCTGGGTGCGGGGCGACTGGCAGATCCTGCGGTGGCTCTTTCCCCTCGTGCCGTCCCGCGAAGGGCTGCGGCGCAATCGCCTCCCGCTGATCTCGCGATTCAAGATCTTCGACAACCTGCGGCGGAGCCTCGTCGCGCCGGCGACGGTCGCCCTGCTCGTCGCGGGCTGGACGGTCCTGCCCGGAAGCGCCGCCGGATGGACCCTCGCCGTGGTCGCCGCTCTCGCCTTTCCGGTTTATCCGCTGCTGCGGCGGACCGTGGCGGGGCCGCCGCCGCATCAACCCTGGCGCGTCTTCCTCTACGTCGCGTGGGAGGACCTCCGCACCGCGGTCGCGCAGGTGGTCCTGCAGGTCACCTTCCTCGCCCACGAGGCGTGGGAGCGCGCGGACGCCATCGCGGTCACCCTGGCCCGCCTGCTCACGCACCGGCGGCTCCTGGAATGGGAGACCGCGGCCGCGAGCGCGGCGCGGATGGCGGGCTCTTCCGCCGGCATCGGGCGGCGCACCTTCCTGGCGGAGATGGCGGCGAGCCCGGTGATCGCGCTGTGCATGTTCGTGCTCACCGTCGCCGTCCGCCCACGGGGGCTGATCGCCGCCGCCCCGATCCTCGCCCTGTGGGCGCTGGCCCCCCTGATCGCGCACGCGTTGAGCCGGCCGGCCCCCGAAGAGCGCGAAGCGCTCGGCGACGACGAGCGCCTCGTCCTCACCGGGGTGGCCCGCCGCACGTGGTCGTACTTCGCCACCTTCATGGGCGCCGGGGACCATGGCCTGCCGCCGGACAACTTCCAGGAGGTTCCCGAGCCGCGGATCGCCCACCGCACCTCGCCCACCAACATCGGCATGGCGCTCCTGGCCACGCTCGCCGCGCACGACCTCGGCTTCATCGGGAAGGACGAGCTCGCGGAGAAGGTCGACGCCGCGCTCACCACCATGGAAGGCCTCGAGCGCTTCGAGGGGCACTTGCTCAACTGGTACGACACCGTCACCCTCGCGCCGCTGCTCCCGGCCTACGTGTCCACCGTCGACAGCGGTAATCTCGCGGGGGCGCTCATGGCGCTGGCCGCGGGGCTGCGCGAAGCCGGGCTCGACGATCTCGCCGGGCGCGCGGGCGCCTTCGCGGACGGGATGAGCTTCCGTCTCCTCTACGATACCCAGCGCCGCATCTTCTCCATCGGGTATCGCCTCGCCGACGCGGAGGGTCCCGGCCGCCTCGATCCCTCGTTCTACGACCTCCTCGCCTCGGAGGCGCGGCTCGCCAGCTTCATCGCCATCGCGCGCGGCGAGGTGCCCGAGGCACACTGGTTCCACCTGGGGCGGCTCGTCACCAGCGTGGGCGGCACGCCGACGCTCCTGTCGTGGAGCGCGACGATGTTCGAGTACCTGATGCCGCTCCTCGTGCTGCGGAGCTATCCGGGCACGCTGCTCGACGCCTCCTGCCGGATGGCGGTGCGGCGCCAGATGGAGTACGGCGTGGAGCGCGGCGTGCCGTGGGGGATCTCGGAGTCGGCCTACAACGTCGTCGACCGTCACGAGAACTACCAGTACAAGGCCTTCGGCGTCCCCGGCCTCGGGCTGAAGCGCGGCCTCGGCGACGAGCTCGTGGTCGCGCCGTACGCGACCGCGCTCGCGGCCATGATCGACCCGCGCCCGGCGGTGCGGAATTTCCGCCGGCTCGCCGACTGCGGCCTCGCCGGGACGTACGGCTACTACGAGGCCATCGATTACACGCCGGGGCGGTCCCGGGCGGCTGGGTGGGGTCGCGCTTCCCCTTGGGGGGGCCGTGGAGCGCGGGGGGGTTGGCCGAGCGGGTCTTCCGGGGGGGGGGCGTGGTGGCCGGGCGCACGACGGTGCCGCCGCCGGGCTTCTCCTGTTCGCTCGCGGCATCGTCCGTCCGCCCCGGCGTGTAGTCGATGGCCTCGTAGTAGCCGTACGTCCCGGCGAGGCCGCAGGCGGCGAGCCGGCGGAGGTTCCGCACCGCCGGGCGCGGGTCGATCATGGCCGCGAGCGCGGTCGCGTACGGCGCGA
>JANMPI010000051.1:0-1963 GCA_031369785.1 Acidobacteriota bacterium
GGTCTACCGCACGCGCTACGCGGCCCTCGATTCCGCGGGCCGGCCCTACGCCTCCGCCACCGCCGACGCCGTGCGTGGCCGGACGGAGGTCGACCGGCTGAACGTCTGTGATCCCGCGGACGAGGCCGCTCACGGCTACGCCTTCCATTCCGCGCTCGGAAACCTGCTCCTCCAGGGGACGGCGCGCATCGACCGCTACGGCGAAGGTCCCATGGTGGCCGACGCCGGACGCGCGATCATCGGCAGCGAGTCCTTCGAAGTGACGGCATCTCCGGGCCGCGACCTCGTCATCGTCATGCGCACCGCGCAGGTCGTCCCCGTCGCGGTGATGCGCCCCGGCGCGAGCGGGTCGGAGCCGCTGCAATTCGTGGAGGCGGACATCTCCGTGCTGGCCGGCGATCAGCCCGCGGCGCACGCGCGCTTCCGCCCCGCTGCGGAAGGGTGGGACGAAGCGATCCTCGTCGTTCCCGGCGCCGCCATTGTGCAGTCGCGCACAACCCTCACGCTGCGCGGGCGATACGCCGCCTATAGATACTGGTTTTTTCAGTAAGATGGCGCACTTGCGCAGACCAGCCCCCGCCCAGGAGACCGTGGTCGAGCAGGTGCGCGCCTTCTACGAGGCGCATCCCATGGGGGTCGCCGGCGCCCCGCGCTCGCGGCGATACTTCCACGAGTACCTGGCCCGCGTCCTGCGCGCGCGGATTCCCGCCGGACAGCGGATCCTCGACATCGGCTGCGGCGCCGGCGACCTGCTGGCGGCCCTTTCGCCGAGCCGCGGCATCGGCGTCGATCTCTCCGGAACCGCGATCGCCGCCGGGCGCGCGGCGCATCCGGAGGGAGCGCTCGCGTTCCACCAGGGCGACGGCGCCGACCCGGCGCTCCTGGAGGGGCTCGGCGGGCCGTTCGACGTGATCCTCATGGTCAACGTCGTGACCACGCTGGCCGACGTGCAGGGCGCCTTCGAGGCCCTGGCCTCCGTGTGCCACGCCCGCACGCGCGTGTTTGTGTACAGCTACAGCCGCGTCTGGCAGCCGATGCTGCGGGCGGCGGAGATGGCCGGGCTGAAGCCGCGCCCGCCCGCGGAGGCATGGCTGCCGCCGGAAGAGGTGCGGAACATGCTGCAGCTCGCCGACTACGACGTGGTGCGGCGCGACTACCAGGTGATCCTGCCCCTCTACGTGCCGCTCCTGTCCGATCTCGTAAATCGCTACCTCGGCCATCTCCCCGGGGTCGAGCTGTTCTCCCTCATGTACGGGCTCGTGGCGCGCCCCGCGCCGCGCCGCGCGCGCGATCAGGCGCCGCCGTCGGTCAGCGTCGTGATCCCGTGCCGCAACGAGGCCGGGCACATCGAGCCCCTGGTGCGGCGCCTGCCCGAGCTCGCTCCGGGCTCGGAGTTCCTCTTCGTCGAGGGCGGGTCGAAGGACGACACCGAAGCGGTGATCCGCAACGCGATCGCGGCGCACCCGGAGCGACGGATGCGCCTGTTGAAGCAGACCGGCAAGGGCAAGGGCGACGCGGTGCGGCTCGGCTTCGCGGAAGCCACGGGCGACGTCCTCGCCATCCTCGATTCCGACATGGGCGTGGCGCCGGAGGACCTCGACCGCTTCGTCGACGCCCTGGCGCGGGGCAAGGGCGAGTTCCTGAACGGGTCGCGCCTCGTCTATCCGATGGAGGGACGCGCCATGCGGTTCCTGAACCTGATCGCGAACAAGCTCTTTGCGCTCCTTTTCTCCTGGGTGCTCGGGCAGCAGGTGCGCGACACGCTGTGCGGGACGAAGGTCCTCTATCGCGCCGACTACGAGCAGATCGCGGCCAACCGCGCCTACTTCGGGGACTTCGATCCCTTCGGCGACTTCGACCTGCTCTTCGGGGCGTCGCGGCTCAATCTGCGCATCGTCGACCTGGCGGTCCGGTACCACGAGCGGAAGTACGGGGAGACCAACATCTCGCGCTTCCGGCATGG
>JANMPI010000412.1:0-26192 GCA_031369785.1 Acidobacteriota bacterium
GGAGGCGTCCGGTACCTTGCCCGCGCGCTCGAACTCGAGTCCCGTGTGGATGAGCAGGGTCGCGTCGCCGCCGTCGTCGACGATCAGCGTCGGCCCGCGGCCACAGCCGAAGTCGAGCGCCCGCTCGGTCAGGTTCCAGTACTCCTCGAGCGTCTCGCCCTTCCACGCGAACACGGGGATCCCCTTCGGGCTCTCCGGTGTGCCGTCGGGACCGACGGCGAGCGCAGCCGCGGCGTGATCCTGGGTCGAGAAGATGTTGCACGACGCCCACCGCACCTCGGCCCCGAGCGCCTTCAGCGTCTCGGCGAGGACCGCGGTCTGGATGGTCATGTGCAGGCTGCCCATCACGCGCTGGCCGCGGAGGGGCTGCGCGGCCGCGTGCTGCGCGCGCACGGACATGAGGCCGGGCATCTCCTGCTCGGCGAGCAGGATCTCCTTCCGGCCCCACTCCGCGAGCGACAGGTCCTTCACCCGGTGCTCGAGTACGGCGCCCTTCGCGGGGTTCATGGTCGTCGTCATGTCGTTCTCCTTTTTCGCGTTTCGTCGAAGTCGAGGCCGGCGGTGCGGCGGGCGGCGGATGCGATCAGCAGTGCGGGGCCGCGCGCATCGGGGGCGGGCGGAATCGGGCGGCAGGTGGCGGCGCCGAACCCCGCCGCGGTCATCAGGTCTTCCATCGCGGCACACTCGAAGCCGAGGTGCAGCTGGCCCATCTCCTCGCGGAAGGACTCGCGATCGTGGCGGAGCAGGTCGACCACGACGCCGCGGCCGCCGGGACGGAGGATGCGCGCCATCTCCTTCAGGGCGGAGACGGGCTCCTCGACGTAGGTGAGGGCGAGGATGAGCAACGCGGCGTCGCATTCGCCGTCGGCGATGGGCAGCGATTCGAGGCTGCCGCGCCGGAGCTCGACGTTGTCGAGGCCCGACGTCCTCTTGTGGGCGGCCTTCAGCATGGGCGACGACTGGTCGACGCCGATCACGCGCCGCACGTGCGGGGCGAGGGACGCCGTGCTCTGGCCGGTGCCGCAGCCGAGGTCGCCGACGACCCATTCCGGCGGAAGCAGGGCGAGCAGCGCGGCCTCGGCAAAGGCGCTGCCGTAGAGCTCGGTCCGCAGGCGATCCCACTTCCCCGCCGCGCCGGCGAAGAAGGCATTCGCAGGCTGGCGCTCCGTCAGCAGACGGCCGAGGCGCAGCTGGTCCTGCTCGACGGTGGCCCAGGCTTCCGTCTGCTCGCGGGTGAGGCCCCACAGGCGGCGAGCGGCGACCTCGCGGGTGTCGAGGATCATCCGATAGAGGTTGGCGGTGCCCTTCGAGCGGCCCTTGATCCAGCCCTGGTCGACCAGCACCTTCAGGTGGCGGCTGACCGTCGACTGCGGCAGCTGGAGGACGTGACAGAGCTCGGCCACGCCCAGCTCATGGCGCTCCAGGAGGCGGAGCAGGCGGAGGCGCGTGGGGTCGGCGAGGACCTCCATCCACGAGACGAGCGCGTCGGGCTGGCGAGCGGGTATTGCCATCACTTAATCCGGTTGAAAGGATAGATCAAGGACCCGCTCCGCGTCAACCGGCAAATGCCGGTGGCAAAGCCGCACCAGCGAACGGATAATCCGCGGCGGAGGTAGGGATGCTCACGATCGGGATGGCGCTCTCCATGACAGTGGCGGCGGGGCCGCAGCCTTCTCCCCCGCCGGCCCACGAGTATGTGGAGGTCACCGTGACCCGCGTGCCGGAGCGCCCGGACGAAGTCCCCGCCTCGGTCACCGTCGTCACCGATGCCGAGCTCCGGGACCGCGGCGCCCGCGACCTTCGCGACGCGCTCGCCTTCGTGCAGGGGGTCGACATCTCCCCCGGCGGCGATCAAGGGCCGGCCGCCGCCGTTCCCGAGTTCTGGGGGCTGCGCGAGTTCGACGCCTTCCTTCTCGTCGTCGACGGCGTGCCATGGGGCGGCGCCTTCAACCCGGCGCTGGCGACCCTCGGCGCCCGCGGACACGCCTCGCGAAGCGTCGGTCTCTCTCGGGAGCTTCGGCAGCTTTGCCGGCGGCGTCACGGGGTCGGTGGGTACATGGGCGGGCTTCGCCTCCGCGCTGAGCGTGGACGCGGAGCGGCGCGGCTACCGGGATGAGCGCACGCAGTTCGATCGCGGGCACCTTCTCTGGCGGAACTCGCGCGCGCTCGGCCGCGGCCTGTTCCGGTTCGACGTGGACGGGACGTGGCTCGACCAGGACCCCGCGAGCCCGCATCCGCGCGCGGGCACAGCACTTTCGTCCGCGGTGCCGCTCGACGCCAACCACAACCCGGCGGACGCGCATCTCGACGAGCGGCGGGTGTTCGTCTCCACGGGGTACGACCGGCCGCTGCGGGCGACGACCTGGTCTACCGCGCTCTCCCTCACGCGCTCCAGCCAGGAGGTGCTGCGCGGCTTCCTCGTCCGCCCTTCCGATTCCGCGCTGAACGCGCGCGGCATCCGCGGCGACGTCGAGGTCACGGATATCTACTTCGACAGCCACCTGGCGTGGACCGGGCGGCGGCCCATCAAGGTCGTGGCGGGTGTCGATCACCTGCACGGCGAGGGGAAAGCGGAGGGGGGCACGTTCGACTACACCGCGCGCCTCGACGGCAGCGCTCCCGCGGTTGCCCCCGTGGAGGCCGGCGACATCGGCATCGAGGACCGGCGCGAGTTCTCGGGCGCTTACGGCTTCGTGGAATGGAACCCGAGCGCGGCCTGGCGGTTCGAGACCGGCGCGCGGCTCAATCGCACCGCCGAGGAGCGCGAAGGCGAAGCGGGAGAGGTGCGGCCGACGGGAAGCGTGGACGAAGCCGAGAAGCGCGACGACGTGCGCGTGAGCGGGTTGGCCGGGGTGACGTATACGCCCTGGCGGCGCGGGGCCGACGCGTTCCACGTCTATGCGAACGTCCGCGACTCGTACAAGCCCGCGGCGGCGGAGCTGAATCTCGGCGAGGAAGAAGGCGGCGAGGGCGGGATCCTCGAACCGGAGACGGCGACCAGCTACGAGGTGGGCCTGAAGGCGCGCGCGATGGGCGGCCGGCTATCCGCGGAGGTCGGGTCCTTCTGGATGGACTTCCGCAATCTCGTGGTCGCGCAGAGCGTCGACGGCCTGCCCGCCCTGACCAACGCCGGGTCCGAGCGCTTCAAGGGGATCGAGGCCGGCCTCGCCTGGGCGGCGCGCGGCGCCTTCACCGTGCGCACGACGTACTCGCTCCACGACGCGCGTTTCCGCGACTTCGTGATGGACTTCGGCGGCGTGCCGACGCAGCTCGCGGGCAAGCGCTTCGAGATGTCGGCCCGTCACATGGCGGGCATCGGCGCGGTCTACGCCCCGGCCCGGGGCCTGGTCGCGCATGCCGAGGCGCGGTACAACGGCAGCCGCTTCCTGAACAAGCGCAACACCGCCCACGCGGGGGGCTTCACCACCGTCGACGGCGGCCTCGGCTGGCGAGTGCAGCGGCTCGAGGTGCGTGCGGAGGGGCGTAACCTCACCGATCGCCGCGACCCCATCGCGGAGAGCGAGGTCGGCGACGCGCAGTACTACCGCATGCCGTCGCGACACCTCGACGTCAGCGTGAGGGTCGGCTTCTAGCTAAAAGGCGCCCAGGTCGTCGATCCAGATCCGGCCACTGGTGCCGGGCTTCACCGCGCCCTTGTCGACCACGAAGACGAGGGCGCGGATCCGGTCGAGGTCGAGGCGGCCGTCGGTCTTCGGGTTGATCGACCGCAGCCGCGCGAAGGGAATGGCCACCCGCCGCCAGTCCGGGCCCGTCTTCACCGACGCGAACCACCACTCGGTGCCTTCCTCGGCCGAGGCCGGGTTCGCATCCCGCACCTGGAACCACACGCGGTAGGCGCCGTCGCCGCGGATGGAGAAAGCGATGCCGGTGTGACCGGTGAGGTCGCGCGGCCGCCCGTCGACGAGCGCGCAGAAGACGTCGGGATGCTGCGGTGTCGTCGGGGCGATCGTGAAGTCGAGGAGCGCCGCGCCCTTGCCGTCGGCGCCGCCGGCGGCATCCACCGCAGGATCACGATGCGACGAGGCGCTGTCGCAGGCCGGTGCGAAGCCGGAGCCGGCGTCGAACGAATCGAGGACGAGCGACGTGGCGGGGGCCGGTGGATCGCTGGCCCATTCCGCCGCCACACGCCGCCGCACGACGGTCGCGTCATCGGCCACGTTGATGGCGTTGGTGAGGACCCACGGCACGTCCCAGCCGTCGAGGCGCACCTCCGTGCGGTAGATGCCGGGCCCCGCGCCGTCGATGGCCGCCGCGCCGCGGCCGTCGGCCACGGCCTTCCCGGCCACGAGGATGACGACGCGCGCGCCGCGCGGCATCCGTCCCTCGGCGTGGATGCGCAGGCCCGCCTGCGGCGTGACGGTGTCGCCCATCGTCCACCTCTGCCCGTTCGCCTCGGCCATGAAGGCGATGCCATCCGCGGGCGCCAGGCCATCGATCGCCACATACGAGCGCCCGCGGCCGAGCGCCTCGACGATCGCGCGCGCATCGGCATCCGCCGCCCCGGTCAGCGGATGGTCGAGCAGCACGTGATTGCGGGCGAGACCGAAGACGGCGCGGTACGACGGGAACGGGATGGAGAGCTTGCGGGTCACCATCGCCCGCGCGTGCGCATCGGCGCCGGCGACTCCCGGCGTGGCGCGACGCGCGAGCAGGGCGTCCCACCGCGCGAGCGTGTCGGTGGGATCAGTGAGGCTTCCCGTCAAGCCATACACGGGATTGAAGGGATACGTCGCGGCCAGGCGCAGGAGCCGCGGCCAGCCCGCGGCGCGCCACTGGCTGTCACCGTTCAGGAGCTCGATCCCCCACGGGCCGGGAAGGTCCCACCCCGTCCAACGGAAATCGGCGCGCGGGCTCGTGGGATGCGCGGCGAACGCAATGCCCCCGAGATCGCGGACGTCGGCCAGGCCATCGAGTGCGTCCCCGGAGAAGCGGAACGCGGGATCGGGAATGCCGAGGGCGACGATGTGGCCCGCGGTGGTCGACAGCTCCGAGCCGACGAGCACCAGCACGCCGTCGCGGTAGCCCTCGAAAGGCTTCGCGTCGACGGTGTTGTGATCGGTGATGGCCACGAACCCCAGGCCCGCCGCGCGCGCGGCCGCGGCGACGTCCTGCGGCGTGCCGCCACCGTCGGACAGCGTGGTATGGACGTGGACGACGCCGCTGACGCGGGTGTATCCGTCCGCGGGGGCCGCCCCTTCGACCGCGTACGGCCTCCAGAAGGCCGCCCGCAAACACCAGAGGCCGGCAAGGGTCGCGATGGCCACGACGGCCCGCGTCCTCACCGGCCCCTTCTTCAACAGACGGGCGTCAGCGCTTCGCGAAGGCCCGCAGCGCGTCCGCCTTGTCCGTCCGCTCCCACGTGAAGTCTTCGTCCGTCCGGCCGAAGTGGCCGTAGGCCGCCGTCTTCTTGTAGATCGGGCGCCGCAGGTTCAGGTACTCGATGATGCCCTTGGGGCTCAAGGGGAAGATCTCGCGGACGGCGGCGACGATCCGGTCCTCCGGCACCTTCCCCGTCCCTTCGGTGTCGACCATGATTGAGACGGGATCGGCGACGCCGATGGCGTACGCGACCTGCACCTCGACCCGATCGGCGAGGCCCGATGCGACCACGTTCTTCGCGATGTGCCGCGCCATGTACGAGGCCGAGCGGTCCACCTTCGTCGGGTCCTTGCCCGAGAAAGCGCCGCCGCCGTGGCTGCCCACGCCGCCGTAGGTGTCGACGATGATCTTGCGGCCAGTGAGGCCGCAGTCGCCCTGGGGGCCGCCGGTGACGAAGCGCCCGGTCGGGTTGATGAAGTACTTCGTCTTCGCGTCGAGCAGGTTCGCCGGAATGACCGCGTGGATGACCTTCTCGAGGATGTCCTCGCGGATGGTCTCGATCTTCACCAGGCTCGAGTGCTGCGCGGAGATGATGACGGCCTCGATGCGCACCGGCTTGGCACCGTCGTACTCCACCGTGACCTGGCTTTTTCCGTCCGGCCGCAGGTAGTCGAGGACCTCTTCCTTGCGCACCTGGCTCAAGCGCCGGGTGAGCTTGTGCGCGAGCATGATCGGCAGCGGCATCAGCTCTTCGGTCTCGTTGCAGGCGAAGCCGAACATCAGGCCCTGGTCGCCCGCGCCCCCCGGATCGACGCCCATGGCGATGTCCGGCGACTGCTCGTGAATGGCGGAGATGACCGCGCAGGTCTCGTAGTCGAAGCCGTACTTCGCGCGGGTGTAGCCGACGCCCTTGATCGTCTCGCGGACGATGCCGGGCAGGTCCGCGTACGCGGTGGTGGTGACTTCGCCGGCGATGAAGGCGAGGCCGGTGGTGACCATCGTCTCGCAGGCGACGCGGCTCATCGGGTCCTTGGCCAGCAGCGCGTCGAGGACCGCGTCCGAGATCTGGTCGGCGATCTTGTCCGGGTGGCCCTCGGTGACCGATTCCGAGGTGAAAAGGTGCCGGCCGTTCTTGCTCATTACTTCCGCGTCCCTCCGAAAGATGCGTCCACGGCGGGCCATCGAGTAGCCCTGCCAAAGCCCGTAAGGCTATCACGGAGGTTCGGCGGGCCGTATGGGATCTAAGCCCGCGGATGGAACTGGTCGTACACCTTTCGGAGGCGCTCGCGGCTGATGTGGGTGTAGATCTGCGTCGTCGAGATGTCGGCGTGGCCGAGCATCGCCTGCAGCGCGCGTAGATCGGCCCCGTTCTCCAGGAGGTGGGTGGCGAACGAATGCCGCAGGACGTGCGGCGTCAGCGTCGCCTGGACGCCCGCCGTCACCGCATGGCGGCGCACGATCCCCCACAACCCCATCCGCGAGAGCCGCCCGCCCCGATTGCTGACGAACAGCGGCGGCGTGGCGAGGCCGCGCCCGAGCGTGCCGCGCACCTCCAGCAGGTACCGCCGCACCCACGTGCAGGCGGTGGACCCGAGGGGCACCAGGCGCTCCTTGCGCCCCTTGCCCAGGCACTTCAGGAGCCCCACGTCGAGGTCGACGTCGCCGGGGCGCAGCCCGATGAGCTCGGACACGCGCAGGCCGGTCGCGTACAGCACCTCGAGGATGGCGCGGTCGCGGACGCCGAGCGGGCTCGCGACGTCGGGCGCGTCGAGGAGCGCCTCCACCTGCGACATCGACAGGCACCGCGGGAGCGCGTTGAACGCGCGCGGCGCCCGGATGTTCTCCATCGGGTCGGAGACGAGGTGCCCCTCGCGCACCGCGAAGCGGAAGAGGCCGCGCAGTCCGTGGACGGCGCGGGCCACCGTTCGCGCGGACAGTCCTCCGTCGCGGAGCTCGCCGATGAAGCGCGAGATGTCCGCGTGGGTCAGGTCCAGGACCCCGCGGTGCTGGGCGGCCGCGAACGCCACGAGCCGGGCGACGTCGCGGCCGTAGGCCTCGAGGGTGTTCGGCGACAGCCCCCGCTCGACCCGCAGGTGGTCGAGGTACTGCTGGTCGACGGCTACGTCGAGCGGCGCCACCTCACAGGCTCAGCTCGAGGCCGAACTGCCAGCCGGCGAGGCGGAAGTTCAGCTCGTCGTCCTGGTCCTTGCCCTTCACGCGCAGCAGCCGGTATCCGCCCATCAACGCCAGGCGGTCGGAGACGTGAAACCGCACGCCCGCGCCCGCGTCGTACATGTGGCCGCTCTTGCCGACGGAGAGGCCCGAGACCTCGCCCTCGAGGCTGAACTTCTGGCTGTAGGCGCGGCCGGCGATGCCGACGACCGGGATCGGAACGCGGAACGTGTCCACCTCGCGCACGTTGTCCGCCACGTCGACGACACTCGTGTCCACGTCGATGCCCTTGGCCCCGACGATGAGGCCGAGGAAGCCCCACGGCCGCTGGACGAGATCCCACTGGATGTCCGCCGAGTAGAAGGCGCCCTTCACGGAGCTGCGCACCCGCGTGAAACGCTCGTAGCGGGTGCCGCCGTAGCTGAAGGTCTTGGGCGTGTTCTGGTCGCCGGTGTAATCGAGCGGAGTGTAGGAGAGCCGCAGCTTGCGGCCGCGGCGGAACTGGATGATGCCGCGGGCGTCGAAGGTGCGCTTGTCCTCGAACCCGAGGTCGTCGTTGAAGTCGACGAAGTTCTCGACGTCCGTGCCCTTGCGCGCGTCGCCGGTGAAGGTCGGCATGTATGTGCGGTACTCGAGGCGGAGGCCGTACCGCTCGGCGGGCGGGCGTACGTCGGGGTCCTGTGCGGACGCCGTCCCGGCGCAGACGGCAAGGGCGAGGACGGCGGCGGCTCCGGTTCGCGTCTGGGTCATCACGCCTCCTGATCGCGCGTCCCGATAAGCCGGGAACGCGCGGCCACGGTAGCATGTTTGGCGGGCCGGCCACAATCCTTTGTGGGTCGAGGGCGATCAGGCCCTACGGCTAGACGGCGGGCGGCTTGCGGCGGAACCGGCGGCCGAGGGCGCCCGCGATGGTGCGCGCCTCCTCGATGTGCAGGAGGTGGGCGGCTACGGCGTACACCAGGCCGCCGATCGCGACCGGTATGAGCCCGGTCAGCAGTTGGGCGACGATCCCGCGGTGGCCGAAGACGGACTCCGCCGCCTGCAGCGAGAACACGGAGGCCGCACCCATCAGCACCGCGGCCACGATCATCTTCAGGAAGGCCCAGCCGAGCTCGCGCGTCGCGAGGCCGCCCATCCACCGTTGGAACACGGTCATCAGGACGAAGGCGTTCACCAGCGATCCGAGCGCGGTGCCCAGCGCGATCGCGCGATACCCCATGGCGCCGTGCATGGTCAGGATCAGGATCAGGTTCGTCGCCACCGCCGACACGCTGGCCAGGAGCGGCACGCGCGGGCGGCCCATCGAATAGAAGGCGGGCGCCAGGACCTTGACGCCGGTGTAGGCCACGAGGCCGATCGAGTACAGCGCGAGCGCAGTGGCGGTGTGGACGGTGTCGTCGGCGTCGAACCGGCCGCGCTCGAAGAGGAGGCGCACGATGGGGATGCGCAACACGATGAGGCCGACCGTCGCGGGCACGCTCAGGAAGGCGACCGCGGCGAGCCCGCCGCGCAGCGTGCGGCGCAACCCCTCGGTATCGCCCTCCGCCGCCTTCCGCGCGAGCCCCGTCGTGGCCACCGTCCCCACCGCCACCCCGAAGATGCCGATGGGCAGATACAGGATGCGGAACGCGTACGCCAGCCAGGCCACCGCGCCGTCTTCGTGAGACGCGAAGATCGTGCTCACGAAAATGTTCACCTGCACCGCGGCCAGCCCGACCGTCGCGGGGGCCATCAGCCGGCCGATGGCGCGGATGCCCGGATCGCCGGGCTTCCATTCCGGCCGATAGCGCCAGCCTTCCTTCCACAGCGGCGGCACCTGGATGAGGAGCTGCGCCGCCCCCCCGACGACGGTGCCGATTGCCCAGCCGATGACGACCTGGGCGGGGCCGAGCCCCATGGCCCACAGGCCGGCCGCCCACGCGATGGCCACCAGGTTGAACATCGCGGGCGCCGCGGCGGGAATCCCGTACCGGCCCTGCGCGTTCAGCATCCCCATCGCGAGAGCGGCGAACGAGACCATGGGCAGGAACGGCAGCATGATCCGCGTGAGCTCGATGGTGATGTCGATCTTCGACGGGTCGAATCCGGGGGCGAGGAAGTTCACGAGCGGCCGCGTGAAGATGAGGCCGAGCGCGATCAGCACGAAGAGGATCACCGCCAGCACGGACAGCAGGCGCGAGGACAGCTGATGGGCCCGCTCCTTGCCGCCCTCCTTCATCTCCCGGGTGTAGGTGGGGACGAAGGCGGCGGACAGCGCGCCCTCGGCGAAGAGGTCACGCAGGAGGTTCGGGATGCGGAACGCGACCTGGAAGGCGTCGGCGTAGGAGCCGGCGCCCAGGAAGGCGGCGAACACCTGCTCCCGCACCAGGCCCAGCACTCGGGAGGCCATGGTGAGGACGGAGATGACCCCGGCGGCCTTGAGGAACGAGCCCCCCGATTCCTTGACCTGCCCCTCCATTACCGGGTAAACTCTCCCTTTGCCGTCGTTTGGAGGAGGAGTTTCGATTGGCTCATCACGCATCCGCGCTGAAGCAAATGAGGCAGGGCGTCAAGCGCAACGAGCGCAACCGCGCGAACCTGTCCCAGCTCAAGACCCAGGTGAAGAAGCTCCGCGCCGCCATCGCCAAGGGCGATGCCGGTGAGGCGAAGAAGGTCCTGACCGAAACGGTGAGCGAGATCGACAAGGCGGCGAAGAAGGGCATCGTGCACGACAACGCCGCGTCGCGGTACAAGAGCCGCCTCACCCGCCACGTCAACGGGATGGCCGCGCCCCGGGCCTGATCCCGGGGTCGTTTTTTCCGCACGCCTCCGCCACCGCCACCGATAGCGCCGCCCGCGCGTCTCCACTGTTCTTGATCAGCCGGTCCGCGCGATCGAGGGCGGCGATCCCCGCCGCGAGCTCGTCGTCGGTCCACTTCCGCGCCGCGGCCACCAGCGCGTCCACCTTGAAGGCGATGTTCGGCGGGAGCAGCCTCGCCGCGATCGCCTGCCGCGGCATCCGCGCGTCGAGCATCGCCCGCGCCGCGCGCATCTGCCGCAGCGAGCGGTGGAGCGCGCCGAGAAGCTTCAGCGCGGGCTCGCCGTCGTCGAGCAGCTTCTCGAGCTGGGCGAGTACGAGGCCGGGGTTCCTCTCCCCGAGGGCGTCCGACATCTTGTAGATCGGCTGGCCGAGCGCGCGCCCGAGCACGGCCGCCACGTCGTCGACGGACAGCGGCTCCTTGCGCCCGATGGCGAACGCCTCGAGCTTGTCGAGCTCGCCCATCAGCCGCCGCAGGTCCTGCCCCACCGTCTCGATCAGCTCCTCGAGGGCGCCTTCCGCGAGGGGAAGGCGCCGGCGGCGGACCTCCTCGCGCACGCGCGCCTTGAGGGCGGCGGGCTTCAGCGGATCGGCGGGAACGGTGTGCGCGCGGTCGAGCACGGCCTTCCACGGCTTCTTGCGCTTGTCCGGCTTCACCGCCATCAGGATGAGCGCGGCGTCGGGCGCGGGATCGTCGAGGTACCCGACGACCTCGTCGCCTTCGCCCTTGATCGCCTCCGCGTTGCGCACCACGACCGCGCGGCGGGTGGCGAAGAGCGATCCGGTGCGGGCGGCCTCCAGCACGCGCGACCAGCTGGCCTCGTCGCCGCGGAAGACCTGGACGGAATCGTCCCGGTCGCTCCCCACCGTCGACTGCAGCAGCGACTCCAGCGCCTGCTCGGCGAGAAAGGAGTCGGCGCCGACCACGGCGTGCACGCCCGCCGCCGGCGCGGCCTTCAGAACGCCTCGAGCATCGCGGCCACCAGGCTGCGCGCGAAGGATGTGGCCAGCCGGTCGATGGCCTGTTCCTCGCGGTCGAAGAAGCTCGCGGGATCGGAGCCGACCTCGTACTCGTCGCGGAACTGGAAGGCGTCGTTGGACCAGATGGGCTCGGTCGCCCCGACTTTCCCGTAGCGGATCTTCGCTGTGACCGTGATCGCGTAGCGGCTGGCCTGCGTGGTCGTCGTCGGCGCCGGCGCGTCCGGGTTTACGCCTGCCGTCCCTGCGCTGAACCCCACCGGCTGCGCGTCGTAGCGGAGGATCTCACCCTCGACCAGCGCGTCCACTCCGCTCCGCTCCTGCACGACGTCGAAGCGGCCGCGGCGCAGCAGCTCCTCGATGACGCGCTGGGTGATCTTCTGGTCGAGGGCGGCCTTGCCGGTGGCGTTGGCGAAGGTCGGCACGCCGATTTTCTTGATGGTGGGATCGACGACGACACCCCGGCCGACCAGGGCGTACCCGCAACCGTCGAGCGCGACCAGCGCGGTGAGCGCGGCGGCGGCCAAGATCCGCGCCCTCATCGCACCACCACGCTCACCAGGCGTCCCGGCACCACCACCAGCTTCACCACCTCGCGGCCGGCCAGGTGCTCGGCGACCTTCGGCTCGGCCAGCGCGCGCCGCCGCACCTCATCGTCGCCGGCCTCGCGCCTCACCGTGATTCGACCGCGCACCTTGCCGTTCACCTGCACCGCGAGCTCGAGCTCGTCCTCGCGCGCCGCGTCCTCGTCCGCCACCGGCCACGCCTGGTCGACGAGGCCATTCTCATGGCCCAGCCGCCGCCACATCTCCTCGCACACGTCGGGCGTGAACGGGTTCATCAGCATGACCAGCGCTTCCAACGCCTCGCGGAGCGCGGGCCGGCTGGCCGCGTCCTGGAGTTCGGCCTCCAGGCGATAGAGCTCGTTCACCAGCTCGTGGAGCGCGGCGGCCGCGGTGTTGAGGCGGATGCGCTCGTCGACGTCGTCGGTCACCTTCCGGATCGTCTGGTGGACCTTGCGGCGGAGCGAGCGCACCGCGGTCGACGCGGCATCGCCGGACGTGCCCGTGCCGAGCCCCTCCGCATTCCGGTCGAGAAGGCGCCACACGCGCTGGATGAGCCGGTGCGATCCCTCGATCGCGTCCGCCTTCCACTCCAGCGCCATCTCCGGCGGCCCGACGGAGAGGATGTACAGCCGCAGGGTGTCCGCGCCGTATTCCCGGATCACGTCGTCGGGAGCAACGGTGTTGCCCTTCGACTTGGACATGATCTCGCCGTCCTTGTGCACCATCCCCTGCGGAAAGAGCCGCGTCACCGGCTCGTCGAAGTCCACGAGGCCGAGGTCGCGCATCACCTTGGTCCAGAAGCGCGAGTAGACGAGATGGAGGATCGCGTGCTCGATCCCGCCGACGTAGAGGTCGATGGGGAACCAGTAGCGCACTGACGCGGGATCGAAGGGGACGTCGTCGCGCCGCGGCGACAGGTAGCGATAGAAGTACCAGGACGAGTCGACGAAGGTGTCCATGGTGTCCGTCTCGCGCCGCGCCGCACCCCCGCACCTCGGGCACGTCGCGTCGACGAACGCGGCCACCTTCTCCAGCGGGTTCCCGCCTTCGCCGGTGAAGGGCGCGTCGGGCGGGAGCGTCACCGGGAGCTGGTCTTCGGGGACGCCCACGACGCCGTCTTTCTCGCAATAGACGACGGGGATCGGCGTGCCCCAATACCGTTGACGGCTGATCAGCCAATCCTTGAGGCGATAGGTGATCGTAGCCCGCCCGATGCCGCGCGCGGCGGCGTGCGCGATCATCCGCGTCTTCGCCTCCTCGACGTCGAGGCCCGAGAAGTCGTCGCTGTTGACCGTCCGGCCCGGGCCGTCGTACGCGGCGGACAGGCGGTCGCCGTCCAGCGCCGGGCCGTCGGGCTGGATGACCGCGCGCACCGGCAGGTCGTACTTTCGCGCGAACTCGAAATCGCGCTGGTCGTGCGCGGGCACGGCCATGATCGCGCCCGTGCCGTAGCCCATGAGCACGAAGTTGCCGACCCAGATCGGGATGCGCTCGCCGCTCATGGGATTGGCCGCGTAGCGGCCGGTGAAGACGCCTTCCTTTTCGACCTGGCCCGATTGCCGCGCCCGGCGATCCTGACCGCGGAGGCGCGCGATCGCGGCGCGAACCATCTCCTCGCCGGCCGCGCCGTGGAGGAGCTCGTCGAGGCGCGGATGCTCCGGGGCCAGCACCAGGAACGTTGCGCCGTAGATGGTGTCGATGCGGGTGGTGAACACGCGCAGCGGCTCGGTTGCGTCCTCGACCACGAAGTCGACTTCGGCCCCCGGCGAGCGGCCGATCCAGTTCCGCTGCTGCACGAGGACGCGGTCCGGCCATTCCGTGAGCTGCGCCATGTCGTCGAGCAGCTGGTCCTGGTAGGCGGTGATGCGCAGGAACCACTGGTCGAGCTCGCGCTCTTCCACGACGCTGTGGCAGCGCCAGCACTCGCCGCCCTCCGCCTGCTCGTTGGCGAGCACGGTCTGGCACGAGGGGCACCAGTTGACGTTGGCCTTGCTGCGGTACGCGATGCCACGGTCGAGCATCTTCAGGAAGAACCACTGGTTCCACCGGTAGTACTCGGGATCGCAGGTCGCGAGCTCGCGGCTCCACGGGTAGCTGAAGCCGAGGCGCTGGAGCTGCCGCTTCATGGACGCGATGTTGTCGCGGGTCCACTTCTCGGGGTGGACGCCGCGCTTGATGGCCGCGTTCTCCGCCGGCAGTCCGAGCGCGTCCCACCCGATGGGATGGAGGACGTTGAAGCCGCGCATCCGCTTGTAGCGCGCCACGACGTCGGTGATGCAGTAGTTCCGCACGTGGCCGACGTGGATGTCGCCCGACGGGTAGGGCAGCATCTCCAGGCAGTAGAACTTGGGGCGTGACGGGTCATCGGTGACCTCGAACGCGCCCGCGTCCGCCCACACGCGCTGCCAGCGCGTTTCGATCTCTTCGAAGTCGTAGTCGCTCATGGAGGCAGCTTCGATGTTAGCCGATGGGCCACCACGAGGCGAGGAAACGGCACTGCGATGCGGCGAGGGTTGCGAATCGCGGCGCGCAGGGCGCGGTGATCACCGGCGGCGGCTCACCGAGGAGCTGTCCGGCGACCGCCGCGGCGCCGGTGCCGAGCGCGTCGAGGTTGTACCCCCCCTCGAGAACGAACACGGCGCGGCCTCTCGCGGCGCCGCTCGCCGTCTGGAGGCAGGCCGCGGCGAGCGCTCCGTAGCCGGCCGCGCTCACGCGCATCCCGGCCAGCGGGTCCTCCGCGGCGGCGTCGAAGCCGGCGGAGACGAGGACGAGCTCGGGATCGAAGGCGCGCCCGATGGGGACGACGATCTCGCGATAGAGATGCGCGTACTCGCCGTCACCGCAGCCCATCGGCATCGGGAGGTTGACGGTGAATCCTTGCGCATCGCCCTCACCCACCTCCTGCAGCGCGCCGGTCCCCGGGTAGAAGGGCCAGGCGTGCGAGGAGACGTAGAGGACGCGGCGGTCACCCGCGAAGATGTGCTGGGTGCCGTTTCCGTGGTGGACGTCGAAGTCGATGATCAGGACTCGCTGAAGGCCTCGCGCCAGCGCGTGCGCGGCCGCCACCGCGATGCTGTTGAAGAGGCAGAATCCCATGGCGCGCCCGGCCTCCGCGTGGTGGCCGGGCGGGCGGCCGAAGCAGAAGGCGCGATCGAGGGCGCCGTCGAGCACCTTGTCGACTGCGTCGCACGCGGCACCCGCCGCCTGGAGCGCCGCCGCGTACGATCGCGGGCCCGCCTGCGTGTCGGGATCGAAGCGCACGGTGCGGCCGGCGGTGGCTTCCATGGCCGCGATGTGCTCAGCGGTGTGAACCCGGCGCAGCTCAGCGTGGGTCGCGTCCCGCGGGGCGATCGACTCCAGCCGCCCTTCGAGATCGGCGTCGAGCAGGCCCACGCGGATCGCGTCCAGCCGCTCCGGCCGCTCCGGATGACCAGCCCCGGCATCGTGCGCGCGGAAGACGGCGGAGTCGTAGATCCCGACGCGGAAGTCAGTCATCGAGTCTCAAGCGCTCACGTTGGGCCGCGCAACCCGTGCGCCTTGCGCTTTCCGTCCTGTTTCCGGATCGAGTGATTCGCAGGGCGGACGCCAGCCCTCGCCCCCTCGTGTCTAGCGAACCCACCGGTCAGCGGGGCCTTGATCGAACTCGTTCCGGAACGAGTAATCCCCCGAGGGGTGGCCGCGATCATGAAAGCGCCGCCTCGCCCCGCGCGGCGCGGATAGGACCGAAATAGACGGCCTCTTCATATGCGTTATGGGCACGACAGCGGAGCGCAATGTTTTCCGTCGTAGCCGGGCCGCCGACTGCCCACGGCTTCACGTGGTGGAACTCGATGAGCCGCCGCTCCTCGCACCGCCGGCCGGCACGCCCGACAAAGGCGCAGCGTCCCCCGTCGCGCGCCCAGACCTGGCGCTCCACCGCCGCCGGAACGGTGCGCGACGCCGGAGTCAGCACACGACCGCTGCCCGGGCGCGTCGTGGCGGCGCGCTTTCGTAGCCGAGCCTTCTCTAGCAGGGCGATAAGCGCCCGATCGAATATCTCCGCCATGTCGCCGCTCGGCACCGAATGGCTGAGCAACTCCTGCGCCTCGCGCAGCCGTTCGATCATCGCCGCCGAGGCATCGAATTTCACTCGATACCGATCCACCGCGACGGGCGCGGGCTCAGCCGGCCGCGCCGGCCGGACTGCCGCGGGCGCCGGTGTGACCACTGCGGCGTTCCGCGGCGCACCGTCCGTCGCGCTCAGGGGACTTCCAACGGCAGGCGCTATCGCGTTGGCTGAAGCGCTCCTGGCGTCGCCAGAAGCATCGCCGGAGCCTGCGCAGAGGTCACCGGTGGGCGGCGCGACATCCGAAGTGACCGGCAGCCTGCGTATTGACGGTGCCGCTTCCGCCTTCGGAAACCATCGGGCGAGCAGAGCCTCGACCTCGCGCTTCGACTTGTGGATCGATCCGCCGAGAAGCGCCAGATGGTTCTCGTTCACGAGATGAGGGCCGAGCAGCGACACCGCGGTAAGGTGCAACAGCCCTTCGGCCAGCATCGGAACGATCACCGGGAAACGCCGCGCGACGCCGGCGGCCTCCATCCGGTTGTACGACTCGTGCTCGGACAAATGCAGGATCGTGCGGCAGTACCCGTAGAGCGACTTGAAGCCCATCGCGTGGTGAAGGTCGCGCCTCTCCAGCTCGGCGAGGTGCGCCACGAGAGCGGCCGTCGCGTCTCGCGCGCGGCCCGTGAGCGTCGCGATCGATGCGACCAGCTGGTCATCGCTCATCACGTCCGGGGTATTCAACATATACGATTGATAGCACGATGATCAGACATATCAGGCCCGACCATATTTGACAAATAGTTTTGTGAGTTGAACTCGTTCCGGAACGAGTTGGTCTCCAGCTGATTCAGGTCCGGGTGCTACGTGGTTCGCCGCTCGACTCGAGAAGGCACGGGGAGTTCGGCTCAGCGGGTTCTGCCCACCGACGAAGCGCCAGCGAACGAACGTCTGGACGCTACTTCCGCCCGGCCAGTGACGCCTTCGCGGCCTCGGTCAGCTTGGGCAGGATCTCGAAGATGTCGCCCGCCAGGCCATAGTTCGCGACCTTGAAGATCGGCGCGTCGGCGTCCTTGTTGATGGCCACGATCACCTTGGACGACGACATCCCGGCCAGGTGCTGGATCGCGCCGCTGATGCCGGCCGCGATGTAGAGCGACGGCGAGACCGTCTTCCCCGTCTGCCCGACCTGGTAGTGGTGGTCGACCCAGCCCGCGTCGACCACCGCGCGGGACGCCCCCACCGCGGCCCCGAGCGCCGCCGCCAGCTCCTCGATGAGGTGGAAGTTCTCCGGGCCCTTCAGCCCCCGGCCGCCCGACACCACGATCTGCGCCTCGCTCAGCTCCATCTTTCCCGCCGCCGTGGCCTCCACGGACACCACCTTCGCGCGCTGGTTGGCCACGTCGACGTTCGCGGTCACGGTCTCGAACTTCCGCGCCGCGTCCGCGGGCGCCAGCGGGAACACGTTCGGGCGCAGCGTCGCCATCTGCGGCTCGCCCACCCACTCGACGGTCGCGAACAGCTTGCCCGCGTACATCGGTCGGCGCGCCTGCAGCTTGCCGCCCGCCACCGTCAGCCTGACGCAGTCGGAGACGAGGCCGGCCCCGACGCGCGCCGCCACCCGGGGCGCCAGGTCCTTCCCCATCGCGGTGTAGGGGATGAGGACGGCCTTCGGCTTCTCCTGGCTGATCACCTGCGCAACCACGCGCGCGTAGCCCTCGGTGGCGTACGCCTCCAGCTCCTTGGCGTCGACGACGTGCACGCGGTCGGCGCCGTGGGCGGCGAGCGTCGCGGCCAGCGGTGCTATGCCGCTGCCGACGAGGATCGACTCGACCTTCGTCCCCTCGCCCATCGCGTCGGCCAGGCGGCGCGCTTCGGACACGGTCTCGAGCGACGCACGGCGCAGCGCTCCGTCCCGGTGCTCGGCGTAGGTCAGGATCGATGGCATCAGAGCACCTTCGCTTCGTCGTGGAGGATCCGGAGCAGTTCCTTCACCTGGGTGTTCGCGTCGCCTTCGATCATCTTCACCGCGGAGCGCGCGGGCGGCGCCTCCATGGAGACGATCCGCGTCTTCGGCGCAAGGTCTTCCGCCTTCAGCCCCACCGCCGCCGCATCGCTCACCGTGATCGGCTTCTTCTTCGCCGCCATGATCCCCTTGAGGCTCGCATAGCGCGGCTCGTTCAGCCCCTTCTGCGCGGACAGAACCGCGGGGAGCGTGGTCTCCCAGGTCTCGGTGGCGCCTTCGATCTCGCGCTTCACCGTGGCCTTCATGTCCTTGATCTCGATCTTCACCGCCATCGTCACCTGCGGCAGGTCGAGGATCTCGGCCAGCATTCCCGGCACCTGGCTGTCGTCGGTGCCGACGCCCTGCTGGCCGCAGAGGATCAGGTCGGCCCCCATCGGCTTGATCGCCGCCGCCAGCGCCCACGCCGTCCCGTGCGCGTCCAGGGACGCGAAGAGCGGGTCCTTCAGGTGGACCGCCGAGTCTGCGCCCATGGCCAGCCCGTTGCGGAGCGCCGACTGCACGCGGTCCGCACCGACGGAGACGAGCACGACCTCGCCGCCGTTCGCTTCTTTCAGCTTCAGCGCTTCCTCGATCGCCATCTCGTCGTACGGAGACACGATCCAGTTGAGGTCGCCCTCGCCGATGCTCTTGCCGTCGGAGCCGACCTTGATCCGCGCCTCGGTGTCCGGCACCTGCTTCACGCAGACGACGATCTTCATCTAGGCCTGCTCTTCCCAGCGCTTGAACAGCAGCGCTCCGTTGGTGCCCCCGAACCCGAACGAATTGCTGAGCGCGTACTGGACGTCGGCCTTCCGGGACTTGTTGGGCACGAAGTCGAGGTCGCAGTCGGGATCCGGGTTCTCGTAGTTGATGGTCGGGGCGATCACCTGGTCGCGAAGGGTGAGGGCGGTGATGCCCGCCTCCAGCCCGCCGGCCGCGCCCAGCAGGTGGCCGGTCATGGACTTGGTCGAGCTGATGGCCAGCTTGCGCGCGTGCTCGCCGAACACCGTCTTGATGGCGAGGACCTCGGTCTTGTCGCCGTGGGGGGTCGAGGTGCCGTGAACGTTCACGTAGTCGACCAGGGACGGTTCGACGCCGGCGTCCTTGAGCGTCTTGGTCATGACGCGGACGGCGCCTTCGCCGGTCTCGGACGGCGCGGAGATGTGGTACGCGTCGCTCGACATCCCGTACCCGACGAGCTCGCAGTAGATCTTCGCTCCCCGCTTCCGCGCCAGATCGAGCTCCTCGAGGACGAGGATCCCCGATCCCTCGCCCATCACGAACCCGTCGCGCTCGGCGTCGAAGGGACGCGACGCGCGGTGCGGCTCGTCGTTGCGCGTGGAGAGGGCCCGCATCGAGCAGAACCCGGCGGTGCCCAGGGGCGTGATGGCGGCCTCGCTGCCGCCGGCGATCATCACGTCGGCGTCGCCGCGCTGGATGAGGCGGTAGGAGTCGCCGATCGCGTGCGCGCTCGTCGTGCAGGCGGTGGCGGTCGCGGAGTTCGGGCCCTTGGCCCCGCTGCGGATGGAGACCCAGCCCGAGGCCAGGTTCACGATCGCGGAGGGGATGAAGAACGGGCTGACCTTGCGGGGGCCGCCGTTCACGAGATCGCTATGCGCGTCCTCGATGGTGCGGAACCCCCCGATTCCGCTGCCGATGTACACCCCCACCATGTCCGCGTTCTCGGGCGTGATCTGGAGGCCCGAATCCAGGACCGCGAAGTCCGCCCCCGCGATCGCGAACTGGATGAAGCGGTCCATCTTCTTGACGTCCTTCTTCCCCACCCAGCGCAGCGGGTCGAAGTTCTTCACTTCGCACCCGAAGTGGGTCGAGTGCTGGGACGCGTCGAACAGGGTGATGGGACCGGCCCCGGAGACGCCGGCCTTTATCCCGGCCCACGTCTCTTCCGTGCCGATGCCGAGCGGCGACACCAGCCCGATGCCCGTCACCACGACCCTGCGCTCGCCGGATCTCACGATAGAGGTGCCCCCTGGGAACGCCTACTTCTTGACCTTGTCGCCGTGCTTCTCGATGTAGTCGACGGCCTCGCGGACGCGCGTGATCTTCTCCGCGTCCTCGTCCGGGATCTCGACGCCGAACTCCTCCTCGAGGGCCATCACCAGCTCGACGGTGTCGAGGCTGTCCGCGCCGAGGTCTTCCACGACCGACGCGTCGGGCGTCACCAGCTCCTCCTCGACCCCCAGCTGGTCCACGATGATCTTCTTCACGCGATCGGCGACAGGCTCCATGAAACTCCTCCGGGCCCCGATGCGGGGCGTTCTCTGATTCTACTTACATGTGGAAGCCGCCATCCACCCCGAGGACTTGTCCCGTGATGTAGGCGGCGGCGTCGGATACGAGGAAGGCGACGGCGGATGCGATGTCCTCCGGGCGGCCCACGCGGCCGAGCGGGATGGAGGGGATCAGCGATTCCCGGGCCTTGTCGGTCATGGCCGCGGTCATGTCGGTCTCGATGAAGCCGGGCGCCACCGCGTTCACGGTGATGGAGCGGCTGGCCACCTCCCGCGCCACCGCCTTGGTGAACCCCACGATGCCGGCCTTGCTGGCCGCGTAGTTCGCCTGGCCGGCATTGCCGGTGAGGCCGACCACGGAGGTCACGTTCACGATCCGCCCGCTGCGCTGCTTCAGCATCGGCTTCAGCACCGCCTGCGTGCACAGGTACGTGCCGGTCAGGTTCGTGGACAGCACGTCGTCCCATTCCTCCTTCTTCATCCGGAGGAGGAGATTGTCGCGGGTGATGCCGGCGTTGTTGACCAGGTGGTCGATGCGGCCCTGCGCCTCGAGGATGGCCTTGAGCGCGGCGTCCACCGACGCGCGATCGGCGACGTCGAGGGCGACCGCGACCGCCTTTCCGCCTTCCTGCGCGATCTCGCTCACGACCTCGGCCACCCGCGCCGCGTCACGCGCCCCCACGAACACCGTCGCGCCTTCCTGCGCCAGCGCGCGCGCGATGGCGCGGCCGATGCCGCGCGAGGCCCCCGTCACCAGCGAAACGCGTCCGTCGAACCGTCCGGTCATCGTGCCTCCGCGCAGGCGGCGATCGTGGCCTCGAGCGACGCCGGGTCCTCGACGTTCAGGATACGCAGCCCCCTGTCGATCTTCTTCGCGAGGCCGCTCAGCACCGTGCCCGGGCCGACCTCGATCACGGTGTCGACGCCTTCCCCGATCAGGACCTGCATCGCTTCCAGCCAGCGGACCGGCGCCGACACCTGTCGCACCAGCCCATCGCGGCAGGCATCGGCGGTGCGGACGACCCGCGCGTCGGCGTTGTTGACGAGCGGGATCGACGGGTCGCGGAACGTGACCGCGGCCAGATCGCGCGCCAGTCGTTCCTGCGCCTTTGCCATGAGCGCGCAATGGAAGGGGGCGGAGACGGGCAGGGGGACGGCGCGCCTCGCGCCCGCCGCCTTCACGGCCACGATCGCGCGGTCGACCGCGTCCTTGTGACCGGCGATGACGACCTGGCCCGGGGAGTTGATGTTCGCGGGGGACACGACCTGCCCCTGCGCGGCCTCCCGGCACGCCGCTTCCACCGCGGGCAGATCGAGGCCCAGGATGGCGGCCATCGCCCCGACGCCGACCGGCACCGCTTCCTGCATGTACTCGCCCCGGCGGCGCACCGCCACCGCGGCATCCGCCAGCGCGAGCGCGCCCGCGGCCACGAGCGCGGAGTATTCGCCGAGGCTGTGGCCGGCGACGAAGGCGATGGTCGTGTTCGACGGCAGGCGCGGGGCAAGCGCCCGCCACGCGGCGATGCTCGTGGCGAGGATCGCGGGCTGGGTGTTGGCGGTCAGCTGCAGATCGCTCTCCGGGCCTTCGAAGCACAGCCGCGAGAGCGCGAGCCCGAGCGCCCCGTCCACTTCGTCGAAGACCGCGCCGCTCGTGCCCGGGAACGCATCCGCGAGCGCCTTCCCCATCCCGACCTTCTGCGATCCCTGCCCCGGGAAGACGAGTGCGGCCTTCACGCGGGGGCCGTCGGTTCCTTGCGCGCGCCGAGCGCCCGGAGCTCCGCCCCGATCCGCTGGTTGACCCCGCTCGTGAAGAACTCCGCCGCCACGCGGATCCCGTGCTTGACCGCGACCGCCGTCGATCGGCCGTGGCCGATGACCACGCAGCCGTTGACGCCCAGAAGGGGGGCGCCGCCGTACTCGTCGGGATCAATGCGGTGCTTGACCGCGGAGAAGGCGCCCCGGGAGAGCATCGCCCCGAACTTCCGCAGGGGCGTGCGCATCAGCTCTTCCTTGATGAGATGCATCATCGACTCCGCCAGGGTCTCGCTCGCCTTCAGGGCCACGTTCCCGGTGAACCCGTCCATGACGATGATGTCGACCTTGCCCGTGAAGAGATCGTGGCCCTCGACGTTGCCGATGAAGTTGAGGGTCGACTCCTTCAGGACCTCGTGCACCTCGCGCGTCAGCTCGTTGCCCTTGGTCTCCTCCTCGCCCATGCTCATGAGCCCGACGCGGGGATTGGGAGTGCGGAACAGCGCGCTCGTGTAGACCTTCCCCATCACTGCGAACTCCTCGAGGTTGCGCGCGTTGCAGTTCGCGTTCGCGCCCACGTCGATGAGGACGGTGCGGCCGGTGAGGTGCGGGACGACGGCGGCGAGGGCGGGGCGGTCGACTTCCTCCAGCGTGCCCAGGGTCATCTTGGCGATCGTCCAGCAGGCGGCGGTGTTGCCGGCGGAGAAGAACGCATCCGCCTGGCCGTCCTTCACCAGGTCCATCGCGACGTGGATGGAGGAGCGCTTCTTGAGCGTGGCGCGGGAGATCTTCTCCGCCATCCCCACCGCGTCGGGCGCGTCCACCACGGTGATGGGCAGGTCGGTCCCGTGGGCCCGGCGCAGCTCGGCGGCGACGATGCCTTCCGGGCCCACCAGGGACACGTGGACCCCGAGCTCGCGGCAGGCCGCAATCGTCCCCTCGACGACCACGCGCGGTCCGTGGTCGCCTCCGAGCGCGTCGACGGCGACGCGAGGCGGCGGTGCGGCGTGGTCCTTCTGGACGGACAGGACGATGCCTGTCCTAGACCTCGTCCACGGCCACCGCCTGCTTGCCCTTGTAGAAGCCGCACTTCGGGCAGACGCGATGGGAGAGCTTCGGCTCGTGGCAGTTGGGGCACAGGCTCAGCCCGGGGGGCGTGAGGAAGTCGTGCGCCCGGCGCATTGCGGTGCGCCGCTTGGAATGACGGCGTTTCGGATTCGGCATCTACGGTCTCCTAACTTTGTTTGTCGAACAGCCTGCCCAGCCGGGCAAGCCGCGGGTCCGTGGCGCCCACGGGCGCGCAGTCGCAGCGCTCGAGGTTCCGGTTCTTGCCGCAGTCGGGACAGATGCCCTTGCAGTCGTCCTTGCAGAGCCGGCGCATGGGGATCTGCAGGTAGAACTGCTCGCGCACCATCTCCCCGAGGTCGAGGCGGTCCTCGTCGTAGAACACGACGATCATCTGGTGATCCGAGAGCTGCACGTCGGCGTCCTGCTCTTCCGCCTGCGCCTCCCGGTGCCGCGGCAGGTAGAAAAGGTCCACGTCCTGGTCGATCTTGAACGTGAAGGGCTCGAGGCACCGCCCGCATTCCAGCTGGAGACGGGCGGCCAGCCGTCCCTTGACCTGGACGGTGTTCTCCTCGCCCTTGTCGAGGTGGACCTCGAGCCTGCCTTCCAGGAGCTCGAAGCTCTGCTCGCCCTCGAGATGGACCTGCCCCGGGTCGAGGACGGCGTCGATGTCCTGGCCGTCGTCGGGCGGTATGCGGGCGACGTGGATGACGAGCATGGGTTGGGCGCTCAAACCGTTAATTCTATTGCCCGCCGGAGTTAGCGTCAACGCGGCGGCCCCGGAGAAGGCCCAGGAACGACTTCCCCGCGGCCAGCGGGCCCACGCCGAAGTTCTCGGCCAGCGTCGCCCCGAGGTCGGCGAACGTCTCCCGCTGGCCCAGGGCGACCCCGGCGGGCACCCCTGGCCCGCGGACGAGGAGGGGGACGTTTTCCCGCGTGTGATCGGTGGAGACGTCCGAAGGATCGCACCCGTGGTCGGCGGTCAGGATAAAGATGTCGTCGTCCCGCATCCGGGCGAAGACGTCGGGCAGGCGCCGGTCGACGAGCTCCAGGTTCGCGGCGTACCCCGGCACGTCGTTCCGGTGCCCGTAGAGGGTGTCGAAGTCCACGAGGTTGGTGAAGATCAGGCCGCGCTCGACCTCGGCCATCGCCTTCAGCGTCTGGTCGATTCCGTCGCTGTCGGATTTCGTGTGCACGGCGCCGGAGATCCCGCGGCCGCTGAAGATGTCCTCGATCTTGCCGACCCCGAAGACCGGCCACCCGGCGGCGGACAAGCGGTCGACCAGGGTCTCCCCCGTGGGGTGGACCGGAAAGTCGCGGCGGTTCGGCGTGCGCTTGAACTCGGCCGCCGTGCGCCCGACGAAGGGACGCGCGATCACGCGGCACACGCCGAACTGCAGGCAGGCGATCTCGTAGCCGATGCGACACATTGCGTAAAGCTCGTCCGGAGGGACGAGGTCCTCGTGGGCGGCGAGCTGGAACACGCTGTCGCCCGACGTGTAGAGGATCACGGCGCCGGTGCGGAGGTGCTCCTCCCCCAGCTCCTTCAGGATCTCCGTCCCCGACGCCGCCTTGTTGCCGATCACCTTCCGCCCGATGCGCCGCTCGAAGGGCTCGACGATCTCGGGCGGGAACCCTTCGAGGTAGACCCGGAAGGCGGTGGGCGTGATCACGCCCGTCATTTCCCAGTGGCCGGTGGCGGTGTCCTTGCCCGCGCTCTTCTCCGCCATCTTGCCGAACGCGCCGTCGGGACGCGCATGACGCGCGCCGGCGAAGGTCGGAGTCAGGTTGCCAAGGCCGAGGGCGGTGAGGTTCGGGATGGCCACCGCGCGCGAGGCGAGGACGTGGCCCAGGGTGTCGCTGCCCAGGTCTCCGAAGGCCGCGGCGTCGGGGGCCTCGCCGACCCCGAGGCCGTCGCAAACCAGGACAATGGCGCGGCGGAAGGGGCCCGTCATGGGCCGGTCGGCGCATCCGGCGCGTCGAGCCAGCGCGATGCGGCGTCGAAGGCCTGCTCCGCGTCCGCGAACCACGCCGCGGTTTCCTGATGGCGGAACCAGGTCCGCTGGCGCTTCGCGTAGCGCATGGTGGAGGCGACGATATCACGCTGGGCCTGGGCGACGTCCGCTTCGCCGCGCACCACGGATGCGGCTTGCCGATACCCGATGGCGCCCAGCGGGCGAGCCCCCGGGTAGCGCTCCAGGATTGCGCGCGTCTCCTCGATCAACCCGCGCGCGAGCATCGCTGCCGTGCGCGCCTCCACCGCGGCCCGCAACGCCTCGCGGCCGGGAACGACCACGAGAACGCGCCAGCCGTAGCCGAACAGCGGCCCCGCGGGCGACCGATGATGGGCGCCGATCGGCCGCCCCGTGGCCCGGAAGACCTCCAGGGCGCGGATGACGCGGATGCGGTCCCGGGGCTCGATGCGCGCGGCCGACTCGGGATCGGCGCGGGCGAGGATGCGATGGAGGACGGCGTCGCCGCGGCGCTCCGCGATCGCTTCGAGCCGGGCGCGCAGCCGCTCATCGCGCGCCGGTCCTGCGAAAAGGCCGTGGAGGAGCGCGCGCAGGTAGAGGCCCGTCCCGCCGGCCACGATCGGCAGGCGGCCCCGGGCGCGGATCTCCGCGATCGCGGGCCGCGCCCGCCGCGCGTAGTCGGCCGCGGAGAAATCCTGGTCGGGATCGACGACGTCGATCAGGTGATGCGGGACGGCGGCGCGGTCCGCCGCGCCTGGTTTCGCGCTTCCGATGTCGAGGCCGCGGTACACCTGCAGGCTGTCGCAGGACACGATCTCCGCGGGACGCGCGGCGGCGATGCGCATGGCGAGCGCGCTCTTGCCGGAAGCGGTTGGCCCCGCGAGGGCGATCAGCCGAGGCGGAGACGCCACAGCCGCCACACCGTCCACAGGAGCGCGAGCGCAAGGAGGATCACGGCGCCGCGCGCCTGCTGGCGGCGGAGCAACCGGCTACCGGTCGCGGAGGGCGCGGATCAGGGCGGCCTCGTGCTCGTGGCCCAGGGTCCGCTTCACCGCCAGGAGCTCGGCGTAGAGCAGCTCGTTCAAGGCATCGACCAGGATTGCCCGCCGCGAGTCCTCCGGGAACGTGGTGAGGTTCCGCTCCACCACCGCGCCGTCGATGGTCCCGTCCGTCTGGAGCTTCAGGCCGTTGCAGACGTCCTTGCGGCCCTCGCGCAGCGAGGCCACGTACTTCTCGAGGACGTTCTC
>JANMPI010000440.1:0-5569 GCA_031369785.1 Acidobacteriota bacterium
GCGCGCCGGGCGACGTCACCATCCTCGATCTCGGCCGCAAGTGGCGCGTCGACCCGGACAAGTTCGAGAGCAAGGGACGGAACACTCCCTTCGGCGGATGGAACCTCACCGGCGGACCGGCGTTCACGATCGTCGGGGGCCGGGTGGCCTGGCGCGCCCGCCCGAAATCGCGCTGACCACGGCTTCGTCCTTCGCCGCCGAGTACAACCGGCTGCTGTCCGACGATCCCGCCGCCGCCGATCAGTCCGCATGGCTGGACGACGCGTTTCGCGAGGCGGGCATCACCTTCGACGGCGTGCCGATGCGCAGCTTCCTCCGCCCGCACCTGCTGACGCAGGAAGAGTGGGCACGGCTGCGCGACGACGGGCGGCGGCTGCTCGAGCTTGCGGCCCGCGTCGCTCGCCACGCCTTCTCCGGCGACGTCCGCCGGCTCTGCGCCTATCTCGGCACGCCGGAGGCGGAGGCGCGCTGGGTCGCCATCGACCCCGGGCCGCCGGACGTGGTGCTCTCGCGCCTCGACGCATTCCTCGACGGCGCGCGGCCCCGCTTCATCGAGGTGAACAGCGACGCGCCCGCCGGCTTCGGCTACGGCGATCGGATGGCGGAGGTGTTCGGGCGCCTGCCCGCGTTCCGCTCCTTCGCGTCCGGCCATCGCGTCCGGTATCACGCTTCGGCCCCGGCGCTGGTCGACGCGGTCCTCGCCGCCTGGTGGGCGCACGGCCGGACGGGGACGCCGCGGGTCGCGATCGTGGACTGGGCGGAGGTCAAGACGCGCGCCGATCAGGACCTGCTGCGCGCCGTCTTCGAAAGCCGCGACATCCCCTGCCTGCTCGCCGATCCGCGCAATGCTGTGCTCACCGGGGGCCGCCTGACTTTCGACGGCCTGGCCGTGGACGTCGTCTATCGCCGCGGAGTGCTCTCTGAGCTCGTGGAGCGTGAGGACGACGTGCGCGCGTTCCTGGAGGCGTATCGCGCGGGCGCGGCCGTCTTCGTCAATTCGCTGCGCTGCCGCCTCTCCGAGGATAAGGCGTTCTTCGCGCTGCTCACCGACGAGGCGTTCGATGACCTGGTGAGCGCCGACGAGCGCCGGTTCCTGTCCGACGTCGTGCCGTGGACGCGCCGCATCGCCGAGCGGCGGACCTGGAAGAACGGGCGTGAGGTCGATCTGATGCCCTTCGTGCTCGCGAACCGCGAACGCCTGGTGCTGAAGCCCGCGCACGGGTACGGCGGCCGGTCGGTGCTGGTGGGGGACGAGACGCCGGTTGACATCTGGGCCGCAGCGGCGGTGACCGGGCTTGCCGAGCCGTGGGTGGTACAGGAGCGCGTGACGATCCCGGAGGAGCCGTTCCCGATCGTCGAGAACGGCGTCCTGCGCTTCGAGGACCTGAAAGTGAACGTGAACCCGTTCTACGCGGGGGGCGCGGAGGTGGGCGCGGTGACGCGGGCGTCGCGCAGCGCCGTCATCAACGTGGGCGCGGGCGGCGGCAGCATCCCGACGTTCGTGGTGGACTGACGGCGACTCGTTCCGGAACGAGTTGGCGGTTACGCCGCGATCAACACCTTCAGCACGCCGTGCTCGGCCGCACGCGCGAACGCGCGCACGCCGTCGGCCAGCGCGAACCGATCGTCGATCAGGTCCGTGACCGTGATCGCGCCGCCGGCCAGCATGGCCAGAGCGGGCGCGAACGGCCCGCAGCGCGACCCGACCAGCGTCACCTCGTCCACGACGATCGCGGACAGGTTGACCGTCACGTCCCCGTGATACGTGCTCTTCAGCACGATGGTCCCGCGTGGGCGGACGAGGGACCGCGCGAGCGCGAGGCCGTCCGGATTCCCCGTGCACTCGACCACGACGTCCGCTTCCCGAGGTGCTAGGTCCGCGGCGGCGGCGGTCGCGATCCCGGCCCGGGCGAGCAACGCGAGCTTCCGTCGATGACGGCCGACGACCGTCGGCGCATGTCCCGCAATGGCGAGGGTGCGCGAGACGAGCTGGCCCAGCTTGCCGTCGCCGATCACGACCACGCGCGCCCCGCGCCCGATCGCCACTTGCTCCTGCACCTCGAGCGCAGCGGCCAGCGGCTCCGTGAACACCGCGGCCTCATCCGACACGCCATCGGGAACCGCGTGCAGGTTCGCCACCGGCAGGGTCAGGCACTCCGCCATGGCGCCGTTTCGTCCCTTGATGCCGAGCACGGTGCGCGCAGGGCAGTGCGTGCGGCGTCCGGCCGCGCAGGTCGGGCACGACCCGCAGCTGGCGTTGATCTCGCCGACGACGCGGCGCCCCGCCCATCCCGGCGTCTCCGCGGACACGACCTCACCGACGAACTCGTGGCCGGGAATGCCCGCGAACGGGTAGTAGCCCTTCACGAGCTCGAGGTCGGTGTTGCAGATCCCGGCCAGCCTGACGCGGACGAGCGCCTCGCCGGCCGGGGGAACGGGCAGGGGGACGTCGCCGCGCGCGCCGAGGGCCCGATCCTCGAGCCACAGCGCGCGCATGCGGCTACTGGTTGAGCTCGGCCAGCGCCTTCTTCCGGGCCGCCTCGAACTCGTCGCCCGGCCGCCACGCCGGGAGCGCTGTCGTGTTCGCGACCTTCTCGCCGAGATAAAGGATGAACTGCGCATCCTCGACCGCGCCGGTGAAGTCCCAATCCGGGCGCAGCTCGTCGGAGGCCTGGTGGTAGTTGCTCGCCTCGAACGCTTCCTGCTGCTCCTTGCCCCATCCCTTCGGCTTGCCGATGACGTCGGTGCCGGCATCGAAGTACGCGGCGGGAACGCCGATGCGCGCCAGCGCGAACTGATCGGAGCGATAGAAGAAGCCCTTGTCGGGGAACTGGTCGGCCACCACGGTCCGTCCCTGGAGGGCGGCGATGCCCTTGATCCAGTCGTCGAGGTCCGACTTGCCGAGGCCGATCATCGTGAAGTCGCGCGTGCGCCCCCAGATGTTCATGCCGTCCACGTTGATGTTGGCGGCAATGCGGCCGGCGGGGATCGGCGGATGCGCGGCCAAATACTTCGATCCCAGCAGGCCCTGCTCCTCCGCCGCGACGGCGGCGAAGAGGACGGACCGGCGCGGACGCGGCATGGCGACCATCGCCCTGGCGACGGCGAGCAGGCCCGACACGCCGCTGGCGTTGTCGAGGGCGCCGTTGTAGATCGCGTCCTCGCCGGGCGCCGCATCCGCCTTCTTGCCGAGGTGATCATGGTGCGCGGTGTAGAGCACGGCCTGGCCGGCGAGCGCGGGATCGCTGCCGGGCAGCCGGCCGATGACGTTCGCGGTCTGCTTGCGGCTCACCGTGTTGCTCATCGCGATGGACAGCGTGGCGCCCAGCGGGACGGCGCGGAACTCCTTCTTCTGCGCGGCGGCGCGCATCGCGTTCAGGTCCTGCCCGCCGAGGGTCGCCAGCCGCCGCGCCGCGTCCTCGGTGAGCCATCCCTTCACCACCACCTCCGGCGCGCCCTCCGACGGCAGCGAGAACTGCTCGCCCGACCACGACGTCTGGAGTACTTGCCACTTGTAGCCGGCGGACGGAATGGTGTGGATGATCATCGCGCCCGCGGCGCCGTGCCGCGCGGCCTGGTCGTACTTGTAGTCCCAGCGGCCGTACCAGAGGCGCGTGCGGCCCGCGAAGAGCGCGGGATCGTCCTCGGGATCGTTGTTCATGATGAGGACGACCTTGCCCTTGACGTCCGCGCCCTTGTAGTCGTCCCAGCCGTACTCCGGCGCCACGATGCCGTAGCCCACGAACACCACCTCGGCGTCGTCGATCCGCGGGCTCGGCGCGTCGACCGGGGAGAAGGTGATCACCTCCTCGAACGGCTTCAGGTCGAGGGTGCCCGCGCCCTTCTTGAAGGTGACGACGTCCGGCCCCTTCGACGTCACTCCGACGACATCCACCGGCTGCAGCCATCCGCCGTCCGAAGCACCGCCTTCGAGGCCGAGCGCCTCCATCTGCGTTGCGATGTAGCGCTGTGCGATGAGGTCGCCCCGGCTCGCCGGCCCGCGCCCCTCGAGGAGGTCGTCGGAGAGGAACCGGACGTGCGCGCGCAGCAGCGCAGGTGTGATCACGCTCGCGGCCGCCTTCTCGCCCGCGCTGAGGGTGACCGGGACCGGTGCGCTCTCGCCTCGCGCGGACGCCGCGAGGAGAAGCGCGAGGACGGCAAAACGCTGGATTCTCATTGCTGGAGGCTCTCCATTCAAAGGCCCAGAATACTCCGGGGAATGGTAGATTGCCGCCGTGGCCACGTCACTTCGCACGCGGACGCCGTCGCCGTGGTTGCCGGTGATGGTCGATGTCCCGGGCGGCCCCTTCCGCATGGGATCCGACACCGGACGCGCCGACGAGACGCCCGTGCGCGAGGTCTCGGTGGGGCCCTTCGCGATGGCGCGGACGGCGATCACGCGGGCGCAGTACGCGCCCTTCGTGGCCACCGCCGGGGTGGCGGCGCCGCCGTGGTGGGATGACCCGGACTTCGCTGATCCCGATCAACCGGTCGTCGGCATCACGTGGTTCGAAGCCGGCGGGTATGCGGCATCGCTCGCCGCCTTGGTGGGCGGCTCGTGGCGTCTTCCCACCGAGGCGGAGTGGGAGCGCGCCGCGCGTGGCGGCCTCGATCAGGCGCCGACACCGTGGGGCGATTCCGTTCCCGCCGGCGAGAGTCCCGACGGCCCCCTGAGCGGGCCCTGGCGTGTCGGCCGCGGCACGCCGAACGGGTTTGGCCTGTGCGACATCGGCACCATCGTTCACGAGTGGTGCGCGGACTGGTACTCGCTCGCGACCGTCGCCGCGGACGGACGACCGGCCCTTCCCGCGCGACGCGCCAGCCGGGGCGGATCGTGGCGTCATCGCGTGCGCTGGTCGCCTCCGTCGGCGCGCAGCAGCCTCCCCCCGGATTTCCGGTACGCCGATTACGGCTTCCGCGTCTTGCGGGAAGGCGCCTGATGGAGCGCCGGCGCGCGCCGCGGATCCCGATGACGCCTCCCACCAATCCGGTCACGGTGGTGGGCGCGCGCATCCTCGACGTCAGCCCCTTCGGGATGAGGATCGAATCGCCGTTCGCCATCTCGGTGGATTCCGTGCTGCCGTTCCGGATCGCGGTCAGCGGTCACACCACCGACGTGCGCTGCCGCGTCGCGGCCTGCCGCGCGTCGGGGGGCGACGAGGGCCGGTTCGGAGTCGGCCTGGAGTTCCTCGACCTCGACGCCACGTTCCGCGAGCATCTGGTCGCGGCGCTGCAGCGCTTCGCCGCGGACGCTCAGTGAGCCGCAGGCTGACCGCCGAATAGGCCGATCGGGTCCGCGGCACGCGCAGATCTACGCCGACGCGCTCCAATGGGCGGGGAGATCTGCCGGACGGGGAACCGGCGCCGCGATGGCCGTGTCGATGGCGCGCTCGTACGACTCCAGTGCGCGCGCCGCGGAATGGTGTTTCGCCACGAACGCGGCCGCACGCGCGCCCATCCGCTCCCGCCGCGCGCTGCTCGACGCCAGCCGCAGGATCGCCCGCGTCACCGCGCCCTCCTCGTCGGATGTGTCCGCGCGAATGGCCGCGTCTTCGGGAATCTCGGCGAA
>JANMPI010000503.1:0-8552 GCA_031369785.1 Acidobacteriota bacterium
TTCTCACCGAAGAGCCGTGCCGCCACCGGCTGCTCGTGCCCCTTCACCTGGGCCAGCAGGCTGACGCCGGCGAGGTCCGGCGGGGCGGAGACTTTCAGGGCGTCGAGGACGGTGGGGAGGACGTCGAGCGTGCTGGCCAGCGCACGGCTGCGCACGCCGAAAGGTCCGCCGGGCATCGAAAGGACGAGCGGGATCCTCATGCTCGGCTCGAAGACGTCCTCGCCGTGGTCGAAGTAGTAGCCGTGCTCGCCGAGGCTCTCGCCGTGGTCCGATGTCAGCACGACCAGGGTCCGGCCCGCGAATGGGGAGGCGCCGAGCGCCTCCAGGAACGCGCCCGCTTCCTCGTCCACGGTCGCGATCTCGCCGTCGTACTGCGCGACGTAGTACGCGAGGCGATCCCGGCCCGGAACGGCCCACTGCTTCGGGATGCCGCCGTGGAAGCCGGGCACCACGGGCAGTGCGCGGCCGGAGGATGCCGCGTCCAGGAACGCCGTGTCGTGGGGAGCGGGCGGAGTGTACGGCGCGTGCGGGTTCACGTAGTGGAGCCAGAGGAGAAACGGCGCCGCCGCGCGGCGCTCACGCAGGAACGCGATGCCGCCGGCGGTGATGGCGCGCGCGCGCGCGACCTCGCTGTCGAGCGTCTTCTCCTCCCACGTCTCGCGATAGCGGTCGAATCCCTTCGCGTAGCCGTAGCGAGCAGCGACGTTCGGGTTGTCGACGATCGCCGTCGTCTCGTACCCCGCGCCCTTCAAGACGCTGGCCAGCGTCGGGTTGAAGTCGACGAGGATCGGATGCGTCTTGCTGTATCCGTTCGACGAAGGCCGGCGGCCCGTCATCATCATCACGAAGCTGCCGCGGGTCTTGGGCCAGAAGGTGTACGCGCGCTCGAACAGCGCGCCGCGCGCGGCGAGGGCGTCGATGTGCGGGGTCGTCTTCTTCGCATAAGCGTAGGCGCCGAGGTGGTCGGCGCGCAGGGTATCGATCGTGACCAGGACGACGTTCCAGGGATTCCCGGCGGCGACCGCCGTCGACGGGGTCGCGGCCGGCGACGCGGAGGCCGCGGGCGGGGTGGCGGGCTGCCGGCAGGCGGCGGCGAGCAAAGCGGCGATGGCGAGGCGCGCCTTCACGTGGCTTCCTCGGTGACGGTCACTCGGCGCGCGTTCTCGCCCTCGTGATCGAGGGCGACGCGCCACACCCGCGGCCACGGCACGAACGAGAGCCGCTCCGCCCATTCCACCGCCAGGACGCCGTCGGTCCCCGGGAGCTCCTCGAGGCCGAGCTCACGGTCGGCGTCCTTCGCCTCCAGCCGATAGAGGTCGGCGTGATGGAGCCTCAAGCGCCCCGGGTACGCGGTCAGCAGCACGAAGGTCGGGCTCGCGACCTCCCCGGGATCGATGCCGATGCCGCGGGCGAGGCCGCGCACGAACGCCGTCTTCCCGGCCCCGAGCTCACCGGAGAGAAGAACGACCTCGCCGCCCGTGAAGCTGGCGGCCAGCGCCGCCGCGACGTCCTCCGTCTCCGCCGCCGACCGGGTGACGCGCTCCGTCATCGGGGCGCGAGCGCTCGCAGCGCCGCGGGGATGGCCGCGATCAGGTGCGAGGCGGTGAGCGAATCCTCGCCGACCTGCCGCGCCGCCTCGTCGCCGGCCGCCCCGTGCACATACACGGCGGCGGTGGCCGCGGTCCAGGGATCGACTCCCCGGGCGAGCAGCGCCCCGGTCATCCCGGCCAGGACGTCGCCGGTGCCGCCGCTGGCCATGCCGGGATTGCCCGTGGGATTGACGGCCACGCGGCCAAAGGCGTCGGCGATCAGCGTCCCCTGTCCCTTCAGGACGACCACGGCGCCCGTCGCGGCGGCCAGCCGGCGCGCGCTGTCGACGCGCTGGCGCTGCACGTCGGCGGCGGTCGAGCCGAGGAGTCGCGCCATCTCGCCGGGGTGCGGCGTGAGGACGGTCGCGCGGTCGCGGCGGGTGAAGTCGGCCGCGAAATCCGCCCCGAGCGCGTTGAGACCGTCGGCGTCGATGACGATCGGCCGCGGGCACTCGCGCACGAGCTCGCGGATGAAGGCCTGCGCGGCCGGATCGGCGCCGAGCCCCGGGCCGAGGACGACGGCGTCCCGCGTCTCCGCGAGGGCGAGCGCGCGCATCGCCGCCGGGCGATCGAGCGGCCCGGCCGACGAGGAGGTCAGCCCCTCGGTCATGATCTCCGGCGGCGCCGCTGCGATCACCATCGGAAGCGCCGAGGACGCGGTGGCGATGGTGACCAGGCCCGCGCCGCCGGCCAGCGCCCCGCTCGCCGCCAGCACCGCCGCCCCCGTCTTGCCCGGCGACCCCGCGATCACCAGCACGTGGCCGAGGTCGCCCTTGTGCGCGCCGCGCGCCCGCCGTGGGTATGCCGCCGCGGCATCGGCGGGCTCGAGGAGCCACAGCGTCGCGCCCGCGCGCGCGATCGCCGACGCAGGGATCCCGATGTCCGCGACGACGAGCTCGCCCACGTGGTCGCACCCCGGCGACAGCACGTGCCCGTACTTCAACGCGCCGAACGCCACCGTCACCGTCGCCGCGACGCTCGGCCAGTCGAGGGCCTGGCCGTCGGCGGGAATCCCGGAGGGCAGGTCGACGGCCACGACGGGAACGCCGTCGCTGGCCAGCGAGCGGATGGCGGCGATCGCGCTCGCCACCGCGCCCTCCGGCCGTCGCGCCATCCCCGTGCCGAGGAGCGCGTCCACGACGAGGTCGGCGCGCCCGAGGCCGGGGACGAGCGACCGCCATTCGTCCGCGCCCCCCGCTTCGACCAGAGCGCCCCCGCTGCGCTCGTAGGCATCCAGGTGGAGACGCGCATCGCCCGTGACGCCGGCGCGCTTCGCGGCGAGGAGGACGAGGGTCTCGCGGCCGAGGAGACGGCGCGCGGCCACGAAACCGTCTCCGCCGTTGTTCCCCGCGCCGCAGAAGACGACGACGCGCCGGGCGCGCGGGTAGCGGTCGCGTACGAGGTCGGCCACGGCCGCGCCCGCGTTCTCCATGAGGACGGCGGCGGGCAGGCCGACCTCCTCGATGGTCTGCCGGTCGGCCTCGCGCATCTGCTGCGCGGTCAGTACGGGGCGCATGACCGAACTCTAGCCCAGGACCGCCGGGGGACGGTCAGCGTCGCGCGATGTACACCGCGAGCACCACCAGCGCGAAGGCCCAGCGGTAATACGCGAACGGGCGGTAGGTCCGCGTCTTCACGTACGCGAGGAGCACGCGAATGCTCAGCAGGCCGACCACCGCCGACGTGATCATCCCGATCCACACCGACGGGTCGCCCCCCGTCTCCAGGAGATGGGGGACCTTGAGCAGGACGGCGGCGAAGGTGATCGGCGTGGCGAGGAGGAAGCTGAAGCGCGCCGCCTCGGGCCGCTTGTGGCCGAGGAAGAGGGCCATGCTGATCGTCGACCCGGAGCGGGAGACGCCGGGGACGAGTGCTGCGCACTGCGCGACCCCGATGAGGAGCGCGTCCCGCCACGAGATGTCGATGGTGTCGCGGAGAGCCGAGTCGCTCTCCGGCGCGCGGCGGTCGGCCAGGAACAGCACGAGCCCCATGACCGCCATGTCCACCGCGACGAGCGCGGGCGAGCGAAAGGTGGTCTCCGCCCACTTCTCGAGCAGGAGGCCCATCACGCCGGCGGGGATGGACGCGACGGCGAGCAGCGCGAGGATGCGGCCGCCCGGCTCCCGCAGCGGATTGCCGGCGCGCAGGCCGCGGAACGCGGAGGAGAAGATGCGGATCCAGTCGCCGAGGAAGGCGTACAGCACCGCCACCAGCGTGCCGAGGTGGAGGGCCAGGTCGAAGGCGAGGCTCTGCACCGGCCAGCCCATGAGCCAGGGCATCACGATGAGGTGGCCGGAGCTGCTGATGGGAAGGAACTCGCCCAGTCCCTGCACGATCCCCAGGACCAGGGCGTGCCACGGCGTCATCGCTGCTGTTTGTTCCAAGATCGCACCCCCGATGTGCGTGATAATAAGGATGACTCACAATGGGCTTCTTCGCTTCCGTCAACGGTGAGATCGCTCCCGCCGCCGAGGCCAGGGTCTCGGTGCTCGACAACGGATTCACCTTCGGCGACGGCGTCTACGAGACGCTGCGCACCTACCGCGGGCGGCCTTTCCACCTCGACCGCCATCTCGCCCGCCTCCGGGACTCGGCGCGGCGGCTCGACATCGCGATCCCGCCGACCGACGCTGCGCTGGCCGCCGATCTCGATCGCCTGCTCGAGCGCGCGGCGAATCCCGAGTCGTACATTCGCATCATCGTCACCCGCGGCGTGGGCGAGATCTCCTATCGGTTCGATCGCGTGAAGGGCCCGACGATCATGATGGCGGCGCGGGCCTACGAGCCGTTCACGGAGGCGCAATACCGGGACGGCATCCCCGTGATCATCTCCTCGTTGCGCCGGAACAGCCCGCGGGCACTCGACCCGGCGATGAAGTCCTGCAACCTCATCAACAACATCCTCGCCGTGCGCGAGGCGCAGGCCAAGGGCGCGGCCGAGCCGCTGATGCTGAACGACGCCGGGGACGTGGCGGAGGGCGCGAGCGCGAACGTGTTCCTCGTCGGCAAGGGCGCGCTGGTGACGCCGCCGCTCAGCGCCGGGATCCTGCCCGGCGTCACCCGCGCGCTCGTCCTCGAGATCGCGCAGCGTGTGGGCGTCGCCGCCACCGAGGAGACGGTGCGCGTCGATCGCCTCCTCGCCGCCGACGAGGCGTTCGTGACCAGCACCCTCAAGGAAGTGATGCCCATCGCGACCATCGATGGCCGGCCCGTCGGGTCGGGGCGCCCGGGCCCGGTCACGCGCCGCCTGCTCGATGCGTATCGCGAATACGCGAACCGGCACGCCACCTAGCGTCGATCATCGGCCGACGAATCGCTGACGCTCCGCTAGGGCGTCACCGCCGGTGGCAGCCCGCGCACCGCGGCCGCGATCTCTCCGCTCAACCGGGCCAGCGCCTCGCTGGTCGCGCTGACCGCGCCCGCCGCGGTCGTGACCACGCCCGAGCGATGCGACGACCGGCGCTGCACGAGCAACGCGCCGTCGGGGCCAAGGATCGCCCACCGCGCCTCCAGGAGCACGCTGCCGTCGGGCTGGCGCGCGCCGTCCGTGATCGCGAGGTCGAGCCGATGCTCCACCGCCGCGTTCGTGGGGAATGGGGCCGCGACGAGGTGACGCTCCGGGAGCAGCGCGGCCAGGTTCTCCGTGACCACCCGCTGGATGCCGCGCGTGATCGGCTCTCCCCAACGCGCCAGCGGGTCGGGAAGGATCTCTTCCCTTCCCGTGCGCGCCGTGATCTCGGGACGGTCCATCCAGGCCGGGACCGAGACCCGCTGCACTCCCAGAACGCCCCGCGGAGCGTCCGCGGTAGCGGGGGCCGCCTCGCGAGCTACCGCCTCGAGCACGTACAGGCGCGCCGGCGGAGAGTGCTTGAGCACGCAGCCGGCGCCGAGCACGGCCAGGCAGGCGAAGGCAGCCCGGGCCTTCAAGGCTTGCGCGGCTCCTTGCCGCGCAGGAGCGATTCCGGGTGCTGCTGCAGCATCTCCACCAGGGACCGCAGCGACTTCATCAGCTCGTTCATCTCCTCCACCGTCTTCAGGGTTTCCGACCGGAGCTCACCCGTGCCCTCCACGTTCTTCTCTACGGTGGCCAGCGTCTTGTCCAGGCGTTCGAGGGTCTTCTGCAGGCCCTTCATGGTCTGGTCGACCGAGGCCAGGGTCGCCGTCGCCTGGCCGCTGATTCCGTCCACCTGGCCCATCGCTTTCTCGGCGGAGGAGAAGGTCCGCGTGGCGCCGTCGAGCGTCGTCCGCATCTGGCGCAGCGTCGCGGGGACGTCTCCCTTGTCGAGCGCCGTCTGCAGGCTCGCGAGAGTTGCGTTCAACTGGAGCAGGACCTCGTCGATCGGCACGTTGGAGATCTTCTTGAGCGTGGCCTCCACCCTCTCGTTGATGACCTCCATGCCGGTGGGCGCGGAGGGAATCTCCGGATAACGCGACTTGATGCCGGACAGCCGCGCCGCCGAATCGGGCCGCAGGTCGAGATCGACGGAACGCTGCCCCGCGATGACGCTCGACGACCGGACGGAGGCCCGCAGGCCGGCCTCGACCATGATCTGCGCGAGTTCGGCGTCGGAGTGGTCGGCCGCCTTGCCGTTCGGATCGCGGAGCGCATTCCGCCGGATCTCGACGACGGCCATGATCCAGGAGTCGCCGAAGGTCTCGCCCTTGAAAACGAGATCCACCTCCGTCACGTGGCCCACCTGGACCTGGCGGAAGGTGACCGGTGCCCCCGCGCGCAGGCCGCCCACGGCATAGGGGAAGAAGACGACGTAGGTACGGTACTCCGCGAACAGCCGCCGCGCGCTCATCGCCGCGATGCCCACCCCGATGAGCACCAGCGCACCCAGCACGAAGAGGCCGACGAGCTTCGGCTGGCCGCGCGTCATAGCGGTGGCCCGGAGAGGAACGCACGGACTTCGGGCGCTTCCGCGTGGTCGCGCAGCTCGGCCGGCCTGCCCCTCGCCTTCATGCTTCGGCTCTCCACACCCAGGAAGATCGCCTCGTCGGCCAGCAATACCAGAGAGGCATCGTTGGTCATCACGACCACGGTCGCGCCGAGGTGGTCCCGCGCGCGCAGGATGGAATCGGACACGAGCCGCGCGCCCCGGAGGTCCAGCCCGGCGGTCGGTCTCTCGCAGAAGAGGACGTCGGGATCGAGCGCGGTGGCGCGCGCGAGCGCGGCGGCGATGCGGTTCTGCTCGTCGATCTCTCCCGGGAAGTGGCTCTCGTAACCGGACAGTCCCAGGAGCGCGAGCTTGAGCCGCGCCACCGACCGCACGTCCCTCGGAGGCATGCGGCCGTGGACCTCGAGCGGGAGGCTCACGTTCTCGAGGAGGGTCTTCGTCGAGAGCAGGGCTCCTCCGGCGAGCTGCGATCCGAAACGCGCCATCCGGCGGCGGCGGTCCGGCTCCGGCGCCGCCCACAGCGCTTCTCCATCGTAGGAGACGTCCCCCTCGGCCGGCCGCTCGATGCCGATCATCGTCCGCAGCAGGGCCCGCTTCCCGCATCCCTCCTCCCCCACGATCGCGAAGACCTGGCCGCGCGTGACCTCGAATGAGAGGTCGCGCTGCAGCACGCGCGATCCGCTGGTCAGGACGAGATGCGTCACTTCGATGAAGGGCGCCGGCATTTTCAGTACCGCGCCCACTGGAAGAAGGCGGACAACGCGGCATCCGCCACCACCACCCACAGGATGGCGGTCACCACCGCCCGCTTCACGGCGCTGCCGCTCGCGCGCGGGCCGCGGCCGCTGCGGAGCCCGTGATAACAGGCGGCGAGGCCGACGACGAGGCCGAAGACGACGCCTTTCACGAGCCCCGTGAGCGCGTGATCGTAGCTGAGCGCCTCCCGCGTGCGCGAGAGGTACTCCGGGGCCGGTAGCTCCATGAGGGTGACGCCTATGGCGACGCTGCCGAGAAGGCCGAAAAAGGTGGCGTAGAGGACGAGCGCGGGCCCCATCACCATCAGCGCGAGCAGGCGCGGGGCCACCAGGAGATCGAACGGGTCGACACCCACGGCGCGAAGTGCGTCCACCTCGTCGGCGGCCACCATGGTGGCGAGGTCGGCCGCGTTCGCGGAGGCCCAGCGGCCGGCGAGGGCGAATCCGGCGACGAGCGCGGAGAGCTCACGCACGATCACGATGGCGACCAGGTTGGGGGCGACGAGGATGGCGCCCAGCCGGTCGAGCTGCTGCGTGGCGAGCAGGGAAAGGACGCCGCCGCCGAGCAGCGCGATGACGGCGAGCACGGGAAGGATGTGAGCTCCGGCCTCCTGGATGGCAGGGGTGAGATCGAGGTCCAGCCTCCGCGTGCGCCCGGTCAGCATCCGCCCGAGGGCGACGGCGCTGCTGCCGATGAATCCGAGGCTCTCGAGGATCGCGACGCCGATCCGCTCGGTCATCGGCGAGCCCCTGCGCAGGCGGGAAAGTGCGTCGACGAGCTCGCGCTCGCCGCGCTTGCGGGCGCCCGGAGCCGGCGACGTTCCCCGCGCGATGTCCAGGAGCTGACACGCGCCCGCGGGGAGCGCGGAGCCGTCCATCTCGATGCCGCGCTCGGTGCAGGCCGCCTCCAGCCGGCGCACCGTCACCAACAAGCTGCTGTCCCAGCTGTCGATGCCCTCGTCGTCGAGGCGCAGGCGGTCCGGCCGCGGAGTGGCGTCGAGCGCGCGCATGGCGTTCGACATCTGCGGCAGACCCGCGCGCAGGTTCCAGGCGCCGGCGAAGCCGACCTGGAGCACCGGCCCGTCGCGGAGCACGGTCACGCGCGCCGGGGGAGCCATAACCGCCACAGTCTATGTCGAGGCCGCAGTAGTCAGGGCTCGCGTCGGGCGAGCGCCCAGCCGGGGATGAACAACACGACCCCGGCGAGCATCATCCGCAGCATCGCGATCGTGTCCGGCGTCCCGAAGAAGGCCGTTGCGGCAACCAGGGTGACCAACAGGCCGGTCACCTGGAGCAACCGGCCCAGC
>JANMPI010000065.1:0-20792 GCA_031369785.1 Acidobacteriota bacterium
TCCATGAGGTGCATGCCCAGGCCGCCGGTGCGCCGCTCGGCCGCGTAGCGCTCGAGGTCGACGCGGGGGACGGTCCGCGGATCGACCATCTTGCCGGTATCGATGATCTCCACCCGGAACTCGGCTCCGCGATCCTCGAACCGGAGCTCGATCTCCTGGTCGGCGGCGCCCTTGTACGCGTGCTCGATGACGTTGGTCGTCGCCTCGTCGACGGCGAGGGCGAGGCGGTCCGCCGTCGCCTCCGGGAAGCCCGCCGTCTCCGCCATCTTCTTCGTGAGCTCGCGGACGAGGGCGAGGTAGGACGTCTCGCTCGGGATCTTGACCACCAGCGCCGGCTTGGCCCGGCGCCGGGGCGCGGTCGCCGGCATCAGGATGCGGCCTGCCCGCCTTCACGGAAGCTCGCGACCGCCTCCGCCTCGGAAAGGTACGTGCGGTACAGGTGGTTGAAGCCGAGGATCTCGAAGATGTTGTTGACGGTGTCGTTGAGGCCGGCCAGCCGCAGGTCGCCCCCGCTGCCGCGGATCTCCTCGATCGCGCCCATCATGGCCCCGAGGCCGGCGCTCGCGATGTAGGTGAGCCCCTCGCAGCTGACGACGATCTTGAACCGCCCGCGGGAGACCGCCTTCTGGATCGCGGCGTCGAAGCCGCGCACGGTATGGGCATTGATGAAGCCGCGGGGATAAAGGACCGTGACGTCTTCGACGTCGCTGGTGTCGACGGTGAGATCGCTCATTGCTGGGCAAAACGCCAGGGGATCGGCGCCGCAAGCCGACTATAGCGCATCCCACGGAGAGGCTGGCCGCGGGCCGCCGAGGATGCCCCGCGCTTCCGCGATGTCGCTCCCGATCTGCGCCACCAGCGCCTCCGGGCCGGGAAATGCCTGCTCTCCGCGCAGCCGCGACACGAACGAAAGGCCCAGCCGCTGCCCGTAGAGGTCTCCCGAGAAGTCGAGGAGATGGGCCTCGACGGAGACGGCGCCCGCCCCGAAGGTCGGCCGCCGTCCGATGTTGACCACCGCCGGACACGCCGCCGGGGTGGTCCCGGGCCAGCACCACGCCGCGTACACGCCGAGGGCGGGCAGCGTCTCGTTCTCCGGCCGCAGGTTCGCGGTCGGGATTCCGATCGTCCGCCCGCGCCCCTCGCCGCGGACCACCGCGCCAAAGACGCAGTGCGGGCGGCCGAGCAACCGTGCCGCCGCGCCCGCATCGCCACCGGCCAGCGCCTCGCGAATGCGGCTGCTGCTCACCCGGTCGCCGTCCACCACCACCGGCGCGACCTCGATCACGGCGAACCCGAGCGATTCGCCCTGGCGGCGCAGGGTGCCGACGTCCCCGGCGCGGCCCCGCCCGAAGTGGAAGTTCGTCCCGACCACTACCGCGTGCGCGCCGAGCGCCCGCTGGAGCACGTCGGCCGCGAAATCCTCCGGGCGGGCGGCGGCAATCTCGGGCGTGAACGGGAGGACGGCCACCGCGTGCACGCCGAGCCGGAAGAGCGTCGCCGTCTTCTGGTCGAGGGTCATGAGCGCGGTCGGGCAGGCGCCCGGCGCGAGCACGCGCGACGGATGGGGGTCGAAGGTGAGGACGACCGGTGTTCCCGACCGCGGGGACGCGGCGCCGATGATGGCGGCGACGAGGGCCTGGTGCCCGCGGTGCACGCCGTCGAAGTTCCCGAGCGCCACCACGGGGCGGGGCCACCGCGGAACGGGGTCCGCGCCGAGGCGTACGACGTCGTTCATGGGCGCGGCCCTAGCGGGGCGGGTCCGGCTTCTCGAGGGGAAGCGCGCGTTCGATCGTCGTGCTGGGGATCTTCTTGCCCGCGTTGTCCACTGCGCTCAGCAGGTAGCCGGTGGCGGTGAGCGCGTAGTGATACGGCCGCGCCCACGGATCCTTCAGGTAGCTGCGGTCGACCAGGCCGCGGGTCGCCACTTCCTCGAGCGTGCCCGGCGTCGTCCCCTGCGCGAGGTGGTAGGCGAGCACACCGCGATCGAGGCGCTCCAGCCGGTCGTAGCGGATGCCGTCCAGCAACTGGTCGTGCGTCGTCTGCAGATAGGGCGCGAGGCCGACTACCGCGAAAGGAGTGCGGGCGCGCGCGGAGATGCCGACGAAGGCGAGCAGGATCGCGGCGGCGGCGAGCACGTAGCCGGGGGTCGAGGACACGACCGCCTCGCGGCGGCTCGTCTCCGCGACCTTGGCCCCGCGCCCGACGGTGCTGATCAGGTTGCGGTTCAGGAGGTCGAAGAGGATGCGGCAGGTGTCGAACTCCGAAAGGCCCGACGAGTCGACGATCCCCTGCACGGTGCGGGTGCCGTCGACCTTGCGGAAGACGCGCTCCTCGTCGCGGCTCAGGCGGATCTTGTTGGACGCACTGGCCGCGCTCTTGGCATCGCTGGCGGCGTCGGCGGAGACCGCGACCTCGATCGTCCCCGGATCGACCGCGGTCTTGAACACGATGTCCATCGACGGGATCTTCTTTTCGATGATGGGCCACTCGTCCACCATCCGGATGCCTTCCATGAGGATGAAGTCCGCGCTCATGGGGGCGAAGTTCTCGCGGTCGTAGTCGACGGTGTCGGTGGGCGCGAAGTGGTACTCGCCGTCGCGCCAGCGGAAGACCTTGAAGACCAGCTGCGAGATCTGGACCGTGATCGCTTCCTTCAGGTCCTTGTCGGTGATCGCGTTCTGGGTGACCAGCACGTGGCCGAGGCGCTGCAGCGTCGCCTTCTGCGTCGACAGGGCGTCCTCCAGGCGCTCCTTGGTGAGCTTGCCCTGCTTCACCAGCACGTTGCCGAGGCGGTCCTCGAGGCGCTTCGTCGACGAGTCGGCGGCGACCACCATGCCGTTCTCGAACGCGACCGTCATCTGGTCCTTCTCGTTCTTCAGGGTCAGGATGCCGGTCTTCCGCTGCAGCCCGATGAGCTGGAAGATGTCGGGCAGGCCGAAGTCGCGGATCGTCCCTTCGAGGGCCATTACGCGGCTTCCCGCTTGCGGGCGCGCTGCGGCGGCGGGCGGCGCGCGGTCACGCGGACGTCGAAGTCGGGCCGCACGCGATTGGCCGCGACGTACAGGACGAGGAGGAGGAGGCCGCCGAGGGCGAAGCCCCAGGGCGGGCTGAGCGGCCCCGCCGCCTCGGTGAGCGGAAGCACGCGATAGGTGAGGAGCGCGATCGCGATGATCGCCGACCAGAGCAGCACGAAGGGAAGGCCGACGAGGGCCCGGTTGGCGTAGAGGTGCCCGGCCCCGGGAACGAGGAGGGAAAGGATGCGGAAGACGCGGTCGCGCCGCGAGTCCTCCTTCTGCACCTCGAGGAGCTTCTGGTTTCGCGCCGGGCCCGACACGCCGTCGCGGACGACGAACAGATGGTGGCACTGGGTGCACAGCCCGCCGGTGACGACGCCGAGGTGACAGAGCCGGCAGAAGGGCGTGCCGCACTTCAGGCAGCGCATCGTGAACGCCTTCGCGCCCCGCCAGCGGCGCAGGCCGAGGAAGGTCACGGCGAAGATCACGGGGAACACGGCGAAGCGATTGAGGAACGCGGTCTTGACGTCGGCCGCCGGCCGGACCTCGGCATCGCGGGCGACGTTCCGGGCCCCCACGCCCTCGCGCAGCCCGGCGAACTTCGCCCAGACCTGCCCGGGGTTGAGGTTCAGGTCGACCACCGCGTAGTCGCCCTTGTCGTACTTCCAGAGATTGTCGTAGGTGCGGATGAGCCCGCTCGACAGGCGGTCCGCCTGCGACCGCGCTTCCTGCGCCGGCTGGTACTCGAAGCGCTGGAGGTGCGCGAGCGAGAGGTTGTAGTAGAAGGTCGCGGCGACGTCCGCGGGCGGCCCCGAATCGATGCCCTGCTTGTAGCGCGCGATCGCCGCCGGGTACTCGCCGGCCGCGAACTCCACGTTGGCCAGGTTGTTGAGCGCGATGCTGTCGGTGGGAGCGCCCCGCAGCACTTCCTTGTAGATGTTCCCCGCGTCGTCGTAGCGGCCGGCCTTCTTGTACTGGATGGCGAGCAGGTACTGCAGGTCGCGGTCGTCGCCGTGAGCCCGCGTCGCGTCCTCGAGCTGCCAGAGGGCGCGCGAGTCGGGCTCGCCCTCGACGGCGAGCATCGCGGCGCGGAAGAGCGGGTTCTGCTGGGCGAGGAGCCGCGCCTCGAGGCCCTTCACCGCCGGCCCGACGGCGAGGGTGGCGAGGAGCGCGGCGACGGAGACGCCCTTCTCGATCGGCGACATGTACAGGAAGAGGACGGCCAGCCACCACAGCGGCAGCCACCCCCAGCCCTGGAAAGTCATCGCGGGCAGGAGGAGGAGCGCCACCGCGACCCCGAGGGCCAGGGAGCGTCGTCCGCTGCCCAGCGCTTCCTCGAAGTCGTGGCGGAGGAGCGTCGCATGCCGCAGGAGCATCGCGATCGCGAACACGCAGACCGTGATGAAGAGGGCGAGCAGGCCGGACGCGGCGAGGAGATTGCTCAGGTAGAGGCCGCCGCGGCCGCTGGTGAGGCGGGCCGAGGTCCCGGCCAGCGTCTCCTTGATCGCGGTGCCGATGCCGAGCGGGCCCTTCTTCATCGCCGCGAGGGCGAGCCCGAAGTGGGGGTCGGAGAGATGGGGATCGAGCAGCGTCGCGTCCGAGAAGTACCCCGTCGCCTTGTCGGCGTCGTTGGCGGTGAGCGCGTCCATCCCGTCCGCGACGCGGGCGAGGGCGAGGGTTTCCAGGCTGCGGACGTTGCGCTCGATGCGCAGGCGGCGGATCTCGCGGAAGGTGTTCTGGCCGCCGATGAGATCGCCCTTGCGCTCCGCCCGCTTCTGCGCCGCCCACAGCCCCTCGAAGCTGTTGCCGGCGGCGGCGCTCCGCGAGCGCACGTCGATGACCTTGTCCTGCGACGGCGGCGGGCTCGCGCCCGGCGCGACCGTGAAGAGGGCGGCGAGCGCGGCGGCGGCTGCCCTCACGCCCCGCCCGCGCGCGTGCGCGCGACGAATGCCATCTTGAGCTCGTAGCGCACGCCGTCGAGCACGCGATCTTCCTGCGCGTCGCGGTTTCCCTTCGTCTTCTCGTGCAGCACGTCGAGCAGCGCGATGATCGAGCGCACCGCTTCGAGCTCCGGCGGCTGGGGCGGGCGGCGCGACTGCGGGTCGCCGGCCAGGAGCATGGTGGCCTGGGTGGCGAGAGAGCCGATCAGGCCGAGGAGATCGGTGGGAAACGACGGCAGCTCCTCGTCGCCCAGGGGGCCCATCCCCTCGTCGGCATCGAAGCCGCCGACACCTCCATCCGGCGGTTCCGGTGCGGCGACCCGCGGGGGTTCGGGCTCGGGCCGCGACGGAGCGGGAGGCACGGGCGGCGCCGCGACGGCGGACGATTCGGCGGGTTCGATCTCTCGCGCCCGTCCCTCCGCCGTGAAGTGCCGGCGGTCGGTGACGGTGAAGGGTTTCTTGTCGTCGCTCATCTATCGGTGCCGGGCGAAAGGGCGCGGAAAGCGTGCAACCCCGCCTCGGCGACCGCACGGAGCCGTGGAAAGGGCAGCCACCCGCACCATCGCCGGCAGGAGCGCGATTCTAGCACAGGTGGCTTGGCCGCTTACTTGTTACCGGTAGCGGACTTCGCGCCCGTCCCGGTACGTCGCGACCCACAGCTTGACCCCGTCCGTGGTGAGGGTTACCGAGCCGTCGCGGTCGGTGCGCAGCAACGGAATGCCGAGCCCCTGATAGCGGGCGACCACGTCGGGATGGGGGTGGCCGAAGCGACTGCGGTACCCGGCGGAGACGATCGCCACCCGCGGCCGCGCCGCCGCCAGCAGCGCGGGCGTGCTGCTCGACCGGCTGCCGTGATGGGGAACCTTCAGGGCGTCGGCCGGAGGGACGGCGAGCGCCGCCTCCCCCGCCCGTTCGACGTCTCCGGCGAGCAGGATGCGCACCGCGCCGTAGCGCACCGCGACCACGAGGGAATCGTCGTTGCGGGTCTTCCCGGGTGGCGGGGAGCCCGCGGGGCCGATCACCTCGATTAGGACGCCGTCCCGCTCCGCGCGCAGGCCGCGCCGGACCGCGCGGCGGGTGACGGCCGACGCGCGGAGCGCGCGATCGAGGGCCGCGTAGGCCGGATCCCATCGCGGCGCGACGCCCTCCCACACCTCGCCGACGTCGAACGCGCGCAGGAGGAACGGCACCCCACCGCCGTGGTCGGGGTGCGGATGCGTGACGAGGAGATGCTCGATGCGCGTGATGCCCGCCGACCACAGGTACGGTGCGACCACCGCCTCCCCCATGTCGCGCCCCCCGAAGGCGGGCCCGGCGTCGATGACCCACGCCTCGCCGCGCGGAGAGCGCAGCACGATGGAATCGCCCTGGCCGACGTCGAGGATGGTGACGTGCAGGAGGCCGTCGGCCACCGGCGCCGGGCCCGCGACCAATCCCGCGAAGCCGGCGAGGGCCACGAGGAGCGCGCGCCACCCGGGACGGAGCGCGAGCAGGCCAAGCCCGGCGACGTAGAGCGCGATCACCGGCGGCGACGGGTCCGCCATCCGGTGATCGAGGGCCGGGAACCGCCGCGCCACTTCGCCCGAGGCGAGGAGGGCGTGAGCGAGGAGCCAGGCGAGCTGCCCCACCAGGGCGCCCGCACCCGTGGAGATCGCGCTGACGGCGACAGCCGCGGACCCGGCCACCAGCACGCCGGTCGACAGGGGCACGGCGACGAGATTGAGGACGAGCGCGGCGGGGGCGATGCGGTGGAACTGGGCGGCCAGCAGCGGCTCCAGCGGCGCCTGCGCGGCCACCGAGCCCGCGAGCGCCACGTGGAGGCCGAAGGGAAGCGCACGGACGCGCGCCACGAGCGGGCGCGTGAACACGATCAGGCCGAGGGTGGCCGCGAACGAGAGCTGGAAGCCCACGTCGCCGATGGCCGACGGCCGGTGGACGACGAGAAGAAGCGCCGCCAGCCCGAGCATGTTCGCGGCGTCGGAATCGAGCGCGAGGGCCCGGCCGGCGAGCAGGACGATGGCCATGACGGTGGCACGGACGATGGGCACGTCGCCGCCCACGAGCTGCGCGTAGAAGACGAGGGCCGCCGCGACGGGAACGGCGGTGAGGGCGGCGTTCCCCGCCACGCGACGGGCCAGGGCGATGAGAACCGCCGCGATGAGCGCTACCTGCGCGCCGGACAAGGCGAGCACGTGGTACGTCCCGGCAATGCGGAAGCCTTCCGCGGTGTCGTCGTCGAGCCCCGCGCGGTCGCCGAGCACCATCGCGCGCACCAGCGCCTGCTCGGTGCCGGGAGGCACGACGGCGAATATGCGGCCGCGGGCCCACCGCCGCGCGCGGGCGGTGAAGTCGCGCCGCCACCCGACGTCGGCGCGGCCGCCACGCGTCACGAGGCGCACGGTCTTGGCGTGGCCGGTCGCGTGGATGCCAGCGCGAAAGGCCTGGGCGGCCGCATCAAAGGCGCCCGGGCTCCCCGCGGTCCGCGGCGGACGGAGCTCGGCCCACACCGAGACGCGATCGCCGTCGGTGATCTCCGGGCGCGCCGCTTCGCCGCCGACGTCGATGCGCGCTCGACCCCGCGCGGGGACGACGCTTCCGGCGACCATGAGCTCGTCGACGTCGAGCAGGAGGACGAACTGCGGGTCGCCGGGAACGGCGTCCCGTCGCGCGGTCCCGCGCACCTGCACCGGCCCCGCGTCCTCGAGCCGAGCGGCCAGCCGGGCGAGCGGCGTCTGGTCATACTCCAGCTGCTCGACCATCGCCGCCGCGGCGCCGATTCCGATCGCGGCCGCCCAGACCGCCGCCGTTCCCGCCCGCGACGCCGCCCTCCACGCCAGGGCGAGCAGCGCGGCGGCGAGCGCCGCGAGCACACAGGCCCACCGCGCGGCCGTCGGCGCGGGCACGGCGGCGCCGGCGCCGAGAAAGATCGCGACGAGCAGGAGCGGGCGTGTGGAGGTCGCGATGGGTGGCAAGCGGCGAGGAGCGTAGAGGGGCGCGCGTCCGGGCGACGGCACTCGCGGTCGGTTCCGGAACCGTCACAGGCCGAAAGAGGGATCAGGCCCGGCGGAGTGCGACGACGGTCTCGAGGTGGAAGGTGTCGGGAAAGAGATCGAACAGCTCGACGGCGGAAGGCAGGTATCCGGCGGCGGCGAATCCGCCGAGGTCGCGGGACAGCGTCGCGGGGTCGCAGGAGACGTACACGATGGCGAGCGGCCGCCGGGCGGCGATCGCGGCCACCACCTCGGGGCCCGCTCCGGCCCGCGGCGGATCCAGCACGATGCGCTCGTCGGCGTCCACGGAGAGATCGCGCAGTGCTTTGGCGACGTCTCCGCGCTGGACCTGGACGTTGGCGAGGCCCGAATGGGCGATGTTGCGCTCGGCGTCGCCGACGGCGCCGGCGTCGATCTCGATCCCCCGCACCCGCTCCGCGCGCGCCGCGAGGGGCAGCGCGAAGAGTCCCACGCCCGCGTAGAGGTCGAGCACCGGGCCGCCGCCGGGGGTGAGACCGGTGACGGCGGCGACGAGATCGCCGAGCAGGAAGCGATTGGCCTGGAAGAACGACCGCACGTGCGCGCGGAGCCGGATCCCCTGCACGGTGGCAAAGGTCCACGGCTCGCCGCGCAGCGGCATGAAGCGGCGGTCGCGCTGCGACCCCGCGACGACGCCGAACCCGGTGAGGGCAGGAACGGAGTCGGCCAGGGCGGCGAGCGCCCCCGCCGCGTACGGCTCGAGATCGGTTTCGACCGACGCCACCAGCTGTGCCCCGTCGGGCGCCTCCGCGAGGTCGACGTCGTGGACGTGGCGCGCCCAGTCCGGCCGGCGGCCCAGCGCGGCCGCGATCGCACGCTGGGCGGCGTTCATCGCCGGCGACAGCTGCACGCAGGTCTCGAGGTCGGTGACGCGGTGCGTTCCCTCCTCGTGCAGGCCGAGGCGGAGGCCCTGGGCGTCGAAGTGAGCGTGCAGCGACGCGCGGATCCGCCAGCCCGCCTCCGGCGACGGGTGGACGGTGATCGGGCCCGGCCAGGCGACGCGCGCGCGGGTCAGCGTCTCGCGCAGCACCGCCTCCTTGAGCGCGAGCTGCGGCGCGTAGTCGTAGCCCTGGTACGCGCAGCCGCCGCAACGCGCGAAGAGCGGGCACGGCGCGGGCCGGCGGCCGGCCGCCGGGGTGAGCACCTGCTCGACGCGGCCGCGCACGTAGCCGCCCGTCCCCGCCACGATGCGGACGCGGACGCGATCGCCGGGCACCGCGCGGGGCACGAACACGACCTGTCCCTCGTGGCGGCCGAGACCCTGCCCCCGGTAAACCGCCTTCTCGATGTCGAGCTCGATCACCTGCCCGGGCCGGAGGCTGGACGCCTTGCTCACAAGCCGAACAAGCTCAACCGCGGCAAACCGTAGAGGGCCAGCACCCGTCGCGTGATCGAGTCGCGGCGGATCTGGGCCAGCACCGGCGCGGGCATGCGCGCCGCGTAGGGCGCGAGCTCGGCGTCCGCGTCGGCCTCGACCGCGGCCCGGCGATCGGCGGGGGTCACGTCCCGCAGGCGTGCCAGCAGCACGCCCTCGCGAACGGACAGGCGGGCCTCCAGCTCGCGCAGCGGCGGAGGATCCGCCGCCCACGCGCGGATTTCCGTGGCCAGGGCCAGCGCATGCGCGCGCACGCCGCCCTCGAAAGGCGCGCCCGCGAGCGCCTCCGCGAAACCGCAGAGCGCGGCCTGGGGAGCCGCCCCCGGCTCCTCGCCGAGGGCGAGCGCGCGCTGCCAACGGTCGCGCGCCACATCGACCTCGGCCGCGCAGTACGCGAGGCTTCCCACCTTGCGGTGGCGTCCCCACGAATGCGCGTGCGCGTCGAGCGCGTCCGCCACGCCGCGGAGAACCACGCGCAACGGAGTGCCGGCCTTGCGCCAGCCGCGGATGAGCAGCCAGTCCGCGTTGGAGAGAAACATCGGATCGCCGCGGCGGGAAACGAAGAACTCCTCGATGGTCTGGTAGTACGCGGCCTCCGGATCGACGGCGGCCGGCGCCCCCGCCGCCGCCCTCATGCGCGCGCGGGCCGGTTGCGCTCCCAGATGAGCCGCAGCCCGGTGAGGGTCAGCACCGGATCGACGGCGTCGATGGAAGGCAGGTCGGCGGAGAGCGTCTGCGCGAGCCCTCCCGTCGCCACCGCGCGCGCGGCGACCCCGAGCTCGGCGCGGATCCGCGCCAGCATGCCTTCGACCATCAACGCATAGCCGTGGTAGAGGCCGGACTGGATCGAGGCCACCGTCGAGCGCCCGATCACCGCCGCCGGCCGGCGGATGTCGACCCGCGGCAGGCGCGCGGCGCGCTGGAAGAGCGCCTCCGCGCTGATTCCGGCCCCGGTGCAGATGACGCCGCCGATGTACTCGCCGGCGGCGCTCACCACGTCGAACGTGGTCGCGGTGCCGAAGTCGACCACGATCACCGGCCCGCCGTAGGCGGCAAAGGCAGCCACCGCGTTCACGATGCGGTCCGCGCCCACGTCGCCCGGCGGCTCGTACAGGATCGGCATTCCGGTGTTGACGCCGGGCTCGACGACCAGCGGCTCCTGTCCGAGATACTCGCGCGAGAGTGCGACGAGACCCGCCGTGAGCGAAGGCACGACGCTGGCCAGGGCCACGCCCGCGATGTCCGCCGGCGAGACGCCGGAGCCGAGGAACAGGCTCCGCACCAGGATGCCGTACTCGTCGGTCGTCTGCTCGCGGCGGGTGGTGAGCCGCCAGTGCGCGCGGAGCGCCGCCCCGTCGTGGACACCGAGGACGGTGTTCGTGTTGCCGACGTCGATGGTGAGGAGCAGGGACATCGTTCTAGCGATCGATCGGAGAAGCGCCGGGCCGGAGCTCGCGGACCTCGCCGGCATGGACCAGGGTTCGGGTGCCGTCGGCGAGCAGCAGGACGAGGGCGCCGCTCTCGTCCACATCCATCGCGCGGCCGCGGATCACCTCGCCACCGGACCTCGCCTCGACGTCGCGCCCCCACCACGGGAGCGCCCGCACGCGCCACGCGGCCATCATCGCGCCGCCTTCTCCCGTGGCGAGGCGATGATACCAGACGCGAATTCGCGCCAGGACCGACGCCGCGACCGCGATGGTGTCGGGCGCGGCCACGAATTCACGGAGAGAGGCGGCGGCCGCGCGCGACGCCGGATCCAGCGCGTCCGGCACGGAGGCGACGTTCACGCCGACGCCGATCACCACCGATTCCAGGGCGCCGCCGGAAGAGGCCGACTCGACCAGCACCCCGGCGATCTTCCGTCCGCCGACGAGGACGTCGTTGGGCCACTTGAGCGCGGGCTCAACGCCGAACCCGTGCAGCGCCTCCGCGACCGCGAGACCGGCGAGCAGCGGGAGCCGTCCCCAGGCCGCGGTGTCCAACGAGGGGCGGACGAGCACGGACAGGTGCAGGTTCCCCGGCGCCGATCCCCAGGCGTGGCCGTGGCGCCCGCGGCCCGCCGTCTGCACGTCGGCGAGGACGACCGTCCACTCCGGCGCGCCGGCGCGCGCGCGCTCCTTGACGACGTCATTGGTCGAGGACGCGACCGCGAGATGCTCGATCGGCGCGTCCCAGGGCGTTCCGGCCGCGTCGAGCCGCGCCCGGACGCGGGCCGCGACGGTCAGGCGGGCTCGACCTCGAGCGAGATGTCCATCGCGGGCGCGGAATGCGTGAGCGCGCCGATCGCGATGTAGTTCGGCCCCGCCTCCGCGTAGGCGCGGACGTTCTCGAGCTTGATGCCGCCCGAGACCTCGACCGGTACCCGCCCAGCGACGCGCGCCACCGCCGTGCGCACGTCCTCGGGAGTGAAGTTGTCGAGGAGGATCATCTGCGCGCCGTTGGCGAGCGCGTCCGCGATCTGGCCCGGCGCGTCCACCTCGATCTCGACCAGGAGGCCGTCCGCCGCCGCCACCGCGCGCCGGGTGGCCTCCCCGACCGATCCCGCGAGGCGGACGTGGTTGTCATGACCAGGATCCCGGTGTGGAGCCCCGAGCGATGGGGCACGCCGCCGCCGACTTCCACCGCGCGCTTCTCGAGCGCGCGCAGGAGGGGGGTCGTCTTCCGCGTATCGCGGATCTGCGCCCCCGTCCCCTCCACGGCCTCCACGAAGCGACGGGTGAGGGTGGCGATGCCCGACATGCGCTGCAGGAAGTTGAGCGCGACGCGCTCGCCGGTCAGGATCGCCCGGGCGGGGCCGGCCACCGAGGCGATGAGGTCGCCGGACTTGAAGCGATCGCCCTCGCGTGCCCGCGCTTCCCAGGCGACCTTCGGCGAGAGGGCCTGGAAGACGTGCATGGCCAGATCGAGGCCGGCGACCACCAGCTCCTGCTTGGCGACCAGCGTTCCCACGGCCACCAGCGCGGCATCCACGGTGGCTTCGGTGGTGGCGTCGCGCGACCCGACGTCCTCGTCGAGAGCGGCGCGAGCCAGGCGGTCGAGCACCTCGGGGGCGATCGTCACCAATCCCCATGGTGGCACGCGCTCGCCGGCGCGGCTCACGCGACGCCTCGCAGCTCGCGCAACGTGGCGTCGATCTTCACTCGCCGGTCCTGGAGCTCCTGCACCCGCTCCCGTGCCTCGCGCACGACTTCCGGCTTGGCGCGATCCACGAACTGCGGGTTCTCGAGCTTCTTCGCGAGCGACCGAAGCTCGGTCCCGATCTTCTCCGCCTCGCGCGAGAGGCGCGCCGTCTCCGCGCCGACGTCGAAGAGGCCGGCCATCGGGATGCGCAGCTCGGCGGCATCCACCGGCTGGCGGATGGTGCCCGCGTCGTCACCCGCTTCCGCGACCATCGTGAAGCTGTTGAGGAGCGCCAGGTGACGGATCATGGCCTCGTGCGGCGCGAAGAACGCGCGGTCGGCGGGGTCCTTCGCGACCAGCGTCGCGTCGAGGCGGCGCTTGCGGTCGACCTCGTAGGTGGCGCGGATCGTCCGCACCGCGGTCACGACGCGCATCAGCCGCGCCATCTGCTCCTCCGCCGCCGCGTCGCGCTTGTCCGCGTCCGGGGTCGGGAAGCGCGCGATCATGATCGACTCGCCCTCGTGGGGCAGCATCTGCCAGATTTCCTCGGTGACGAAGGGCATCACCGGGTGCAGCAGGCGGAGCGTCTTCTCCAGCACCTCGACCAGCACGGCGCGAACCCGGGGGCCCTCCACGGGATCGGAGAACCAGCCCTTGGCGATCTCGATGTACCAGTCGCAGAGCTCGTCCCACACGAAGTGGTAGAGCTCGTTCGCGGCCTGGTCGAAGCGGAATTCCGCGAGCGCCGCGCCCACGCGGCCCGCGACTTCCTGCTGGCGGCTCAGGATCCAGCGGCTGGCCAGCGGCAAGCGGGCGCGATCGTAGGATTCCGCCCGCTCCCCTCCCTCGAGGTTCATGAGCACGAACCGCGACGCGTTCCAGAGCTTGTTCACGAAGCCGCGGTAGCCGAGGAGCCGGCTCGGGGACAGGACGGGGTCCGTGCCCGGGGTGGCCAGGGCCACGAGGGTGAAGCGCATGGCGTCGGTGCCGTACTGGTCGATGAGATCGAGGGGGTTGACGTCGTTCCCCTTCGTCTTCGACATCTTGTCGCCCTTCTCGTCGCGCACCAGGCCGTTGATGAACACGGTGCGGAAAGGCACGTCCCCCGCGAAGCGGCCGCCGAGCATGATCATGCGCGCGACCCAGAAGAAGATGATGTCGAAGCCGGTCATCATCACGTCGTTCGGGTAATAGCGCTGGAAGTCGGGCGTCGGGTCGGGCCATCCGAGGGTCGAGAAGGGGAACAGACCCGACGAGAACCAGGTGTCGAGGACGTCCGGCTCCTGCTCGAGGGAGGTCGATCCGCACTTCGGGCACGCCGGAGGGGCCTCCCGCGCGACGATCAGGTCGGAGCAGGCGCCGCACGTCCAGGCGGGGATGCGGTGGCCCCACCACAGCTGGCGGCTGATCACCCAGTCGCGGATGTTGCGCATCCACTCGAAGTAGGTCTTGGCCCACGTCTCGGGCACGAACTTGATGCGGCCGTCCTCGACGGCCTGGATCGCGGGCTCGGCGAGGGGCGCGATCCTGACGAACCACTGGCGTGACAACCGCGGCTCCACCACCGTGCGGCAGCGCTGGCAATGCCCGAGCGGCACCACGTGCGGGGTCGTGGCCACCAGGAGGCCCTCGGCAGCAAGCTGGGCGACGATCGCCTCGCGCGCGGCGAAGCGCTCCTGCCCCGCGTAGGGGCCCGCGTTCTCGTTCAGGTTGCCGCGCTCGTCCATGATGTCGATGGACGGCAGCCCGAGGCGCTGTGCGGCCGCGAAGTCGTTGGGATCGTGCGCGGGGGTGATCTTCACCGCGCCCGTCCCGAACTCGCGGTCGACGAACGTGTCCGCGACCACGGGGATCTCGCGGCCGAGGATGGGGAGCACGACCGTCCGGCCGACGAGATGACGGTGGCGCTCGTCGTCGGGATGCACGGCAACCGCGGTATCGCCGAGCAACGTCTCCGGGCGCGTCGTGGCGACCACTATTCCGGGGCCGCCGTCCGGCTCCCGGTAGCGGATGTGCCAGAGGCTGCCGTTCACGGACCGCGTCTCGACCTCGAGATCGCTGAGTGCCGTGACGCAGCGCGGGCACCAGTTGACGATGTAGTGGCCGCGGTAGATGAGCCCCTGCTCGTAGAGGGACACGAACACCTCGCGCACCGCGCGCGAGAGGCCGGCGTCCATGGTAAAGCGCTCGCGGCTCCAGTCGAGCGAGAAGCCCATGAGGCGGAGCTGCTTCAGGATCTGGCCGCCGCTTTGCTCCTTCCACTCCCAGATGCGCTTCTCGAAGGCCTCGCGGCCGAGGTCCTCCTTGCGCAAGCCTTCCTTCGCGATCTGCCGCTCGACGACCATCTGCGTCGCGATGCCGGCATGGTCGAGGCCGGGGAGCCAGAGGGTGTCGAACCCGCTCATCCGCTTCCAGCGCACGATCACGTCCTGCAAGGTCAGCGTGAAGGCGTGGCCGATGTGCAGCGAGCCGGTGACGTTGGGCGGGGGGATGACGAGCGCGAACGGCGGCTTCAGCGCATCGGGGCGGGCGGTGAAATAGCCGCGCGCTTCCCAGACGGGATACCAGCGCGCCTCGACTTCCTTCGGTTCGTACGCCTTGGGGAGCACGCTACGACTGTTGCAGCTCGGCCTTCAGGCGGTCGATCTCCCGCTTGATGAGGGCCTCGGCGAGGTCGGGGATGACTTCCCATGCGATCTCGCGGATGACCTTCTCCGAGATCTGGGCCACTACCCGCTGCGCGATCTTCTCGACCATGTCCACGGGCACGTTGACTTCGCCGGCGACGGACCGTGAGATCGACATCTGGTCCTCCTGCTCCGCGGGTGCGATGTCGCGGAAGGACGAATCCGGGGTCTCCCGCGCGGGGGGCGGCGCCGCGAAGGCCGTCGGAGGCGCGGCGGGCGACGGGGCCGAGGGCTCCGCGGGCGAAGCCGCGAACGGCGATACCGCGACGACCGGCTCGTCCTCGAAGACTTCCTCGAAGCCATCCGCGGCGGCCTGCGCCGATTGGACGCCGGCCTGGGCGCGCATCTCCAGCGGGACCTCGACCGTCGGCTGCGCCCACGGGGCCGGCTCCTCGTCGCGGGGCGGCGCGGGGGCGGGCGAGACGCTCTGCGCCTCGTCGTCGGAGAGCGGCAGCAGGCCACTGTCGGCGCCGTAGGGATCGTCATCGTAGAGCTCGTCCAGGGACTTCGGAGCGGCGCCGAACGGGTCGTCATCCGCGGCCGGGAACGCCGGCGACCTCATGGTCCCGATGTCGGCTCCGGACCCTGCGCCGCTCGACGTCGTCCCGCCGAAGGAATCGCCGGACGAGAAGTCGTCATCGTCCACCGGCTCCGGGTCGCCCACGACGACGGGCGGCGGAGGCGGCGGCGCCGAGATGCTCTGCGTCACCGGCGGCGTGGGGCGCACCGGCGGCGACGAGGGCGCGGCCGACCAGGCGGGCGCCGCGGGCGACGAGGCGGGCGGCCACGACGGAGCCGGAGCGGAAGCGGGCGCGGTGTAGGCGGCGGGCGCGGGGGTCGGCCGCAACGCGGACTGCGCGAGCAGCTCCTTCACCTTGGCGATGAGCATCTGTGGCTCGAAGGGCTTGGCCAGGAAGCCGTCGCAGCCGACGCGGGCCGCGCGCTCCTGGTCGAACGGCTCGAAGGCGCCGGTGAGCAGCAGGACGGGGATGTGCGCCAGCGAGGGCGTCTTCTTGATGAAGTCGCAGACCTCGTAGCCGTCCTTCTCCGGCATGATGATGTCGCAGAGCACGAGGTCCGGGCGCGCCTCCGGAAGGCGCTCGATGGCGAGCCGGCCGTTCCCCACCGTCACGACCTCGAAGTCCTCGTCCGAAAACGTCAGCTCGATGACCTTCTGGATCGTGATGCTGTCGTCGGCCAGCAGGATCTTCTTCCCCAAGTCGTGCCTCCAGCGCGGATACTACCTTGATTTGCGGGCCGGGATGGCGGCTTCGATGAGCCGAATGACGTCGACGGTGGAGGCGCCGGGCAGGAACACCTCGGCCACCCCCATCGCCTTCAGGTCGGGGATGTCCTGGGCGGGGATGATGCCGCCCACGAAGACCCGCACGTCCTGCATCTGATTCGTCCCCAGGAGCTCGATCACCTTCCGGCAGATGGGCATGTGCGCGCCGGAGAGGATGGAGAGGCCGATCGCGTCGACGTCTTCCTGCGCCGCGGCGGCGACGATCTGCTCCGGCGTCTGCCGGAGCCCGGTGTAGACGACCTCCATGCCCCCGTCGCGGAGCGCGCGCGCGATGACCTTCGCCCCGCGGTCATGGCCATCCAATCCCGGCTTGGCGATGAGGACGCGGATCTTCGGCTTCGTCTCCGTCAAAATATCGGCGCCTCGACGTACTCGCCCCAGACCTCGCGCAGGGCGTCGCACATCTCGCCGAGGGTCGCGTACGCCCGCGTGCACTCGAGAATGGGATGCATGATGTTTTCCGTCCCCCGGGCGGCCTGGGCCAGATGGGCGAGCGCCGCCTGCACGGCGGCGTTGTCGCGGCGCGCCTTCAGGGCCGCGACCCGCGCCACCTGCGCGTCGCCGGTGGACTGGTCGATGTAAAGGATCGGGAACGGCTCCTCCTCCATCACGTACTCGTTCACGCCGACGATGATCTTCTCCTTGCGCTCGACCGCCTTCTGGAACTTGAACGCCGCCTCCTGGATCTCACGCTGCGGGAAGCCGCGCTCCACCGCCGCGACCATCCCGCCCATGGCGTCGATCTTCCGGAAGTACTCGAGCGCCTCGGCCTCGATGTCGCTCGTCAGCTTCTCGACGAAGTACGACCCGGCCAGCGGGTCCACGGTGTTCACGACCCCCGACTCGTGGGCGATGACCTGCTGCGTCCGCAGCGCGATCGTCACCGCCTCCTCGGTGGGCAGCGCCAGCGCCTCGTCCAGGGAGTTGGTGTGCAGCGATTGCGTGCCGCCCAGCACGCCGGCCAGCGCCTGCAGCGCGGTGCGCACGACGTTGTTGTAGGGCTGCTGCGCGGTGAGGCTCACCCCCGCGGTCTGGGTGTGGAAGCGGCACATCCAGGACTTCGGGTTCTTCGCGCCGAAGCGCTCCTTCATCGTGCGCGCCCAGATCCGTCGCGCGGCGCGGAACTTCGCGATCTCCTCGAAGAAGTCGCTGTGCGAATTGAAGAAGAAGGAGAGGCGGGGCGCGAAGCTGTCCACGTCCATGCCCGCGTCGACGCACCACTGCACGTACTCGATGCCGTCGCGGAGCGTGAAGGCGAGCTCCTGCGCGGCCGTCGATCCCGCCTCGCGGATGTGGTAGCCGGAGATCGAGATCGAGTTCCACTTCGGCATGGACTCGGTGCAGTAGCGCACCATGTCCACGATCACGCGCATGCTCGGCCGTGGCGGGAAGATGTACTCCTTCTGCGCGATGAATTCCTTCAGGATGTCCGCCTGCAAGGTGCCGGTCAGCTTCTCCGGCGACACGCCCTGCTTCTCCGCCACCGCGACGTACATCGCCAGCAACATCGCCGCCGGCGAGTTGATCGTCATCGACGTGCTGACCTTGTCCAGCGGGATGCCCGCGAACAGGACCTCCATGTCCTCGAGCGACGTCACCGCGACGCCGCACTTCCCCACCTCGCCGAGCGACAGCGGATGATCGGGGTCGCGGCCCATGAGGGTCGGCAGGTCGAAGGCGACGGAGAGGCCGTGCGAGCCATGGCCGAGCAGGTACTTGAAGCGCTCGTTGGTCTGCGCCGCGCTGCCGAAGCCGGCGAACTGGCGCATCGTCCACGGCTTCCCGCGGTACATGGTCTTGTGCACGCCGCGGGTGAACGGGAACTCCCCGGGGTCGCCGAGGTCGCGCGCGTAGTCGACGGAGGCCGCGTCGGCCGGACGGTACAGGGGCTCGATCGGACGGCCGGAGATCGTCGTGAAGGGGACGTCCTCGCGCGCCGGCCTGTTGCCGATCGCCTGCTCCTCGACCGTGGTCTTGCTCATCGCTTCCTCACCACGCAATTGTAATGTGCGGCGCTCACCGGACGAGCGCCTCGATGGTCGCGGGCCACAGGAACCGCGTGGCGGACGTCCGCGCCGCCTCGCCGACGCGCTCCGCGAGCCCGCGATCCCCGGCGATCCGATCCAGCGCTTCCGCGATGCCCTCCGCGGTCGGAGGGGCCACGAGGCCGTTCACTTCGTGCTCGACGAGCTCCGCGGGGCCGCCGCTGTCCGGCGTCGTGATCACGCCCTTGCCGGACCGGAACGCCTCCAGGGTCACGAACCCGTAGTCCTCGTTCCAGGGGGCGAAGTACACCGCGCGGCAGCGCGCGTAATGATCGACGAGGGCGCCATCCGTGATCGGCCCCAGCAGGGAGACGCGGTCCTGCACTCCCAGCGCCTCGATGCGCTCCGCGAGCATCGTCGCCTCCTCGCCTTCGCCGGCGATCTTCACCCGCAGGGTGCGGTCCTTCATGAGGGCCGCCGCCTCCACCAGGAGGCCCATCCTCTTCAATGGATGCAGGCGCGAGACCGCGAAGACGTAGTCGCCGTAGCCGTCGGTGCGATACGGCCGCTCCGGGGGGGGCGGATAGAGGACCTCGCTCGGGATGTTCCCGTAGCGGCGCAGGCGCGTCTGAATCGTCCGGGACTGGGCCAGCAGTCGGGTCACGTTCCTCGTCAGCAGCCAGTGATCGGCGGTGTGGAAGACGCGTCGCCGCACGCCCTCCTTCAATCGCCCGCGCCGTCCGAGCCCGCGGGTGAAGCGCTCCCACAGGTCGTAGTACTCGCGCATGCGGTGATTGAGCCAGCAGACGTGACGCGGGTGGCGCACGGCGTAGGACGGGAACCGCAGCGAGATCACCTGGTCGACCGGATGCCCGTCCGCGGTCTGGCTGACGTCGGTCATCCACGTGGAGAGATACGCGGAGGCCTGGCGGCCGAAGCGATTCTGCGGCGTGACCAGCACCTCGGCGAGATGGCCGGCGCGGCGCAAGGCCGCCGCCGTCTCTTCGGCGATGGTCAGGTGGCCGCCGCGGACGAAGAGCGCGCCCGACGTGACGACCAGGATGCGCCGGGGCCCGGTCATGCGCCGGCGGGACCCGCCTCGCGCGTGCGCACGACCTTCGCGGGAACGCCCACCGCGACCGCGCCCGCCGGCAGATCGCCCGTCACCACCGCGCCCGCGCCCACCACCACGTCGTCCCCGATCTGCACGCCGTCCATCACCAGCGCTCCCGCCCCCAGCCACACGTTCTCGCCGAGGCGGATGCCCTTCGACTCGCGCGCCTGCTCGATCACCGGCGTCCCGCGGCCCCCGAGAGCATGGCCGCCGCCGACCAGGTACGTGTAGGCGGCGAACAGCCCGTAGCGCCCCACGGTCACGTTGGAGCCGGAAAAGATCTCGGAATGGAACCCGATGTTCACGTGATCGCCGAGGACGATGTCGCCGTCCTTGCAGGACAGGATCGTGCCGCGGCCCAGGAACACGCCCTTGCCGATGTCGATCCCGCGGTTGGCCGTCCCCTTCGCGTCGAGCACCACCAGATCGTCGATCACCACGTCGTCCCCCAACCGCACCTTGCCCGGGTGGCGGAGGACGACGCCGTGGCCGAAGGTGACGTTGCGGCCGACCGCGCCCAGCAGCAACGGGTAGGCGATCTTGCGGAGCAGGAGGCCGAGCGCCCCCGGGACCCACGACGTGGTGAGGAGGATCAGCTCGTGGAGGATCAGGCGGATCGGATCGCGGCTGCCCACGACTAAATCCTGGTATTTCCGGAAGGCCGAGCGGCCGGGGTCAAGTAGCTCCAACCTGCTCCTCCGACGAGGGTTGACCCTCGTGCGCGCGCTACTGTAGCATGCCGTCTTTGACCCCCCTCCGCCGTGCCTCGGCCCTCCTGGCCATCGTTTTCGTCATTGGATGCGGCGGGGCCGACGCGCCGCAGGGCCCGAGCAGCCCCCCTCCGAGTCCCTCCCCCCAGGGTGGCGCGCTCGCCGGCCCGTATCTTCTCGAGGTCCTTCCCGCGGCTTCGTGCGGCATGGGCGGCCCGTTGACCTTTCCCATGGCCGCCGCCGCCGCCGGGAGCTCGCCACACCCGGGCGTCCAGGCTTTGCTCGCCGGCTCGGACACGCTCGAGCTCGAGCTTCTCTCCTCCGCGGGAACGGTCACCGGCGGGTTCGGGACCACCGAGGACGGCGCGCTCGCCAACGAGTCCATTCGCATCTGGCTCCACGCCATCGGCACCGGCGCCGTATCCGGCTCTGCGGATGGCCGTGGCCAGTTACCGGGGGTCCGGCTCGCCGGATACGTCGCCTTCGGCCACGCCGGCGGTGAAGAGGGA